>JBFKCG010000011.1:0-24886 GCA_041620675.1 Nevskiales bacterium
ATCCTGACAGGGCAACACAGGCAGACCTATCATAGCCGAAGGTTTTCGATGCTGCGCCCATCCGTTTTCATCGCCAGAACAGGAATCACGCCATGAGTCATCCGCCGGGCCATTTATATGTAGTGGCAACCCCGATTGGTAATTTGGAGGACCTGAGCGCGCGAGCCCGGCGAATACTGGGGGAGGTTGACCTGATTGCAGCGGAAGACACCCGGCACAGCGGCAAGCTGCTGCAGCATCTGGGGATACACAAGCGCATGCTGTCCTTGCACCAGCATAACGAGTCGGGTCAAACCCGCGAGCTGCTGGATATGCTCAAGCGCGGATTGAATGTCGCCCTCATATCCGATGCGGGCACGCCGCTGGTCAGTGACCCGGGCTTTGAGCTGGTTCGAGCGGCTCGCGCAGAGGGCTTGCCGATATTCGCCGTACCCGGACCGTCAGCGCTGATCGCCGCACTGTCTGTTGCAGGGTTGCCGACGGATCGTTTCGTGTTTGAGGGGTTTCTCCCGCACAAATCCTCAGCAAGGCGCAAGCGGCTGGAGGTATTCCGGGAGGAGCCGCGCACGGTGGTTTGCTATGAGTCCACCCACCGTATCTGCGACGCACTTGACGATGTGGTGGCGGCACTTGGCGCGGAACGTGGGCTCGGACTGGCGCGGGAACTGACCAAAATCCACGAGCAGGTGGTGTCCGGGACCGCAGCCGAGGTACGCCAATGGATGGCTGCCGAGCCGGAGCGCAGCCTCGGTGAGTTTGTGCTCATGATCGCTGGGGTGCCTGAGCCACATGACCCTGACAAGGTGAACGTGACAGTGGATGAGCTGCTCTCGGCGCTGCTGGAGGGACTGGGTGTGAGCGAGGCAGCAAGGATGGCAGCACGACTCTGCGGCCTGAAGAAAAATGCGTTGTATGAGCGGGCCTTGCAACTCGCGGCTTCGCGCCAGGACAAATGAAACCTGCGGTGCATCAAGCCTGGCCAGCTACTCAAGGCAAGGGGTTCGGGTTTGTGCCAATGAGCCTGGTGACGGCGTGCTAAAATCCGCAACGGAGTCGGCCGAACAGTCGCTGTGGCGCAAGCCATGGAGGAAAGTCCGGGCTCCACAGGGTGTGATGCCAGGTAACGCCTGGGGGGTGCAAACCCACGGAAAGTGCCACAGAGAATGAACCGCCGATGGCCTTCTCCCTCGGGAGAGGCACAGGTAAGGGTGAAAAGGTGCGGTAAGAGCGCACCGCGTCACTGGCAACAGGGACGGCAGGGAAAACCCCATCCGGAGCAAGGCCAAATAGGGGGGCAGGGCGGGTAAAACCGCCAACCGCGGCCCGCGGAAGCCCTCGGGTAGGCTGCTCGAGGCGCGTGGCGACACGCGTCCCAGATGAATGACTGTTCTCGACAGAACCCGGCTTACAGGCTGACTCCTTCTGATGACCGTTGTGGACGTGGAGGCCCAAACAGGCCTCCACCGTCCTCCCGTGCCTATCTGCCCGATTTTTGCCACTCGTTATGTCCCGCATGAATAGTAATCAGTAACACGCTGTAAAACATGCACTTTTTCTAGACACACTTTTGCATTGACTCTGTGAGCCAAGTGTCTGTTTATACATATCTTTTTCCTTGACAGGGGGGTGAAACGCGACCTATAGTGCAGTGAAGGGGAATTATGTGGTGAATAGTGGATCACCGGTGCTATGGAGGAGCCTGTGTACCGAGGTGCGAATCTACTGACAGTTGACGTGAAGGGGCGTGTCGCAATGCCGGCCCGTTATCGTCAGTCGCTGCTCGATGCTTGCGGGGGTCAAATGATCATCACCGCAAATTTCGAGCGCTGTCTGCTGCTCTATCCCCTGCCCACCTGGCTGGAGATCGAGCGCAAGTTAATGTCGTTGTCAGACGTCAATGCGCAGTCCGCTGGCTTGAAGCGGCTTCTGGTAGGTCATGCCACCGATGTCGATATGGACAAGCAGGGTCGATTGCTGTTGCCGCCGGTCCTGCGCGATTACGCGGGGCTGACACGCGAGGTCATGCTGGTGGGTCGTATCAATGGATTTGAGTTATGGGATGAGGCGGCCTGGACTGCGCAGCGCGACCAGTTTGTGGCGGGTACCCGCGACGGCAAGCTTGAACTGCCTGCCGGATTTGGAGATTTCACGTTTTGATCACCGCCATGCCACAGGCCAAGAGGACATTACGCATGGATCACCAGCCGGTGCTGCTGCAGGCGGTTCTAGAAGGGTTAGCTATCCGTCCAGGCGGTACTTATATAGATGGTACCTATGGGCGGGGCGGCCACAGCCGCGCCATCCTGCAGAGGCTCGGACCGGAGGGCAGGCTGCTCGCCTTCGACAAGGACCCCCAAGCCTGCGGGCAGGCGTGGAAGGAACTGGGGCGTGAGCCCCGTTTTCGTATCCGGCAGGGCAGTTTCACGCAGCTGGCCAGCCTGCTCGAAGAAGACGGCCTGATGGGTCGTGTCGATGGCATTCTGCTGGATCTGGGCGTGTCGTCGCCGCAGTTGGATGACGCCGCGCGCGGCTTCAGCTTCATGCGTGAGGGCCCGCTGGACATGCGCATGGATCCACAGTCCGGCCAAAGTACGGCTGAATGGCTGGCTTCGGCCGAGCGTGAGGAAATCTCACGCGTCCTACGGGAATATGGCGAGGAACGGCATCATTGGCGGATTGCTGGCGCCATCATCCGTGCTCGCGAGATTGCCCCGATCCAAACGACGGTGCAACTGGCGGAGATCGTGGCCAAGGCCATGCCTGGGCCGCGCCAGCGGATTCATCCCGCTACCCGCACCTTCCAGGCCTTGCGCATCTTCATCAATCACGAACTCGAAGATCTGGAAGCCGTGCTTCCACAGGCGCTGGAAGCGCTCGCGCCCGGTGGGCGGCTGGCGATCATCAGTTTTCATTCGCTTGAGGACCGCCTGGTGAAGCGCTTCATGCGAGACGCTGCGCGTCCCCCTCAGGACCCTCGTGACATGGGCCCTGCGCCGCCCGCGTTAATGCATCTCGTCGGCAAGGCCATCATGGCCGATGTCGAGGAGACCGAAGTGAATCCTCGCGCGCGCAGCGCGGTTCTGCGCGTGGCCGAAAAGGCAGGGGGTGCATAGCCATGCGCCGTTTTGTCGTGCTGTCCATGTTGCTGCTGGCCCTGCTGGGCTCGGCGGTTGGCGTCGTGCAAGCCAAGCATGAGAGCCGCGCACTGATGAATGAACTGCAGAAACTGCGAGTAGAACAGGACCGCCTGGATACCGAGTGGTCGCAGTTGCAGCTGGAGGAAAGTGCGTGGGCGAACCACGGGCGTATTGAGCAGATCGCGCGTGAACGCTTGGGCATGCGTGATCCGGAGAGCTACTCGGTGATTACGAGATGAGGGGGCGCAACTAGATGGCGCGGGAGAAGGGGAGAAAGCGGGTGGGCGACGAAGCCAGCCCCGCCACCGCAGAGTGGCGGGGCCGGTTCGTTCTCGGCTGTTTTGTCGCTGCCTTCCTGATCCTGTCGTTGCGTGCGGTCGATTTGCAGGTTGTGGATCGCGAGTTCCTCACCAATGAAGGAGCGAAACGTCATGTACGCAGCCTGGAAGTGCCCGGTGGACGTGGCGCGATCCGGGATCGTCGCGGCGAGCCACTGGCCTTGTCGGCACCGGTGGAATCAGTCTGGGCAGTACCCGCAGAAGCCCTCACTGCCGAGGAGCGGTTGCCGGAGTTGGCCAAGAGGCTGGGCGTCAAGCATTCCGTGCTCAAGAAAGAACTGACGCAACGATCTGACAAGAACTTCATGTACTTGCGCCGCCACATGAGTCCGGCGGACGCCAAGGCAGTGATTGCGCTGCAGGTGCCCGGCGTGTTCCTGCAGCGAGAATATCGTCGTTACTACCCGGCGGGAGAGTCTGCCGCGCAACTGGTTGGTATCACCAACATCGACATCCGGGGTCAGGAGGGCGTCGAGTTGGCGATGGAAACCCGCTTGCGCGGTGAAAATGGCAGCCGACGCGTAGTGAAGGATCGGCTCGGTCGCGTTGTCGATGACCTTGCTGGCTTCCGTCCCCCGCGCGCGGGCGAGGATGTGATGCTCAGTATCGACCAGCGCCTGCAGTATCTGGCTTATCGCGAGGTCAAGGCTGCTGTTGCGCAGCACAATGCGAAAGGCGGCACCGCGGTGGTATTGAATCCGCATAGTGGCGAGATACTCGCCATGGTCAGCTACCCGAGCTTTAACCCAAACCGTCGCGATGAGATGCAGCGTACGGGTTTACGCAATCGCCCCGCCACTGACCTGTTTGAGCCAGGTTCGACCATCAAGCCGCTGGTGGTAGCACAGGCCATTGACGCGGGCTTGTATGACGGCAGCAGCCAGATCCCGACCTTCTCGGGCTCATACAAGGTGGGTCGCCTGACCGTGCGTGATGTGAATGACTACGGCACCGTCACGTTGGCAACCTTGTTGACCAAATCGAGCAACGTCGGTGCTGTACAGGTTGGCATGGCCTTGGGTCGTGAGCGCATGTGGCGAAGCCTGCGCAGCTTTGGGTTTGGTGTTGCGACCGGCAGCGTATTCCCCGGGGAAGGCGTGGGCGTGTTGCATGATTACCGGCAGTGGGGAGAGGTGGCGACGGCCACCGCGTCATACGGTTACGGCTTTTCCGTGACGGCGCTGCAACTTGCTCGCGCCTATGGGGTTCTGGCGACCGATGGACTATTGATGCCGCTGTCGCTCGAGCGCGTAGATCGTATGCCCGAAGGCAAACAGGTCCTGTCGGCAAGAGCCGCCAGAATGGTGCGGCAGTATCTTGAGGGTGTCGTGGCGCCTGGCGGCACCGCGGTCAGGGCCGCGGTGCCCAGTTATCGTGTTGCCGGCAAGACCGGTACCGTGCACAAGGCGGTAGCTGGGGGCTATTCGCCGACACGCTACCAGTCTTTGTTTGTCGGCCTGGCGCCAGCCTCACAGCCTCAACTGGTCACGCTGGTCATGATTGATGAACCCGGCGGTAAGCAATACTACGGCGGCTTGGTCGCTGCACCCGTATTTGCGCGTGTGATGCAAGGCGCACTGCGTACCTTGCAGATTCCACCGGATGTGCTGGGTGTGGCACAACACCCGGTCGGCAACGAGAACCCGTCATGACTGCCGCCACGGTCACTCGTCCACCGCAGCGACTGTCGATGCTGCTGGCAGGCATGGCCTCGGTCCCGCCCGATCAGGATATTGAGGTGTCCGGCCTGGATACTGACAGCCGTCGGTTACGCGCGGGTGAGTTGTTCATGGCCTGCCGTAGTTTTGGAGGCGGTGTGCACGGGCTTGCATACCTTGAGCAGGCGCGAGCCAAAGGTGCCAGTGCCATTGTGTATGAGCCAGCCGCAGATCACGCCCCATTGCCGGTGATGCCGGTGCCGGTGCTTGAGGTTGCCGAGTTATCTCGCCATGCGGGAACACTGGCTGCACGATTCTACGGAAATCCGAGCTCACGACTATTTGTAGTCGGCATCACCGGCACGGATGGCAAAACCTCAACCGCACATATCCTGGCGCAGGCACTGGATCGGCTAGGCGCGCGTGCTGGGTACCTGGGAACGCTGGGCTATGGGTTCCTGCCGGCGCTGGAAAGTGCCAGCCACACAACGCCCGATGTGGTAATGCTGCAACGCTGGCTGGCTTGGCTGGCGCAGCAAGGGGCCGACAGCATCATGATGGAGGTTTCGTCACACGCGCTTGACCAGTCACGGGTCAATGGCATTGAGTTTGATCTTGCGGTGCTGACCAATATCAGTCGTGACCATCTTGACTATCACGGGACACACGATAATTACGTCGCTGCAAAACGCCGCCTGTTCGAACTCAACGGTCTGCGCGCGGCCATCCTGAACCAGGAGGATCGCTATGGCCGCCAGTGGCTGAAGGAGTTGCCAGCTGGGGTTGAGGCGGTTGCTTTTGGCATTAGCGCCAGTCCTGTCGAGGGTGCCACGCGCTTCGTGCTGGGAGCCGAGCCTGAGTTGCATGAGCGGGGCTTGAGCATGGCGGTGCATACCAGCTCAGGTGATGGGCGACTAGAGAGCCGCCTGCTGGGCCGCTTCAACGCCTATAACCTGCTGGCCGCGTTAGCCGTATTGCTGGAAAAAAAGGTGCCGCTGCGTGAGGCGCTTGCGGCCCTGGCTGAGGTAGATACGGTGCCGGGGCGTATGCAGTCCGTCCGTGTCCGATCAGGCCAGCCCTTGGTGGCCGTGGACTATGCGCATACACCCGAGGCCCTGGGGCAGGCGTTGCGGGCACTGCGCCAGCACTGTCGTGGCGAGTTGACGGTAGTCTTTGGTTGCGGCGGTGATCGAGACCGCGGCAAGCGTCCGCTCATGGCAGCCGCGGCGGCAGAGTTTGCGGATCGCCTGATCATCACCGACGACAACCCGCGCACGGAAGCCCCGGCTGACATCGTGAAGGATATCGTCGCTGGGCTGCCCAGGGGCATCCGGTTCAAGGTCGAGCATGACCGTGCCCGTGCGATCGCGCTGGGCTTGTCAGACGCCAGTGCTGAGGATGCAGTGCTCGTGGCAGGCAAAGGTCATGAGGACTACCAGATTTATGGCCGTGAGCGTCGCCATTTCAGCGACCACGAAGTGGTCGCTGCTTCTATTGCTGCAGGTCGAAACCGATGAACGCCGTGCCTAGTGCGCAGCCTACGATGGATCGCATCGCCCATCTGGCGCAGGTGGTCAATGGCCGGCTGGTCGGTACTGACATGGCATTTGTCGGTCTCAGCAACGATACGCGCAAGTTGCAGCCAGGCGAGGTCTACGTAGCCCTGTCAGGTGAGCGGTTTGACGGGCACGATTTTACCGATTCCGCCATTAAGCAGGGTGCGGTAGCGGTATTGGTTGAGCGCAAGCTGGATTGCGCGGTGCCACAGATCATCGTGCCGGATGCGTTGGCGGCCTTGCAGGCCTATGCCCAGCACTGGCGCAGTCGGTTTGATATTCCCGTGATCGGTGTAACCGGCAGTAACGGCAAGACCACGACCAAGGAAATGCTGTCGGCTATCTGCGCCCTGCGCGGGCCGGTGTTGGCGACGATTGGCAACCTCAACAATCACATTGGTGTGCCACTGACCCTGCTGCGATTGCGTGCTGAGCACCAAACCGCCGTCATCGAGATGGGCGCTAATCACCAGGGTGAAATTGCGGTGTTGACGAGGATTGCCCAGCCTGGCGTGGCCGTCATCACCCAGGCCGGACTTGCCCACATCGAAGGATTTGGCGGACGTGAAGGCATTGCGCGCGGCAAGGGTGAGATATTTGCCGGGCTTGGTGCCAATAGCCTCGCCGTGATCAATGCTGATGATGACTATGCGGATTTCTGGCGACAGCTTGCGGCGCACTGCCAGCAGCTCAGTTTTGGTGTTGAAGCAAATGCAGATATATCCGCCCGCAGCATACGCGAAGTCGCAGGTGCTGCCGGCGAGCAGATTGAGTTCGAGTTGGCGACGCCACAGGGCAACGCCCAGGTCCGCTTGCCGATGCTCGGCCGCCACAACGTAATGAATGCCCTGGCGGCGGCGGGCTGCGCATTAGCGATCGGTTTTACGCCGAACGAAGTTGCACAGGGCCTCGGTGCCATGCGCAGCGTGTCCGGGCGGCTCGTGAGGCGTGATGCCATCCTGGGTGCCTATGTGATTGATGACACCTACAACGCCAACCCAACCTCGCTCGCTGCTGCTCTGGATCTGCTGTCGAATCTGCCCGGCCGGCGCTGGCTTGCGCTCGGCGACATGGGGGAGCTCGGTCAGGAAAGTGCCGAATGGCATCGCAAGGCCGGCGAATGGGCACGGGCCAGGGGAGTTGAACGGCTATACGCAGTCGGGACTTTGTCGCAGGAAGCCGTCGGCAGCTTTGGCGATGGCGCGAGACATTTCGACGGTCACACGGAGATGGCGAGGCAGCTGGTGAGTGATTTGGAGGCTGGCGTCACGGTCCTGGTCAAGGGATCGCGCAGCATGCACATGGAGCAGGTTGTGCACGCATTACTAGAGCCGTCATCCGGCAAGAAAGCCGGCGCTGGCAACGGACACAGGGGATAGGGCGATGCTGCTTTATTTGGCCGAATTTCTGCAACAGTTCTACAGCGGCTTCCGGCTGTTCGAATATCTGACATTCAGGGCAATCCTGGGCGTTTTGACGGCATTGACCATCGCGCTCTGGGTTGGGCCTGGCATGATCCGACGCCTCACTTTCATGCGCATTGGGCAGCAGGTGCGCAGTGATGGGCCGCAGTCGCACCTGTCCAAGGCTGGCACACCGACGATGGGTGGCACCTTGATCCTGGTGGCGGTCACGATATCGACGCTGTTGTGGTCTGACTTGGGTAATCGCTACGTCTGGATCGCCCTGCTGACCACGTTGTCCTATGGCGCGATTGGCTTCGTTGATGATTACCGCAAGCTCAAGTATGGCAACTCCAAGGGTTTGCCCGCGCGCTGGAAATATTTCTGGCAGACCATCTGTGGGTTTGGTGCTGGCGTGGTGCTGCTGGTGACTGCCAAGCTGCCGGTCGAGACAACGCTCTATGTGCCGATCTTCAAGGACATTGCCTTGCCACTGGCCGGTTATGCGGGCGGGCTGTTATTCGTGGTCTGGACTTACCTGGTCATTGCCGGCAGCAGTAATGCAGTCAACCTGACGGATGGCCTGGATGGTCTTGCGATCATGCCGTCCGTGCTGGTGGCTTCGGCACTCGGCGTGTTCGCCTATGCCGCGGGCAACGTCAAGATCGCCACCTATCTGGGTATCCCTTACGTGCCAGGCGTTGGCGAGGTTGCCATCTTCTGCGTTGCCATTGGCGGCGCTGGGCTGGGATTCCTGTGGTTCAACACTTACCCGGCACAGGTATTCATGGGGGACGTCGGGGCATTGGCGCTCGGTGCTGCACTGGGCGTGGTCGCCATCATGGTTCGCCATGAGTTCGCGCTGCTGATCATGGGCGGTGTATTCGTTGCCGAAACCATATCGGTCATCCTCCAAGTGGCGTCTTTCAAGATGACCGGCAAGCGCATCTTCCGTATGGCGCCCTTGCACCATCACTTTGAGCTCAAGGGCTGGCCCGAGCCCAAGATCATCGTCCGATTCTGGATCATCACGCTTGTGTTGGTCCTGATCGGCTTGGCAACGCTGAAGGTGCGTTGAGGTTAATTGACAAAAGACATGGAAAAGTACGCCAACAAGTTGTACGTGGTGGCTGGCCTGGGTAAGACGGGCCTGTCCTGCGTGAGCTTCCTGAGCGAACGCGGAGCTCGCGTGCGTGCAACGGATACGCGTGCAGAACCCCCGATGCTGGCGGAAATGCGTGAACGGTTTCCGGATGTCGAGTTCTTTGCTGGCCTGGACGAGACAGCGCTTGATGGCGCGGCTGCCGTCGTGACATCGCCGGGCCTGGACCTGCGCTTGCCTTTCTTCACTGCTGCACGCCTGCGCAATGTCCCTGTAATTGGTGATGTAGAACTATTCGCGCGTGAAGCGAAGGCACCGGTCGTAGCGATCACGGGCTCCAACGGCAAGAGCACGGTCACGACCCTGGTCGGTGAGATGGTCCGGCAGGCGGGGCGCCGCGTGGCTGTGGGCGGCAATCTTGGGACGCCGGTATTGGATCTGCTTGCGGACGAGGTCGAGCTTTATGTGCTTGAGCTGTCGAGCTTCCAGCTTGAATTGACAGAATCACTCAATGCGGCCGCCTCCGTCATCCTGAATATCACGCCTGACCATATTGATCGCCACGGCACGTTCGATCACTACGCGTCGCTCAAGGCCCGTGTCTTCCGTGGTACGGGCTGTTGCGTGGTCAATCGGGATGAGTCTGTTGTAGCGGCATTGGTGCCGGCTGGCCAGAAGCAGATCGGTTTCACGTTGCAGGCACCGCGGGATGGCAATGAATTCGGCCTGATTGAGACTGACACGGCGACCTGGCTGGCACGTGGACAGGAACAGATACTTGATGCGTCGCAACTGCGTATCAAAGGGCGTCATAACACGGCCAATGCCCTGGCCGCGCTGGCGCTGGGAACTGCCATTGGACTGCCACAGGCTGCGATGTGCTCAGCCTTGCGCGAATTCCCGGGCTTGCCGCATCGCTGCCAATGGGTCGCCGAGAAGCGTGGTGTCAATTGGTACAACGACTCAAAGGGCACCAATGTGGGCGCCACGCTGGCTGCCTTGATGGGGATGCCGGGACCCATCGTGTTGTTGGCAGGGGGGCTGGCCAAAGGCGGAGACTTTTCACCACTGAAACCCGTGTTGGCCGACAAGGGCAGGGCGTTGGTGCTGTTTGGACAGGATGCCGGACTGATCGAGAAGGCGGTTAGTGGCTCGGTTCCCGTTCACCATGCCGAGGATATGGA
The DNA here is from genome assembly GCA_041620675.1 of Nevskiales bacterium. Classification (GTDB taxonomy): domain Bacteria; phylum Pseudomonadota; class Gammaproteobacteria; order Nevskiales; family DATLYR01; genus DATLYR01. Next base: position 10,379 of record JBFKCG010000011.1, read on the forward strand.
TGACGCGGTTGGCCAGGCAGCGACGGCAGCACAGCCTGGAGATACCGTGTTGCTGTCGCCAGGCTGTGCCAGTTTCGACATGTTCAGCGGTTATGAACACCGTGGTGACAGTTTCATTGAAGCAGTCCGGAGGCTGTCGTCATGAACATGATGGCCAAGGACGTACGCCAGCGTTTGATCGAGAATCGTGTTCGAAATCTCGATGGCGGGCTCATGATCGCTGCGCTCGGCCTATTGCTGCTGGGGCTGGTGATGGTGGCTTCAGCTTCTGTGGCAGTTGCCGAGCGGCATACCGGCGAGACTTTCTACTATTTCTATCGCCAGCTGGCGTTTGCCGCTGCGGGTCTCGGTATCGGTGTCGTGATATTCAACGTGCCCATGCAGCTCTGGCAAAAAAGCGGCTTCCTGTTGCTAGTGTTTGCGCTGGTCCTTCTCACACTGGTGTTCGTTCCGGGCATTGGGCTGGAAGTGAACGGCGCACGCCGTTGGCTCGACCTCGGCCCCTTCAACCTGCAGGCTTCTGAGCTGGCGCGACTGTGCCTGGTGATCTACCTTGCCAGTTATGCCGTAAGGCGCAACGAGGAAATCCGCACGCGCCTGCGCGGCTTGCTCAAGCCCGCGCTGCCACTTGGGTTGGCTTGTGGGCTGATGCTGATCGAGCCGGACTACGGCGCCACCGTCATCCTGCTGGCAGTCAGTCTTGTGCTCCTGTTCATGGCAGGGGCCCGCCTCCATCATCTGGGTTTGTTGTTTTCGGTTCTCGCAACAGCAGCCGTGGTGCTGGCCGTGACATCTCCCTACCGCATGAAGCGGCTGGTGAGCTTCACCAATCCCTGGGAGCATCCCTTCGAGAGCGGTTTCCAGTTGACGCAGTCCCTGATCGCGATTGGTCGTGGTGAGTGGACTGGTGTTGGCCTCGGCAACAGCGTGCAAAAGCTGCTGTATTTGCCGGAGACACATACCGATTTCCTCTACGCGGTGCTGGCAGAGGAGTTGGGTTTGCTGGGCGCCATGATCGTGATGTCTTTGTTTGGCTTGCTGGTCTGGCGCGGTTTTGTGATCGGCGGGCGTGCGCTCAAGAACGGCCAGCCTTTCTCCGCGTATCTCGCCTATGCGCTGGCCAGCTGGGTGGGATTGCAGGCCTACGTGAACATCGCGGTGAATATGGGCCTGCTGCCGACCAAGGGGCTGACGCTGCCGTTGATGAGCTATGGCGGCAGCAGCCTGATCGTGATGCTGGCCGTTATTGCCTTCCTGCTGCGCATTGACCATGAGGCTCGCGTCAATGCGATGGATCCGGCGACGCCCACAAGGGAGCGCCTATGAACCCGCGCTACACAGTCATGGTCATGGCAGGTGGCACGGGGGGGCATGTATTTCCAGCCCTGGCCATCGCCAAACGCCTGCGCGATCTGGGTCATGAAGTGATCTGGATGGGCACCCAGGCCGGGCTCGAAGCGCGCGTAGTGCCTGCGCATGACCTGCCCATCGAATGGGTCACGGTGGCCGGTTTGCGTGGCAAGGGTGTAATGCCGCTGCTGTTGGCACCATTGAAATTGCTGCGTGCTCTGATGCAGGCGCTGAATATCTTGCGCCGTCGCCGACCGCAGGTCGTTATTGGCTTGGGTGGTTTTGTCACGGGTCCGGGTGGACTGGCGGCTTGGTTATTGCGTCGGCCCCTGCTGATCCACGAACAGAATGCGATCGCAGGCCTGACCAACCGCATGCTTGCCCACCTCGCACGCCGTGTGCTGGAGGCCTTCCCCAACACCTTCCCCGCGAGCGCCAAGAGAATCACCGTTGGTAATCCTGTGCGACCAGAAATCCTGGCCTTGCCGGCGCCCGAGCAGCGACTTGCAGATCGCACGGGGCCTGTACGCCTGTTGGTGCTGGGCGGCAGTCTGGGTGCCTTGGCCTTGAATCGTGGCGTACCACAGGCATTGGCGTTGTTGCCTGCAGAATTACGGCCGGAAGTCCGTCATCAGGCCGGACGAACATTGGATGCAGCGTCCCAGGCTTATCTACAGGCCGGTTTGGGCATCCAGCCCGAGGCCTTCATTGATGATATGTCGGCTGCCTATGCCTGGGCTGACCTCGTAATTTGCCGCGCGGGTGCGCTGACGGTCGCGGAACTGGCGGCTGCCGGTTTGCCGGCCATTTTGGTTCCCTTTCCGCATGCGGTGGATGACCATCAGACCGCCAACGCCGGTTATCTGGTGTCGGCTGGGGCCGCCCTGCTGATCCAGGAAAAAGACATGAGCCCGCAGGGCTTGGCCGATGCCTTGTATGGGCTGCTGGGTGATCGCAATCGGCTGCGGCAGATGGCCTGCAGCGCACGCGATAAAGCCTGGCCCCAGGCACGTGACCGTATCGTGGACGAATGCCTTGCCCTGGCGGGAGGTGTGGCATGAGCCAGTTCCCCAACCTGACTGGTCCAATGGCACATATCCCCATGCGGCGGGTGCGGAAAATTCATCTGATTGGCATCGGCGGCGTCGGAATGGCGGGAATCGCGGAGGTGCTGCTCAACTTGGGTTATGAGGTCTCAGGTTCGGATCTCAAGGCCAATGCGGCGACTCGCCACCTGCAAAAACTGGGCGCGCATATCCATAACAGTCACGCTGCCGGCAATGTGGATAGCGCGAACGTCGTGGTGACATCCAGCGCCGTCAAGTCGGATAACCCTGAGGTGCAGGAGGCACGCAATCGGCGCATCCCAGTGGTGCCGCGTGCCGAGATGCTGGCTGAATTGATGCGGTTTCGCTATGGCATCGCCATCGCAGGCACCCATGGCAAGACCACGACTACGAGCCTGACTGCTGCCGTGCTGGCGGAGGGTGGACTGGACCCCACCTTTGTCGTGGGCGGAAAAGTCAAAAGCGCGGGCACCAATGCGCGACTTGGTGCGAGTCATTACCTTGTTGCGGAAGCAGACGAGAGTGATGCGTCCTTCCTGCTGCTCAATCCGATGATTGCCGTGATCACGAATATTGATGCGGACCACATGGAAACCTACGGTGGTGACTTCAATAGGGTCAAGGCAGCCTTCGCGGAATTCATTCATCACCTGCCATTCCATGGCCTTGCCGTCGTTTGCGTGGATGACCCGGTCGTGCGTGAATTGCTGCCGGAACTGGGTCGGCCACTAATGACCTATGGCATTGAGTGTGATGCCGACCTGTGGGCGGAAAACCTGGAACCCGATGGTCATGGCGTCCGCTACCGGTTGCGCTTCAAGGATTCTGCCCAAGGCTGGAATATCCATCTCAACCTGCCGGGCCGGCATAACGTCCTGAATTCGCTGGCAGCGGCCGGTGTCGCTCGTGAGTTGGGCGTGGAGATCGGCGCGATCCAGCGCGCCCTGACCGGATTCAAAGGGGTGGGGCGTCGGCTTGAGGTGCTGGGCGATATCGCCTTGAAGTCCGGCGGCAAGGCCCGCCTGATCGACGACTATGGCCACCACCCGCGCGAACTGGCGGCGAGCCTGAGTGCAGTGCGCGAGTCTTGGCCGGATCAACGGCTCGTGGTGGCCTTCCAGCCCCACCGCTACACACGCACGCGCGACTTGTTTGATGATTTCTGTCGCGCGCTCACCGAGCCTGATGTACTCATTTTGTCTGAGGTTTACGCGGCGGGTGAAGCGCCGATTGCCGGGGCGGACGGCCGTGCGCTGGCCAAGGCGATACGTGCGCGTGGCGCACTGGATCCTATCTTTATTGATTCCGTGCAGGAGCTGCCTGAGTTACTGCCCGGCATCCTGCAGGATGGAGATGTGCTGCTGACGCTCGGTGCCGGAGATATTGGCGCTGTGGCGTCTGGCTTGATCGCCTCTCTTGGCGGGGAGTCGAGCTCATGAGCGCGCTCCTGAATCTGCGCGGTGAATTGCGGGTCAAGGAGTCCATGGCCCGCCATGTCAGCTGGCGTGCTGGCGGTCCCGTCGAGCGTTATTACGTGCCTGCGGATGTGACAGACCTGTCGGAGTTCTTGCGTCGCCTGCCGGTGGATGAGCCCATTCTCTGGCTGGGTTTGGGCAGTAACCTGCTGGTACGTGATGGGGGCTTTGCCGGCACGGCCATCACGCTGCATGGGGTGCTCGACCATATCCAGGCAATCGGGCAAGGCCGCCTGCGTGTCGAGGCCGGCGTGCACTGCGCCCGGCTGGCCAAGTACTGCGCGCAGCAGCAACTGGGATCCGCCGCCTTTTTTGCCGGAATTCCCGGCACTGTTGGTGGCGCACTGGCCATGAACGCTGGTGCCTGGGGCAGTGAGACTTGGCAGCGCGTGACAAAAGTCGATGTCATGAGTCGCCAGGGTGAATTGAAAACCTTGTCGGCTGATGCGTTCCAGGTCAGTTACCGCACTGTCAAGGCGCCAATCCCGGAATTGTGCTTCATCGCTGCCGAAATGAGCTTTCCGCATGACCCCAAGTCGAGTGGTCGCGAGGAAATTCGCGACCTGCTGGCGCAGCGTCGTGAAAAGCAGCCTGTTGGCCAGCCTAGTTGTGGCTCGGTATTCCGGAATCCGCCAAACGATCATGCCGCGCGTCTCATTGAGGCGGCCGGACTCAAGGGTGCTCGTATCGGCGATGCCGTGGTGTCAATGAAACACGCCAACTTCATCCTCAATAGCGGCGATGCGCGTGCAAATGACATTGAGGATCTCGTGTACCTCGTCCGTGCCGAGGTCAAGAAAAAATTCGGTATTGAATTGGAACCAGAAGTCAGGATTGTCGGGGAGCGTGGCAAGGCATGAACCGTAAAGTCAGGCATGCAAAGGATTTCGGCAAGGTGGCCGTGCTGCTGGGCGGCTGGTCACCTGAGCGCGAGGTGTCCTTGCTCAGTGGCGCTGCCGTTGTCCAGGCCCTGCAAAAGCAAGGTGTGGATGCACACGGGGTTGACCTGAGTCGTGAGCGCTTGCTGCAACTCAAGACCGAGGGCTTCGACCGTGCTTTCAATATCCTGCACGGCATTGGCGGCGAAGATGGCGTGGTGCAGGCGACGCTGGACGTGATGGGGATGCCCTACACCGGCTGCGGGGTGCTGGCCTCGGCACTGTCAATGGACAAGCGCATCACCAAGTTGATCTGGGCCGCACAGGGCATCCCGACGCCCATCCATCGCGTCGTCACCGAAGAAACCGATTTTGCACTCCTGGCAGAAGAGCTGGAGTTGCCGATTTTCATCAAGCCAGCCGATGCGGGGTCAAGTATCGGCCTGGTCAAGGTCAAGGCGGCCGCTGAATTGCCAGACGCCTATCGCTCCGCGCGCCAGTACTGCAATACGGTTCTGGCAGAGCGCTTCGTCAGTGGTGGTGAATATACCTGCGCGATCCTCGATGGGCAGCCGCTGCCATTGATACGCATCGAGCCCGATGGCGAGTACTACGACTATCACGCCAAGTACGTATCAGATAACACGCGCTATCACTGCCCCTGTGGCTTGCCGCCTGAACAAGAACAGCAGCTCCAGGCCATGGCACTGAAAGCCTTCCAGTTGGTTGGAGCCACTGGCTGGGGACGCGTGGACTTTCTCCTGGACGTGAAGGACCAGCCTTGGTTCCTCGAGCTAAACACTGTGCCCGGCATGACGTCGCACAGCCTGGTTCCCATGGCGGCACGTGCGGCGGGCATCAGCTTCGAAGAACTGGTGTGGCGCGTGCTGGAAACATCATTCGCGAGGGAGTCGGCGTGACGAATCGCAAACCACAAGCAGGCCGTTACCAGGCAATCGCCAGGCGTGCGGCTGCCCCCGTGTTGTTGTTCGGCACGGTGCTGTTGATGGCGGCCGGATTGTGGATGTGGGTGCAGCAGCAGGCGGGAGAGGTGCTCACCCTGCAAGTCGAAGGCCGCCTGAGGTATGTCGTACCGGGGGACGTGCAAGTCGTTGCCAAACCCCACCTGCAGGCCGGGTTCTTTGACCTGGATATTCGTAAGGTCCACGCGGCTGTACTCGATCTGCCCTGGGTCGAGCGCGTTGAGGTGCGGCGTCGCTGGCCCAATGGCGTTGTGGTTCGCATCTGGGAGCGGCAGGCGATTGCGCGCTGGGGCGAGCAGTCATTGATCAGTACGCAGGGCGAACTTTTTACGCCAGCCCCCGGCACGTTGCCGGTCGGCTTGCCGGCCTTGAAGGGGCCCGACGGCACTGAGCGGGTCTTGCTGGAGAGTCTGGCGCATTTCAGCGATGTGCTGGCACCGGCGGGACTCAAGGTGGCTGGCATCGGCATCGATGCGCGTGGAGCCTGGAGTGTAACGCTGGATATTGGTCTCGTGATGCGACTCGGGCGCGGACAGATCGAGGAAAGGCTGCAACGCTTTGCGAACACGTCAGTGCCCACGCTGGGGGATCGAATCAAGCAGGTTGCCTATGTCGACTTGCGGTATGGCAATGGTTTTGCGGTGCGTTGGCTTGAACAGCCGACGACATCCGCGATGGAAGAGGGCTAAGGCATGAGCAAGAAACCGGAAAAAAATGTCATTGCCGGCCTCGACATCGGTACCTCCAAGGTGGCGGCCATCGTCGCGGAACTGGGACCCGATGGCGAGCTGGAAATCATCGGCCTGGGCTGCAGTCCATCGCATGGCATGAAGAAAGGCGTGGTGGTGAACATCGAGGCCACGACCCAATCTATCCGGCGTGCGGTGGAAGAGGCGGAGTTGATGTCGGGTTGCCGCATCGAGAGCGTGCATGTCGGTATCTCAGGTAATCATGTCAAGAGCATCAATTCGCATGGCATCGTTGCGGTGCGAAACAAGGAAGTCACCGAAGCTGATGTGCAGCGTGTGGTGGATGCTGCGTGCGCCGTCGCTATTCCGGCTGACCAAAAGATACTGCATGTCCTTCCTCAGGAATTCACGGTGGATGACCACGAAGGCATCCAGGAGCCGGTGGGCATGTCTGGCGTTCGCCTTGAGGCCAAGGTGCACATCATCACCGGTGCCGTGACAGCCGCGCAGAACATCCATAAATGTGTAGCGCGTTGCGGTCTGGAGATCAGCAAGCTGTCACTCGAGCAGCTGGCCTCCAGTTATGCGGTGCTGTCTGACGATGAGAAAGACCTGGGCATTTGCCTGGTGGATATCGGGGGTGGCACCAGCGATATCGCGGTATTCGTCAAGGGCGCGATCCGGCACACGGCGGTGATTCCTATCGCCGGGGACCAGGTGACTAACGACATTGCGGTCGCTTTACGCACACCCAGCCAGCACGCGGAGCAGATCAAGGTGAAGTACGGCTGCGCACTGCCCGACCTGATCGAGGGTGTGGAGGAGATCGAGGTTCCCAGCGTGGGCGAACGTCCACCACGGCGCATGTCGCGTCATACGCTGGCCGAGGTGATCAAGCCTCGCTATGAGGAATTGTTCCAGTTAATCCAGGACGAGCTGCAGCGCAGTGGCTTCGATGACCTTGTCGCCGGCGGTGTCGTGCTGACCGGTGGCAGCGCAAAGATGGAAGGCGTGGTCGAGCTGGCCGAGGAGGTTTTCCACTCACCGGTTCGACTGGGTGTACCGCAGAACGTAACGGGCTTGTCCGATGTCGTGCGCAATCCGATCCATGCCACTGGCGTGGGCCTGCTGCGACTGCAACAGAAGTCACAACCCTATTCGGAATTCGCACCAGTCGGCGCCAGCCTGAAAGACATCTGGCAGCGCATGAAGGACTGGTTCGAAGGGAATTTTTGAGGATTTAGTGCGGGGTGGGGCCATGAGGCCCCGTGTTGATAAACGTAACTACTGATAGAGGAGAAGGGCCATGAGCGAGAAATTTGAAATTATCGATGGCACGCGCGATGGCGCAGTCATCAAGGTGATCGGGGTTGGCGGTGGAGGAAGCAATACTGTCAACCAGATGGTCGAAGCGGGCATCCAAGGCGTCGAGTTCATCTGCGCCAATACGGATGCGCAACACTTGGACATGTGCAAGTCAGATGTGCTGCTGCCACTGGGAGCCAATATCACACGTGGTCTTGGTGCCGGTGCAGACCCGGCGGTGGGCAAGCAGGCGGCCATTGAGGATCGTGAGCGTATCCGAGAGGCACTGCAGGGCGCCGACATGCTTTTCATTACTGCGGGCATGGGCGGTGGTACTGGCACGGGCGCCGCACCGGTAGTGGCCGAAATCGCGAGGGAAATGCAGATCCTGACTGTGGCGGTGGTGACCAAGCCGTTCTCGTTTGAACGCGCCAAGCGCATGGAAATTGCCATGCAGGGCATCCAGGAGCTGTCTCAATACGTCGACTCGCTGATCGTGATCCCGAACGAGAAGCTGTTCCAGCTCGGCAAGAGCATCACGCTCAAGTCCGCGTTCAAGGCAGCCAATGATGTGCTGCAAAACGCGGTACAGGGCATTGCTGACCTCATCACCCGCCCAGGCTTGATCAACGTGGACTTCGCTGACGTGCGGCGGGTCATGTCGATCCAGGGCATGGCGATGATGGGGCTGGGTTCGGCTACGGGTGACAACCGTGCGCAGGTGGCGGCACAAACCGCGCTTGCCAGTCCGTTGTTGGAAGACCTGGATCTGACCGGTGCACAGGGCGTGCTGGTCAATGTGACCTCAGATGAGAACCTGACACAGGAGGAGTTCAAGATCATCAACGAGCTGATCGCCGAGCGTGCGCGTCCCGATGCCTGGATGATCGTGGGCACTGCCTTCGAGCCCGCTCTGGGTGATGAACTGCGCGTGACGGTGGTGGCAACGGGCCTGGGTGGCATGAACAAGCTGGCGATGGCGCCTGCAAAGCCGCCACGCAAAAGCGATGGCACCCTAGACATCAAGGTGATCGAGAAGCCGACCTTCGTGCGCAAACCTGAACGTGCGCATGCCATGGACGGGGCCAACGCCCTGGATCTGGATTACCTTGACGTGCCGGCATTCCTGCGGCACCAGGCTGACTGAGCCAGTAGTGCCGGCAAATGCCAGCGACCGGCCCGAGCGGGCCCCGGTGAAGTCTGCGCGCCGCCATTTCATGGCCCGGCGGTGCGTGGGCACACGCGGCGATTGGGAAGCCCCGCAAGCTCCCGCCCATCGTTTGCGTGTAAACTGTGGCCCGTTCAAGTCGGCCGGGGGTGGCCATTGAAGGCGCTTTACTGGCAGTTACTGGCAGACAAGCGCATGATTACAATGATTATTCTGGAAATGCGCTGAATCCATGCTAAGGCAACGTACCTTACGAAATCCGATCCGTGCCACCGGCGTTGGGCTCCATACCGGCCATAAGGTCTATATGACGCTCAAGCCCGGCCCGATGGATTCCGGCATCCTGTTCCGGCGCGTTGACCTTGACCAGCCTGTCGAAATCTATGCCCGTGCCGAGAATGTGGGTGAGACCACGTTGTCCACCACGCTGGTTCAGGATGGCATTCGAGTCTCCACCGTCGAGCATCTCATGTCGGCGATCGCAGGCCTGGGGATCGACAACCTGATCGTGGAGTTGTCCTCGGACGAAGTACCGATCATGGACGGCAGTGCCGGTCCATTTGTGTTCCTGATCCAGTCTGCCGGCATCCAGGAACAAGACGCTCCCAAGAAATTCATTCGCATACGCCAGCCTGTTTTGGTTCAAGAGGGCGACAAATGGGCGAGATTTGACCCGTACGACGGGTTCAAGGTCAGTTTTGGCATCGATTTCGATCACCCCATCTTCGAGGCGGGCAAGCAGGTGGCAGCAGTGGATTTTTCCACCACTTCTTTCGTCAAGGAAGTCAGCCGAGCCCGTACTTTTGGCTTCATGCGCGATATCGAATACCTGCGATCTCGTGACCTTGCCCTGGGTGGAAGCATGGACAATGCCGTGGTGCTGGATGACTACAGGATCCTCAACAGCGAAGGCTTGCGCTACGACGATGAATTCGTGCGCCACAAGATATTGGACGCCATTGGCGACCTTTACCTGCTAGGCCACAGCCTGATCGGCAGCTTTACCGGTTACAAATCCGGTCACGCGCTCAATAACAAGCTGCTGCGTACCCTGCTGAAAGAGCAGAATTCATGGGAAATGGTCATTTTTGAAAACAAGACCGACGCGCCCATTTCCTATGTGAATGCCATCCCGGTTGGCTAATGGTTAGTATTTTTTAATGAATTCAGGGTCTAAGGTCCGGTTCGACCTTGACCTCAAGCGTCTGGCAGCGGATGCTATGACCCTGCCAAAGTCCGTCAAGGACAGTTTGGCGCAGGTAACGCAGGCGGGTTGCCCAGATGGGTGAATCCGCCAGCATGACCAGGCAATCGCCTCGCAGATTGGCGACTTGGACATGTTGCGATAGAGGTTGGGGCAGGATGGCACGAATACTGCAATCTATTTGCCGTAATAATTGGGATCGCGCCACCAAGGAAGCAAGCCCGGGTGTGGCGAGTGCGACTGAAAGTGGAACCGGTTTGGAGCGCGATGGCACGATAGTGGTGTCGCGGGTGAGGGGAAGATGCAAATCATAGTAGTGAGTAACCAGCTGGGGCAAACCTGGCAGTTGAACCTTGCGCCATCCAACTGGCGTTTATGGCTTCCTGTGGGGGCATTGCTTTGTGCGCTCGTCAGCTCGGTTTATTGGCTGGGCTATCGCATGGCGCCGGTCAGCCCCGGCGTGGCATATTCCAATGGGGTTACCAGCCTCTGGCAGCGTGAAATTGATCGTCAGCGTTTACAGATCGATTCCACGCGCGAAGCGTTTGATGACAATATCAACGCTCTGGCTTATCGCTTGGGTGAGTTGCAGGCCCACATGTCCCGGCTGAATGCAGTGGGTCAGCGCATGGTTGAAATGGCGCGGCTGGACCCCTCTGAGTTCGAGTTCGGCATGACCCCGCCAGTGGGTGGACCTGATGAGCTCAATCAGGTCGGCGGTGATGTTCGGTCCCTCGATCATTTCAGTGCGTCACTCGATGAATTTTCGCGTCGTCTGGATGAGCGCGAGCGGCAGATGCGTGTATTGCAGGACTTGCTGGTGGCCAGCCGCCTACAGGAGCAGGTCAAACCTTCGGGTTACCCCGTGCTACGTGGCTACATGACGTCTGGCTATGGCTGGCGTAATGATCCCTTCACGGGTCGCAGTGCCCTGCACCGGGGCGTTGACTTCGCCGCACGTTCTGGCGCTGACGTCATTACGGTTGCCGCGGGCATCGTTACCTTTGCCGGCGAGCGTAACGGCTACGGCATCCTGGTCGAGATCAACCATGGCAATGGCTACGTGACCCGTTATGGCCACAATTCCAAGGTTGTTGTAAAACCTGGTGATCGCGTGCTGAAAGGCCAGCGGGTCGCCTTGGTTGGTTCAACCGGGCGATCAACGGGGCCGCATGTGCACTTCGAAGTGCTGCGTAACGGCGTCGTGGTCAACCCAGCGGAATACATCCGCGCCGCGGGCTGAGCGCTCCATACGTCTGGGTGGCACCTATACCCCTGATTGCGTGTCGGGTGGGGTAGAGATGCCAATGATGACGCGACTGTCCAGGGGGGTGAGTTAAGGCCCCTGACGGGGTATCCTATGCGCCTCCTGCAGCCTAGTGCTGCATATAAAAACCATCCAGGCTAGCTTTACCCATGTTCAATCAGGTTTTTGCCAAACTCTTTGGCAGCCGCAATCAGCGCATCCTCAGCCGACTTGACCAGAACGTCAAACGAATCAACGCCCTGGAAGCAGAGTGCCAGGCGCTGACGGATCAGGCGCTATCCGCAAAGACCGTCGAGTTCAGGGAGCGCCTGGCCAAGGGCGAAGCGCTGGACTCCCTGCTGCCGGAAGCTTTCGCCACCGTGCGTGAAGCCGGGCGACGCGTGCTCGGTATGCGGCATTTTGATGTGCAGCTGGTCGGTGGCATGGTGCTGGATTCGGGTCGCATCGCAGAGATGCGTACCGGTGAGGGAAAGACCCTGGTTGCCACACTCTCTGCCTATCTCAACGCCTTGCCTGGGCATGGCGTGCATGTCATCACGGTGAATGACTACCTCGCTGCACGAGATGCCGAATGGATGGGGCGAATCTACCGATTCCTCGGGCTGACGGTCGGTGTGGTGCGTTCAGGACAGTCTCAGGAAGAAAAACGCGCGGCCTACCAAGCCGACATCACTTATGGCACCAACAACGAATACGGCTTCGATTACCTGCGTGACAACATGGCGTTCACGACCACCGATCGCGTACAGCGGGGCCTGAACTACGCCATCATCGACGAAGTGGATTCAATCCTCATTGACGAGGCCCGTACGCCTTTGATCATCAGCGGACCCACCGATGATGACCCTGAGCTATATCGCCGCATCAACAGCCTGATCCCCCGACTTCAGCAGGGTGAGGCCGGCGAGGATGACCAGCCTGATACGGGCGACTACGTGGTTGACGAGAAGGGGCGCAGCGTTAACCTGACGGAACAGGGTCATGAGCGAGTCGAGGAGCTACTGCAGAACGCGGGACTCCTCGACAAGGACGCTAGCCTCTATGACGCCAGCAACCTGATCCTGATGCATCATCTGAATGCCGCACTCCGCGCGCATTCCCTTTACAAGAAAGATGTCGAGTACATCGTGCGCGATGGCCAGGTCATCATCATCGATGAGTTCACCGGTCGCATCATGGCAGGCCGCCGTTGGTCGGATGGCCTTCACCAGGCCGTCGAGGCGAAGGAAGGCGTGCGCATCCAGCAGGAGAACCAGACGCTGGCGTCAATTACCTTCCAGAACTATTTCCGCCTGTACAAGAAGCTGGCGGGCATGACCGGAACGGCAGATACCGAGGCTTTCGAATTCCAGCAAATCTATGGCCTGGAAGTGGTCGTGATTCCCACGAACAAGCCAATGATTCGTGATGACCAGAATGACCTGGTATTCATGACCGAGCGCGAGAAGTTCGAGGCGACAATCCAGGATATTGTCAGTTGTCGTGAGCGTGGCCAGCCGGTACTGGTTGGTACGGCCTCAATCGAAGTTTCAGAGCGATTGTCTGAGCTATTAAAGAAGAAGGGTGTCAAGCACGAAGTGCTGAACGCCAAGCAACATGAACGTGAGGCAGAGATCGTGTCTCAGGCAGGTCGTCCAGGCGCCGTTACGATCGCAACCAACATGGCGGGTCGCGGTACGGATATCGTGCTGGGCGGTAATTGGGAGGCAGAGGCCATGCACCTGCCGCCGGAGCAGGCAGCAGATCGTGAAAAACTGAAGGCTGAGTGGCAGAAACGCCATGAACAGGTAATTGCCGCGGGAGGCCTGCGCGTCGTGGGTTCCGAGCGTCACGAATCACGCCGAATTGATAACCAATTGCGGGGGCGGTCCGGACGTCAGGGTGACCCCGGCAGCTCGCGATTTTACCTGTCCCTTGAAGACACGCTGATGCGCATCTTCACACCGCCGCGGTTACGCGCGATGTTGCAGCGGCTGGGCATGGAAGAGGGCGAGGCCATTGAGCACGGTTTGGTGAGCAAGGCCATCGAGAACGCACAGCGCAAAGTCGAAGCACGTAACTTCGATATCCGTAAGAGCCTGCTCGAATACGACAATGTTGCCAATGACCAGCGCAAGGTTGTTTACGAGCAGCGTAACGAATTGATGGAGGCGCAGGATATCTCCGATATCATTGCGACCATCCGAGCTGATGTTGTCGATGCGATCATCAGCCTGTCAATCCCGCCGCAATCCATGGAGGAACAGTGGGATGTCGAGGGCCTCACCGAGTCGCTCCGTCGCGAACTCGACCTGGAGCTTGACCTCAAGGGTTGGCTCGACAAGGAACCCGAACTCAACGAGGAGGGCCTGCGTGAGCGTATCCATGCTCAGGTCAATGCTGCCTATGAAGCCAAGTGCCAGCAGGTGGGTACGGAGGTAATCCGCCGCTTTGAGCGTGATGTCATGTTGCAGGTGCTGGATACCTTGTGGCGCGAGCACCTGGCAGCAATGGATTACCTGCGCCAAGGCATTCACCTGCGTGGCTACGCACAGAAAGATCCCAAGCAGGAGTACAAGCGCGAGGCTTTCGCGATGTTCTCGACCATGCTGGACCGGCTCAAGAGTGAAGTGACAGGCATCCTCATGCGCGTGCAGGTCCGCGTGCAGAGCGAAGTTGAGGCACTGGAACAACAGCGCAGGCAACAGCGTCGCATGAGCTTCGTGCATGCGGATGCGCCCAGCGCCATGCAGGAGTCTGCGCCTGAGCAGGCCGCCGCTGATGCCGCCAGCCCGCCGAATGCGGGCGCGGAGAAGGTCGAGACTTTTGTTCGTGAGGGGGAGAAGGTCGGCCGTAACGAGCCCTGTCCCTGCGGTTCCGGCAAGAAATACAAGCACTGCCACGGCCGCTTGAGCTAGGGCGGGTAGTGGTTTCATCGGTGCTTGCGTCACAGCCCTAGTGTGACGAATGCCTGTGCGGTAGCCGTAGACCACGCAGGTTGCTGAGCTTTCTAGTGATGAAACAGATATACCCTAAGGTTTGATAGGGGGGTTGGATGGCAGTCAATCTTAAGACACCGGATGTATTACACCCTGTACAGGGCGTTCGGCTGGGCATCACTGAGGCGGGCATCCGGAAGTCAG
>JBFKCG010000012.1:0-23899 GCA_041620675.1 Nevskiales bacterium
GCCCGCACCACGTCCAAGGGGATCCGTCAGGACGGCCAACGCAAGGTGCTCGCGGGCATGACCACTCTCGAAGAAATACTCCGCGTCACCCGAGAGAACTAAAGAAAGACCATGGGTGCATTCGAGTACACCGCTCTCGACGATCGCGGCAAGCAGAAACGCGGACTGCTCGAGGGTGACACGCCACGCCAGATTCGCCAGCAATTACGCGAACAAGGGCTCACGCCGCTGGATGTACAGGAAGTCGGCGCACAACAGGACAAGCGTAAAGGCATCCGTCTTTTTGGTGGCGGCATCAGTAATGCAGAACTCGCCTTGTTCACACGCCAGCTCGCGACCCTATGTCGTTCCGGAATGCCGGTTGAGGAAGCCTTGCTCGCCGCCTCCCAGCAGACTGAGGGGAGTCGTCTGCAGAGCATCATTCTTGGGGTTCGTGCACGTGTGGTTGAGGGGCGTACGCTCGCCGCAGGTATGGGCGAGTTCCCAAACAGCTTCCCCCAGATGTATGTCGCAACAGTCGATGCCGGTGAGCGCTCCGGCCACCTGGATGAGGTCTTGGAGCGGCTTTCGGACTACACTGAATCAAGGCAGGACCTGCAGCGCAAGGTCCAGGCTGCGCTGTATTACCCCGTCTTCCTGATCTTGTTCGCCATAACCGTCGTCAGTTTCCTGATGATCAAGGTGGTTCCTGACGTCGTCGAAGTCTTCCAGAGCGTCGACGCAAAGCTGCCATTGTTGACCCGGGCCATGCTGGCGTTCAGTCACTTTCTCCAGCAGTTCTTCTGGCTGCTGTTGCTGATTACCATTGGCGGGGTTTTTGGCTTTCGGGCGGCGCTGCGCAGGGAATCATCCCGCCGCAAGATCCACCTACGGCTACTTGACTTGCCGATCATCGGCCGCCTGGTGAGGGGCGTGAATACCGCTCGATTCACGCGAGCTTTGAGCATCCAGGTGGGAAGCGGCGTACCTGTTCTTGACGCCATGAGCATTTCGTCTCAGGTCATTACCAACCTGCCAATGCGTGAAAGCGTCGAGGAAGCCGCGAGACGGGTTCGCGAGGGCGCCTCAATCAGTCGCGCACTGGCCGCGGACAAGTTGTTCCCACCGATCACACTGCACCTGATAGCCAGTGGTGAGGCCTCTGGGCAACTGGACAAGATGTTGGAACGAGCCGCGCTCGATCAGGAACGAGAAGCCGAAACTCTCATTACTGCGATGATGGCGCTATTGGAACCCGTGATGATCCTGGCGATGGCGGGGATTGTGTTGGTAATTGTTCTGGCAATTTTGTTGCCAATCTTCGACCTGAATCAACTGGTCAAATAACGGCAGCCGACCCAGAAGGCTGGGACTGAGGCCGATCTTCCAGGAGATCGGCCAGCAGGTGTCCAATGCGACTGGGCACGGATTTTTCCACCTCAAGTAATGCAACGCGGATGGCATTGGCAAATGACTCTGCATCAGCGCTGCCATGGCTCTTGATGGCAATGCCATTGAGGCCAAGCAGGCTCGCGCCATTGTAGTAACGCGGATCTACACGACCCTTGAATGCGTTGAGTACCGGTTTTGCTGCCAGTCCCGTGACTTGGGTCAGAAGGTTGCGAGAGAACTCTTCCTTCAGGAACTGCCCGATCATCTTGGCCAGCCCCTCACTGGTCTTGAGCGCAATATTGCCAATAAAACCGTCACAGACGACGACATCGACATCACCGAGGTAGATGTCGTTTCCTTCGACGAAGCCGATGTAGTTCAGCTTGCTGGCAGACAATAGTCGGGCCGCTTCCTTGATCAGCTCATTTCCCTTGATCTCTTCTTCGCCGATATTCAGCAAGGCAACACGGGGGCTCTCAATACCATTGATGGCGCTGACGAGGACTGAGCCCATGACCGCAAATTGGAAGAGATGCTCGGGCTCACATTCGGTATTGGCGCCCAGATCCAGCATATGGGTATGGCCATTCACCGATGGCATGGCCGAGATAATCGCAGGCCTGTCGATTCCCGGCAGAGTCTTGAGAACGAACCTGGCCATCGCCATGAAAGCACCGGTGTTGCCAGCAGAAACCACGGCTGCCGCACGTCCTGCCTTGACCAGGTCAATGGCCACGCGCATGGATGAATCTTTCTTGCTGCGCAGTGACTTGGAAGGTAATTCATCCATCCCGACCACCTGCGAGGCATGATGAATCTCGACACGGGGGTTAGACTTCAGCCCGGCCTTGTCGACAGCATCTTCAAGTGCTGACTTGTCACCGACCAGGATGACCTTCAGTTCCGGATGTTGCGCCAATGCGACACCGGCAGCCGGAACCACGACCGGATGGCCGTGATCCCCGCTCATGGCGTCCAGCGCGATGGTGACGGGTTCAATCATTCCAGGAATCGGGGTCGGCGAACGCCGGCCCACGAGCCAGATCAGGCGTTCTTGGGCTTGATGATCTGGCGACCGCGGTAAAAGCCATCCGGGCTCACGCGGTGACGGCGATGAGTCTCGCCGCTGGTGGGTTCGATCGAGAGGGTGGGCGCGGACAGTGCATCATGTGCACGGCGCATGCCTCGCTTGGAACGGGTAACTCGGCTTTTTTGAACGGCCATGGTTGGCTCCTGTCGTCTTAAGTCTTCAATGTCTTGAGTATAGCGAAGGGGCTATCCCGTTCTCCGCTTTCAGCGAAAGGTCCCTTGCGGGGCTGATCGCCACATTCCGTGCCCTGCGGGTGTCTCGCCACCAATGGCAGTGCCAGTATTATTTCATCCTCAACCAAGCCATACAGCTCGAGACTGTCACTGGCAATTATATAGTCCACATCGTCCGCCAACTCTGCTGCCAAGGCTTCATTGGCCACCAGGTACACACTGATCGAGGCGTCTACTGGCCATTCCATCATCTCCTGGCAGCGCTCGCAGCGCAGCCTGAGCCTTGCCTGAACCTTGCCTTGGAGCCAATACAGGCCTTCGGCATTGATCGTCAGGCTCAATTGCACGTGGGCATCCTTGTCCACAGGCTGGCAGCCTTGAAGCAGTTCATACAACCTGCCCAACTGTGCCAACGCAACCCTGCCTTCTAGCCGGGCGCCGGCAGCCAGCAGTTGGTCGGGTGCAATCCGTTCTGGTATGACCCCGATCATAGGCGCGCGATATTAGTGGTCGCCCCCCATAATGTCAAAGAAATTATTAGACAGTTCTTGCCGTAACGGCCTGAATTGCTTGACTTCAGTGGCATGCTCCGTTATCAAGCCATGCCACTTATCCACAATCATCCGGATCCGCCTGCCATGCCTGACCGTCCACGACTCATCCTGGGTTCGAGCTCTCCCCACCGGAGGCTTCTGCTCACGCGTTTTGGGGTCCCTTTTGAGGTGGCGGTGCCGGATATCGACGAGTCCCCCTTGCCAGATGAGCTGCCAGAAGCCCTGGTAGACCGATTGGCTCGTGCCAAGACCCACGCGGTGGCGGAAAGACACCCCGATGCCGTGATCATTGGCTCAGACCAGGTGGCTGTGCTGGATGGCCAGATTTATGGCAAGCCCCATACCCACGAGCGAGCCTTTGAGCAGTTGAGCCGTGCCTCTGGGCGGGTGGTTCACTTCCTGACTGCGGTATGTGTCTGCCGACCGGGGGGTGAAATCGTAGACTGTGACACGGTTGTGACTGAAGTCCTTTTTCGCAAGCTATCGCCGACTGAGATCGAGAATTACCTGGCCCAGGAATCGGTCCTGGCATGTGCAGGCAGCTTCCAGTCCGAGGGGCTTGGCATCAGCCTATGCGAGTCAATGCACAGTGACGATCCAACCGCCCTGGTTGGCCTGCCATTGATCACGGTACGCCGTATGCTGGCGACAGCCGGCTTGGCCATTCCCTGATTGAGCCTTGACCAGCTGATTTGGCAGCCTGCCAGGCTAGTTCCGCTGCACTTTGGTATCTGGCAACCGATAATACAGCTGCGAATAGCTTTCTGAGGCCCACAACAAATGAGCCAGCGCATCACGGGCAAGCTCGGGGTCAGGCGCTATCTGAATGAGCTCGCCATCGCGATACTCAAAAGTCCCTGGCTCTCCCTTGGGCTGGTGAATGACGACCTTGTTACCAACCATGAAGGCGTTATTCATGCCGTATTGCATTAACGCCCGTCCAGGCTCATTCGCTGGCACGGCCATCAGGTCGCGCCCGATCATGGGGTGGCGAGACTCGATCCCCATCAAATGCAGCAAGGTCGGCAAGAGATCAATCTGGCTGGCCACGCCATCATGGTATCGCTTGGGAACACCGGGTCCGATGATAAGGCCCGGAATATGGAAGCGATCAATCGGGACAAACTCGACACCATCTACCCGCGTATCGTGGTCCGCCACCACCACGAATATGGTGTTTTTGTAGTACTCCTCATGTTTTGCCAACTCAAACAGGCGGCCGATGGCATGATCCGCATACTTCATCGCGTTTAGTCGCGTATTCGCCGGCTGTTCGTATAGTTGGATACGCCCTTCCGGAAACTCGAAGGGGCTGTGGTTCGAGGTGCTGAGCATCAGGGCAAAAAAAGGCTGCTTGCCATGCGCCTTGAATGTTTCGTTGGCCTTGACCACCAAATCCTCGTCTGAAGCCCCCCAGATCCCAAGGAATTCCGGGTTATTGAACTCATCCTGGTCAATGACCCGATCAAACCCATTCGCCAGGAAAAACCCGGCCATATTGTCGAAATTGCTGACGCCACCGTAGATGAATTCGGAGGTATAGCCATGCTCCTTGAGCAGGGCCGCCATCGTGAAGAAACCTTTCTGCGACAGGCTCAGCTTGAGCACGCTGGGCGCGGGTGTAGGTGGAAAACCCGCCGTCAATGCCTCAAGGCCCCTAACTGTGCGGGTCCCCGTGGCATAGAGTTGTGTAAAGAACAGTCCCTCTTTGCTGAGGCGATCCAGGTTGGGCGTGAGCGGCAAACCACCCAGGCTGCCGACATGACGTGCACCCAGGCTCTCCTGCACGAAGATCACCAGGTTAGGAGGTGTACTGTCGACTACGGGCAAGTCCTGGAAATGCAGTGTGGGTATGTTCGGATCATAAAAGGCAGAATCAGGCCTGGTCGTGTATTTCTGCACACGATCCACCACTTCTTCCCATGGCATTTCGCCGTAGAGACGGTCAGCCTCCATCTCATGTTTCAGGTTATAGACGGCATACAGCAGCGAATAGCTGGAGTTCAACGCCAGCTCATTGGCCAGGCGGTTGCCGCTGAATGCCGCCGTGCTGATATTGACTGCGCGGTGCTCCAGCGTGCCACGCGCACCGAGCAATAGGATCAGTATGACCACAGGCAATAACAACAATTGCACCCAATATCGCCAGGTGTTGGCCTGCTGCAGCAAGCGTAGATACAGTCGATAAGCCAGGTAAGCGAGTACCAGGACCGCAATGCTTCCGAGGACAAATTCCAACGGGTAGTCCGTTAATATCGTGGCGAATACCTCACGCGGGTAGATTAGGTACTCAAAGAAAATCCGGTTGGGCCGACTGTCATATTCATTGAGAAACGGCAGGGTGGCGACTTCCATGTACAGGGCCAGCACGGTGGCGATCATCAGGGTCACGCCTACCAGCAACTTACGCGGTCGAGAATGCGGGAGCAGGAACAGGAGCAGTGTCGGCACCAACAGGAGGAAGCACAGTGTCACGCTGTCCATGCGCATCCCGGTCAGGAACAGCGCTGATAGCTGCGGCAGGTCCGCCAGCTGCTCATGACGCGTCGCATAGATCACCAGCCTGGACAAAGACATCCAGGCCATGCCGAGCACAAAGAAGCTGAGGACGACTGACAAAGGCCCCATCAGCCTGAAGAAGCGCGAGGGGATACTGACCGAATGACTCACGACGTTCACAAATATTGCCTTGGGGGAAACGGCGTTAGACCCGCCGATTGAACACTGGTTCCAGCATCAAGAACTCACTTACCAAGCGGACCAGCATTCTGGTCAACACCCCGGTAAAAAGGGCCGGTTGTCGTGTCTACCAGGTAGTAGCGGGCGCAAAGCATACAGCAGACGGGAATCTTTTTATTCATCCGGTTTGACACCCCCGACAAGGGTGATTTCAAGCCCTGACGTATCGCTTGCCGGCCTCGATAGTCCTCGCCAGGTATTCAAGAGAGTCATGCTATCTGCTGGCCGTATCTGACAGCCATCGCGAAAGAGTGGCCACATTGGGCAGCACGCCGTGGGCCCCTGCCGTGGTTAACCGTTCGGGCGCATGGACGCCACAGGCAACGCCCACCGCGCGCACACCCGCGCTGCGCGCCATCGCCACGTCATATTCGGTATCCCCAACCATCAAGGCGCGAACCGGATCAACCTCACACTCCCAGAGGATTTCCTCCAGCATCTGCGGATCTGGCTTGGACTTGCACTCATCGGCGCAACGACTGGTTACAAAGAGAGGGCCCAGACCCGTTTCTGACAATGCACGGTCCAGCCCTCGCCGACTTTTGCCGGTTGCCACGGCCAGCTGGTAGCCCTGTGCCATCAGCTCGGAAAGTGTGTCCTGCACACCTGAGAAAAGCCTGGCCTCTGGCACCGGCGGGTTGAGAAAATGCTGTCGGTATTCAGACAACAATTGCAGCGTAGCTGCGGTATTGAGTTCTGGATAAAGCCTTGCAAATGCGTCATTCAAGCCGAGCCCGATGAGCTCCCTGAGCTGCTCGTCAGTACGAGCGGGCAAGCTAAGCCCCCGTATCGCATGCTGCATGGATGTCACGATATGCAGGGCAGAGTCCATCAATGTGCCATCCCAGTCGAACACAATGAGGTCATAATGCTTCGTCATATCAGTGCCCTAGCCGGGTAAGGAATTCTTCAAGATCATGCGCTAGCGGCACGTTCGCCTCCAGCGTGCGCCCGAGACCGGGTAGATCCGCAGACAGGGAGTGGGCATGCAAAAACATGCGCTTCAATCCCCTGATTTCAATCAGCCGATTAGCCTCGAAATCACCATATTTCGCGTCGCCGGCTACGGGATGGCCAAGATGGGCTGCATGAACACGAATCTGATGGGTGCGGCCGGTATAGATTCGAACTTGCATCAGGCTCAGTTTCAGGCCATCTGACAGCGCTATTTGCCGGATCGGGCTAAAAAGGCTACGGGAGGCTCGTCCCGCCTCATCAACCTCAACCTTGCTGCGCTCCCCGGCTGGATCACGCTCCTTGCGCAAAGCCACACTCACCTGGCGCTCCCCGCCGTGCCATGCGCCAATAAGCAGAGTCATATAGATTTTCTTGGCCCTACCCTCACGCAAGACCGATTGGAAGGCCGACAGGGCGGTCCGGCTCCGAGCCACAATCAGGCAACCGCTGGTTTCAAGGTCAAGTCGATGACCCAGTTCCAGATAATCATCCTGTGGCCGCCCCTGGCGCAATACTTCAATCAGCCCATAAGCCTGACCGCTGCCACCATGAACCGGCAGGTCTGCCGGCTTGTTCAGCACCAGGAAGTCCTTGTCTTCATGGCAAATAGAGGCCAACACCCGGCTTACGAGCTCATCTGGCGCACGACGCGGCTCCGTAGGCGCAGCCATGACCACTGGGGGGAGCCTGAGCTGGTCACCCAACGCCAGCTTGCGGTCCGGTTTGACCCTACCGCCGTTGATGCGAACCTGGCCACTACGCAACAAGCGGTAAACATGCGATCTGGGCACACCTTTTAGGGTACGCAGGAGAAAGTTATCCACACGCTGGCCGACATCACGCTCGGCAATACTGAGATAGCGCACAGAAGATTGATTTTGTGGCAAAATGACTCGTCCTTGCACGACAAGGGCATGGTTGCACGCGGGGTTGCCAAGGCAGCCACGCGGCACGGATCCGGCCGTGGCGGCATTTTTGCCGACGTTCACGAACACTGCATTCTAGCAGAGCGTTCCTGGATGCCGCCCTGCCATTGGCTTGGTTCCGCGATTTTACGGAATGAATTTTATTAACCGACGTTCCCGTCGTCACTGGCGCCTGGGTTCAGCAACAAGAATACTGACAAGCGTGAACATCCTGTTCTACATCGTCATCCTGCTGCTGCCTTTCATAGGCGATCGCCTGCTGCCCGCATTCCGCGTGGTGCTAGCGACTAGTGAGGGTCGAGCGTCCCAAGAGCGCCCCACACATGAAACGTATTTTGATCAACGCGACGCAGGCCGAGGAGCTGCGCGTGGCCATCGTCGACGGCCAGAAACTCCACGATCTGGACATCGAGGTCCACTCCAAGGAACAACGTAAGTCCAACATCTACAAGGGTCGTATTACCCGCGTAGAAGCCAGCCTCGAGGCGGCGTTTGTTGACTACGGCGCCGAGCGCCATGGCTTCCTGCCACTCAAGGAAGTTTCCCGCAGCTACTTCAAGGGCAACCCTGGCTCTGGACGCGTCAACATCCGCGAAGTCCTGAGCGAAGGCCAGGAAATCATTGTCCAGGTCGAGAAAGAAGAGCGCGACAAGAAAGGCGCTGCCCTCACCACCTTTATCTCATTGGCCGGTCGTTACCTGGTCCTGATGCCCAACAATCCTCGCGCAGGAGGCGTCTCACGCCGCGTTGAGGGAGATGAGCGCAGCGAGCTGCGCGAAGCCATGGGCGAGCTCACCATTCCTGATGGAATGGGTGCCATTGTTCGCACCAACGGTGTGGGTCGCAGCGCGGAAGAGCTCCAGTGGGACCTTGATTACCTCGTCCAGCTCTGGCAGTCCATTGAGCAGGCTTCCAGTGCACGCAAGGCACCTTTCCTGATTTACCAGGAAAGCAACATCATCATCCGCGCCCTGCGTGACTATTTCCGCAAGGATATCGGCGAAGTCATCGTAGACAACCCCAAGATCTATGAAGAAGCGCGGGAATTCATGCAGCAGGTAATGCCGCAAAGCCTGCAGCGCCTCAAGCTCTACAGTGACGACATTCCACTGTTCTCCCGGTATCAGGTTGAAAGCCAGATTGAGACGGCGTTCCGGCGTGAAGTCCGCCTCCCGTCCGGTGGCTCTGTCGTGATTGACCGCACAGAGGCATTGACCTCGATTGACATCAACTCGGCCAAGGCTACCGGCGGTGGCGGGATCGAGGAAACCGCGTTCAATACCAACCTGGAAGCTGCGGACGAGATCGCTCGCCAGCTCCGCCTGCGCGACCTGGGCGGGTTGATCGTAATCGACTTCATCGACATGAATTCCGGCAAGAACCAGCAGGAAGTCGAAAACCGGCTCCGGGATGCCACCGAGGTTGACCGGGCCCGCGTACAGATTGGGCGCATCTCGCGCTTCGGCCTGCTCGAAATGTCGCGCCAGCGCCTGCGTCCTGCGCTGGCGGAGTTCAGTCACATTGTTTGCCCACGCTGCAGTGGCCAGGGCAACATCCGTGGCGTTGAATCCCTGGCCCTCTCCGTATTGCGCCTGATCGAAGAAGAAGCCATGAAGGACAGTACGGGGCGCATCGTAGCCCAGCTGCCCGTACCGGTTGCCACTTTCCTGCTAAACGAAAAACGCGGGACCGTGTCATCCCTTGAGCAGCGCAACGGCGTGCACATCACGCTCGTACCCAATCCGGATTTTGATACGCCGCTGTATGAGATCAAGCGGATTCGCGAAGACCAGCTTGCCGTCGCAGCAAATAGCGAGGTCAGCTACAAGATCCCCTCTGAGTTGGAAGCCGAAACCGTCGACAGCTTCCTGCCCAAGCCTGTCCGAGCCCTGCAGGGTGAGCAGGCTGCAGTGCAGCGTATTTCGCCGGCACGTCCTGCCCCACTTCC
Organism: Nevskiales bacterium; assembly: GCA_041620675.1. Classification (GTDB taxonomy): domain Bacteria; phylum Pseudomonadota; class Gammaproteobacteria; order Nevskiales; family DATLYR01; genus DATLYR01. Next base: position 9,759 of record JBFKCG010000012.1, read on the forward strand.
GATTGAGGCACAGGCTGCAACATCCGTTTCCTGGTCTGTCATCTGGGCCGGTATGTTGAATTGGGTCAAAGGCATTTTCGCCAGCAAGGTCAGCAGTCGCGCAGAACCGTCGAGACCAACGCAAAGGCCCGCCCGCCAAGAGCAGCGTCGTGACAGCACTCGGCGTCCGGATTCGCGCGGACAGCGCCAGGATTCCCCACGTCGAGGTGATGAGCGCCAGGGACGCCAGCAAGGTCGCAATCGCAACCAGCAGGGGCAGCAACGCCAAGAAAACCAGAAACAAGACCAGAAACAGGACTCGAACCGTCGCCAGGACTCACAGCGACAGGCACAGCGCAGTCAGCCTGAGCAGAAACCCCAGGCAACCAGCGCACAGGCTGATTCAACCCAACAGCGCCAAGCACCCCCTGCCCCCACAACCTCAGGGGCAACAACGGAAGAGGGACAGGAACGCACGGGTCGCCGGAGCCGTCGTCGCCGTGGCCGTCGGGGCCGTGGAGGTCGTGATGGCGCGCCGGAAGCCAACCAGGCACAGACCGCTGGCAACGGGCAGGAAGCGAACGGAAATGTTGCTGATTCTGGCCAATCTGGCCAGCGCCCGGCTCAGCCGCAGCGACCAGCGCAAACAATAGCCGCTGACAACAATACGCCCCCCATGCCGATACCAGCGGCCATGCCAGCGCCGTTGCCGGTCGTATCGCATTCGCAGGAACAGGCAGGCCCGGATGCAGACCGGCCAGCAGGCATTGCCACAGGCTCAAATGAAGCTGTTTCTGCTGCTCATCCACAAGCTGCGGTCGCACCGGTGGCAACCGTCAGCGAAGACCAGGGTGAACGCAAAGAAGACAAGGCAGCTGAGCCAGCCAAGTCACCTGCTATTTCGCGTGAAGAGCCTACTGAACTTGCAGCGGTCTCGACGGAAGCCGAACACAACACTCCGGCACCTGAACGTACTGAAGAGAAATCCGTAATCCCAGATTAACGGTGCGTTGAGGTCTGCTGCAGTATTTCCTGCAGCAGACCCCGACAGCCCGCTTCCACCATATCTAGCACCCGCTCAAAACCATGCGGGCCACCGTAGTAGGGGTCTGGCACCTCACGAGGGGAATCTGGCGGGCCGTAGGCCATCAGCAAGCCGACCCGCGCGCGAGATGAGGGCGGCTTCAGCACCGTCATGATGCTCAGGTTATTGTTGTCCATCCCGACGATGTATTCGAAACGATGGAAATCTTCCGTAACGAGAAGACGGGCGCGCAGATCGCTGATATCAATGCCGCGTTTCGCAGCAGCCTCACATGAGCGTGGGTCAGGCTGGCTACCAACATGGTAACCATGGGTACCGGCCGAATCTGTGCGGACAGATTCAATCAGGCCTGCCTCACGCAAGTGGTGGCGGAACATGCCTTCTGCCGTGGGAGATCGACAGATATTTCCCATGCAGACAAATAGTACACTCGTGTCTGTCAATCTGGGCATTGCGTGACCTGTTAATGGTTACCGAGCAAGGCCTCTACCCGCTCCAGATCCTTTTCAGTATCCACGCCGGGGCCTGGTCGTTCCTTCGCGATACCAACATAAATGCGCATGCCATGGTATTGAGCCCGAAGTTGCTCAAGCGACTCAGTTTTTTCAATCCCTGTGGCTTCCAAGCTGGCAAAGCGTCGTAAGACAGAGACACGGTAGGCATACAAACCAATATGGCGCCAAGCTAACTCAACCGGCAATCTTGGGCTTGCCTGGGCAAACCCGTCGCGATCCCAGGGAATGGGAGCGCGACTGAAATAAATAGCAAAGCCCTCTGCATCCCTCAGGACTTTGACAACGTTCGGGTCACGCCATTCATCTAGGCTATCGAAGCTGCCAGCGACTGTGCTGATATGCGCCTGCGTGTGCTCAGATAGCTCGCGTGCAGCCTGAGCTACCAGGCTGGCTGGCATCAGCGGCTCATCGCCCTGCAAATTAACCACGATGCTGTCATCAGGCCATTGCAGTTCTGTCGCGACCTGGTTCGCGCGGTCAGTACCTGACGTGTGGCTTGCGTCGGTTATGTGGACCTCGCCACCAAATAGTTTCACGGCCGTGGCTACGCGTTGATCATCAGTTGCGACGACCACTTGGCTTGCACCACTGGCCACCGCCACCCGATACACATACTCAATCATCGGTCGGCCTTTCAGGTTACGCAGCACTTTTCCCGGTAAACGGGTAGAGCCAAACCGCGCCGGAATAACGACCTTGAACTCCAAGCCTTACTCCTCGCTATCTTCGAGACGCCGCGCTTCGTCTTCCAGCAGCACGGGAATGCCGTCACGCACCGGATAGGCCAGTCGCGAGACCTTGCACACGAGTTCATTCTTTTCTGGGCGCCATTCAAGGGGAGCCTTGGAGACTGGACAAACCAGAATATCGAGGAGCTTCTTGTCCATCAGTCAATGTCCTTAATTATTGCTTCGACAACGCGCTCAGTAACACATCCAAACGGCTACCCGCCTCTGGAGCCAGGCGCGCCTGCACAATCAGGGACCAGTGCCGCGGGCCGGCAAATGTGCGGCACTTGACCGCGTCTTTTTCAGTCATGACAACATCGATATTATCAGGGAAGGTGATGTCCTCAGCGACAAATTTGTGATGGTCTGGATAACTGTGCGCGCGCAACTTCAAGCCCAGTTGCTGCAGGGTGTTGAAGAAACGCTGTGGATTGCCGATGCCCGCTACCGCATGAACTTCCCTGCCCCTGAATGCACTCACCGGCTGTGATTCCCTGCCATCCACACGCGAAAAGAAATCTGCAGTCACATCCATACGCAGCCCCTCACCTTCCGATCCATTGATCACCACCAGCTGAACGCTGGCCAGTCGGGATTCACGTTCACGTAATGGTCCAGCGGGCAGTAGCATGCCATTGCCAAATCTACGCTGGCCATCAACCAATGCAATTTCAATATCACGCTGCAAGGCATAATGCTGAAGCCCATCATCAGACACGATGATATTGACGGCGTGATCAGCCAATAGCTTGCGTGCATCCTCGATTCGCGATGGTCCCACCACAATGGGACAGCCAAGCCGTCTTGCCAGCAACACCGGCTCATCACCCACTTCGCCGGGTTCACTATCGGGCCCAACCTCGCGGGGCCACTGCGGCGAGTGGCCACCATAGCCACGACTGATAACCCCGGGGCGCCACCCGCGTGCGCGTAGCTGCTCTACAAGCCAGATCACAAACGGGGTCTTGCCAGTGCCGCCGACAGTAATGTTTCCCACCACGATAACGGGAACCGGGAGTCGCTCACTTTCAAGCCATCCATACCGGTATAGCAGGCGACGCGCAGTGATGCCCAACTCGTAGACCAGGCTGACGGGCCATAGCAACCAGCGCAGCGGATGCGGCTGGTACCAGATCGAATCGAGGCTCATTCCTCTTCAGGCTCGCGAAATTGCATGGCATGCAGCTTTGCGTAATGGTTGCCCAAGGCCAGCAGGTCGGCATGACGGCCATGTTCGACGATCCGGCCCTGGTCCATTACCACGATGACATCCGCGTTCTGGATGGTCGACAATCGGTGGGCAATCACCAGCGTTGTGCAACGCTGCATCAGGTATTCCAGCGCCTTCTGTATCTTGCGCTCGGATTCCGTATCGAGGGCTGACGTGGCTTCGTCGAGCAACAGGATCGGCGCATCCTTGAGCAAGGCGCGTGCGATGGCCAAGCGCTGGCGCTGACCACCGGACAAGAGTACGCCATTTTGGCCAACTCGCGTGTTGAGCCCCTCGGGAAAGAGTTCTATGAATTCCCAGGCAAAGGCGCGCTTCGCGGCATCAATGATTTGTTCCTCGCTAGCTACAGCCATATCGCCGTATGCGATGTTGCGCCCGATAGTGTCGTTGAACAATGAAACGCTTTGCGGAACAAAGGCGATCTGCCGCCGCAGGTCCTGTAAGCGGAATTCGCGGATATCATGCCCATCCAGCCGAATACAGCCCTCTGTCGGATCATAAAAGCGTGGAAGCAGGCTCAGCAATGTGCTCTTGCCTGCACCCGAACGACCTACAAAAGCCACTGACTGTCCGGGCTCAATTGACAAGTTGATGTCGTGCAATATACGCCGTGTGGTCTGGGGGTAGACAAAGCCCAGGTTCTCGAACTTCAGAGCGCCTTGGGCGCGCACCAGTTCCCGCTCGCCGCCACTGTCCTCACCGGGCTGTTCAAGCAGTTTGAAGAGATCAGCCGCCGCAGAAATTCCGCGCTGCAAGGTTGCGTTCAATGTGGTGAGTTGCTTTATCGGCGAATTCAGGCCCATCAAGGCAGCCAGAAACGCCATGAAAGTGCCTGGCGTGATGTCTGCAAGCACGGATTCCCGAGTCGCAAAGTAAATCACGGCTGCGATGACCCAGGCCGCCACCAATTGGATGATGGGTGTGGAGGCTGCCTTGGTACGTGCGAATTTTATGTGAAGCCGCGTGTTCTTCTCGTTGACCTCTTTAAAATGCTCCCGCTCATATCCCTCACCCCCAAACACCTTGACGACTCGGTGACCGGTAATAAGCTCCTCGCCAACATGTGTCACGTCACCCATGGAATCCTGAATGCGCACGGCGTAGCGACGGAAACGCTTGTTGATGATACGTACGAGAACTGCAACGAGCGGCGCGATGATCAGCACAAATATCGCCATCTTCCAGTTGAGGTAGAAGAGCAAGGCGATCATGCCCAGGGCAGTCATGCCCTCGCGCACCATGGTGGCGATGGCAGTCGTGACGGACTCTGCAACCTGTTCCACGTGATAGGTCAGTCGCGTCAGCAGGTTGCCATAGGCTTGGTGATCATAGAAATGAACAGGCAACTGGAGGAACTGCTCGAAGATGTCAGTTCTCACATCATGCACCACGCGTCGGCCCACCCAACTCATGTGATAGGCCGCCAGGTACGCGAAGGCGCCACGCAGCATGATCAGGATCAAGAATGCCAGTGGAATCCAGGCGATAACCTTGGGGTCTTTCTCAACGAAACTGCCATCAAGCAGCGGCTTCATCAGGTAAACAATGCCCGTGTCCGTTGCGGCATTGAGGCCGCTGAACACGATGGCAAGGACGAAGATTTTCCAGTAGCGCAGAGTGTACCCAAAAAGGCGCCGGTAAACCTGCCCTGGCCTGTTCAACAACTCGTTGGTTTCCTTCATGAGCTAGGGAGCCGGCGTCGTGGCGATGGAAAGTTTGTGGAATCCGTTGCGTGCAGCGACATCCATCACCGTCACCACGGCCTGGTGAGGCGCTCGGCCATCGGCACGGATCAGCAGTGCACGACTGGAGTCATCGCCCATCACTTCATGCAGCCCACGTTCAACGATTTGCGCTGACTGGTCGCGCAACTGGCGCCCGTTGATGTAATACCTGCCTTCCGCGCTCACGACGACCTCAATGGTCTTTGAATCAAGTTGCTTGCTATCTGGAGGGTTTGCCTGGGGCAGCGATACCTTGAGGCCACTGGTGTGAACGAACGTGGTAGTGACCATAAAAAAGATGAGCAGCATGAACACGACATCGACCAGCGAGATCAAGTTGACCTCTGGTTCTTCCGGTGTGCGCGGCGCAAATTTCATGCGCTGCTCCGCGCTCCACGCCATGTGCGTAACTCATCTACGAGTGCAATCGCTTCCTGCTCCATATCGACCACCAGCGCATCAATACGGCCACGCAGGTAGCGATAAAGGATCAGCGCTGGAATGGCGACAGTCAGGCCGAAGGCTGTTGTTAGCAAGGCGACTGATATTCCGCCGGCCAGTGCATTGGCATCGCCTACGCCTACCGTACTGATCGCGCCAAAAGTCTTGATCATGCCCAAGACGGTACCGTACAGCCCCATCAGGGGTGAGATTGCAGCAATCGTACCCAACATATTCAAGTAACGGCCCAGATCGTGCACCACATGTCTTCCAGCCTCCTCGATGCTTTCCCGGACAACGCTCCAGTCATGCTCGCGATTAACCAGACCGGCTGCCAAAACACGGCCCAGCGGACTTCCGGCACGCAATGCCTCCAAATCCAGGGTAGCTGCTTTTCCCTGTGCCACGCGTGTACGCACCTGATCCGCCAGACCCGGAGGCAACACCATACGCAGTTGAAGAGCCCACAGTCGCTCGACGACGATTCCCAAGGCCAGGACAGAACAACCCAGGATGGGCCACATCACCCAGCCTCCAGCCTGAAACAAATCCCACATGGATGCCCCCTCTTACAATGCACGCATGATAGTGAGCTTCGACGCCTCTAGCCAGCCCGCCAAATTCGCCTGGATTGTTCCCGCCATCGATTGAACTGTTCTACGCCACGCTCGTTGCTGATTCGAACCTGCAAAGCGCCGTGGATACCTGTTGTCTCAACTCGTGCCTGGATGGCCTCATATCGTTCGACCACCTCAGGCCTAGGGAAGCCCCAGCGATTCCTCCAGCCAGCGGGCACAAGCGCAAACCTGGGCCTGACGGCCCTAACGAAATCAGGGCTCGATGAGCTTTTGCTGCCATGATGCGGCACAACCAAGACCTCAGAAGCAAGCTTGTTGCCGTACCGACTCACTAGCCTTTCTTCCGCAGCCGATTGGATATCGCCCGTCAGCAAGGCACTGTACTTGCCCGCAGAGACTCGGAGCACACAGGAACCATCGTTAGCAGACCATTGCTCAGTCGCGATTGGATGCAGGATTTCAAACTTCACGCCATCCCAGTGCCAGCTATCTCCCGCTTGGCAGGGCGAACCAGTTTGCGTGCCCAACTCCGAACCAATGTTGATATTGGCACGGATGGCGTCCAGTCCCCCTCGATGATCCAGGTCACCGTGACTCAGCACCACACGATCGAGATGGCGAATACCGAGCTGCCTTAAAAAGGGTAAAACGGCGGTTTCACCGCTGTTGAGGCCGCCTTCAAAAGCGGGGCCAGTATCAAACAATAATGTTTGGTGTCTCGTACGAACCACGGCCGCATGGCCCTGCCCCACATCCAGGACTGTTAATTCAAACTGGCCATCTGGTAGCGAGTCTGCGGTTGGAATAAGCAACGGGAGGCAAAAAAGAAAACCCATGACACGTGCAGGTATTCCACGGGGCGCCAAGAGCAGAGTCAGGCCCAGCATTGACATAATCAGTGCTGTCACGCTGGGCGACGATCCTGTCCAATAGGCACCCGGGGTAGCTGCCAGGTATTCCGGTAGTCGCCATAACAGCTCCAGGCAATCAGCGCCCACCCGGATCATCCATAACCCTAGCGCTGTCTTGATCAACAGCAACGACAGCAGGAGCCAGGGAATTAGCAGGCCAAACAGCGGAATAAGCAGCAAATTGACCAAGGGTGATACCAGGGATGACTCACCAAACCAGAACAGACAGGGGACAACCAAGGCCACGGACAAGACGCCCTGCGGCACCAGCCAACTTCGCCACCGGGGGACAGGCCCTAGCCTTGCCACAAGCGCAAACAACATCCACGCCACCGCACCGAACGACAACCAGAACCCCGGGGACAATATCGCTGAAGGATCCATGAGCAATACGGCCAGCAGGGCCACGCACAGCAGATGACTCGGTGCAGCCTGGCGTGAAGCCAACGATGCGCCCATGACGACCAGCAACATGACCAGCGCGCGTTGTGTGGGAATGGTAAAACCGGCCAGCAATGCATAGACCATCGCGGACAGCATCGCCATGACAGCTGCCGCTCGTTGTGCCGGCACATAAAGCAACAAGGCAGGCCAGCAAGCCCATAGCCAGCGAGTCCATAAGTAGACAAAACCGGCGGCAAGAGTGATATGCAAACCAGAAATGGATACCAGGTGGGTGATGCCAGTCCTACGCATGACGCGCCATTGTTCGTCGCCTATCGCACTCGTATCCCCCACCGTCAGGCCCAATACCATGCCGGACATGCTGTGCCTATCCAGCCCAGGGCTGGCAACTTCAACGAGATGCTGGCGAAACTGCAGCAAGCCCAGCTTCCCACGGCCCATCGCAGGGGGAGCATGTACAGGACAGCGCTCAGCGCTTCGCACATAGCCGGTTGCACCAATCCCCTCACGGAACAACCAGGCCTCGTAGTCAAATCCACCGGGATTCATTTGTCCGTGCGGAGGCTTGAGTCGCAAGAGGAATCGCCAGCATTCACCCGCACGAAGCAACTCAGGGCTCCGATACCAGGAGAGGCGAATGAGGTCCGGCCCACCTTCCACAGGCGCAAACAGGAAACGCCAATCAGGTTTAGAGCCCTTGCCATGTCGTTCGGGCAGGCTGGCAATATGCCCCGTCAGCCAGACATCTTGGCTATGTCCGTTATCTGCCAGGCGCTGACGCAAACGATGATCTGCCTGATAAGTGGCCATCATCATTCCGAGCAGGACGGATGCCAACAGTGCACGCCCTGACCAACGCAATAAAATGACTGGAATTGCGAGCAGGAAAACAGGCCACGGCAATAACCGCGGCAGTGAATAAACTCCGAGGATTCCGAGAAGAAACCCTAGTGCTAGAAGGCGGAGGTCGTTTTCAAGTGTCCTTCCTGGAGCTGGCATACGCGATCCATGCGTTGGGCTAATTTCTGGTCATGGGTCACCACGACCAAACTGGTGTTGAGTTCCTGATTAAGTTCAAGCATCAATTCATAGACCTGCTCCGCATTGCGCGCATCCAGGTTGCCGGTGGGTTCATCGGCCAAGACACAGGCTGGCCGCGTGACCAGTGCACGAGCAACGGCGGCACGCTGCCTCTCACCGCCGGACAATTCTCCAGGCTTATGTTCAAGGCGCTGGCCAAGCCCCACTCGGCCCAGCAGGGCATCGGCCTCTGCGAGCGCTTGAGCCGTATCCATTCGCCTTAGCAACAGCGGCATGGCAACGTTCTCCCGCGCGGTGAATTCCGGCAAGAGGTGGTGGAACTGGTAGATAAATCCAAGACTGCGGTTTCGTAACTGGCCACGCGCCGCGTCATTGAGTTCCGACATGCAGGATTCGCCAACCCAGATCTCGCCACGCGTAGGCTGGTCCAGGCCACCCAGCAGGTGCAACAAGGTGCTTTTGCCGGAACCTGAAGCTCCCACGATAGCCACGCGCTCGCCAGCATTGACCTGGAAGTCAATCCTTTTTAGGACCTCGAGTCGCAAACGACCGTCATCAAAGGTCTTGTTGACCCCTTTCGCGGTAACCACGATGCCATTGCTACTCATAGCGCAGTGCCTCTGCCGGCAACACCCTGGCGGCACGCAATGCAGGATAGAGCGTGGATACCAGGCCCAGGATCAGCGAGACAACCGTGATCTTGGTCACGTCATCCCAATGCAGTTCACCCTTGAGCTGGGTTATGTAATAAACGTCGGCGGACAAGAACTGCTGGCCAATCAGTCTTTCGATGAACGGTACGATGTTCTCGACATTGATTGCCAGCACCACACCACTGGCCACGCCGATCAGGGTGCCGATCACGCCAATGAGTGAGCCCTGCACCATGAATATCGCCATGATGCTGCGAGGACTCGCGCCAAGCGTGCGCAAGATGGCGATATCCGACTGTTTGTCGGTGACTACCATGACGAGTGTTGAAACAATATTGAAGGCCGCTACCGCGACGATGAGCGTAAGGATAATGAACATCACGGTTTTTTCCGTGGCAATGGCACGGAAAAAGTTGGAATGCTGCTTTGTCCAGTCCGTTACGTAGTACGAGCCCGGGGGCAGGCGCTGCGCCAACTCTCGGCTGACACGTGGTGCATGGAACATGTCATCCAGCTTGAGGCGGACACCGGTCACGGCATCCTCAAGGCGATAAAGCGCGGCCGCATCATCAAGATGCAGCAAAACCAGGCTGCGGTCGTACTCGAACATGCCCACCTGGAAAACGCCACCCACCGTAAAACGGCGGAATCGCGGCAAAACACCTGCAGGCGAGACTGTGGTTTGCGGGATCATCAGGTCGACCTTGTCGCCCTTCCCCACACCCAGCACGTCAGCCATTTCCTTGCCAATGACGATGGTGAATGCACCAGACTTCAGCTCGTCCAGTGAGCCATCAATCATGTGTTCGCCGACGTCAGAGACTTCGCTTTCGTGCTTGGGCAGAACGCCACGCAGCAGCGTGCCACTGAGCTGCGCCCCGTGTTTGAGCATGCCCTCGCCTTCGATGTAAGGGGCCGCACCGACGATCCCAAGCCCACTGGATAGGGCTGTATCACGCACTCCCGGCCAGTCTTGCAATGGTTTCTGGTGACCAGAGACCGTTGCATGCGAGGCCATGCCGAGGATACGTTCACGCAATTCACGCTCGAACCCGTTCATGACCGACAGGACGACGATGAGCGCCATCACTCCCAGCGCGATACCGACCATGGAAGTGGCTGAAATGAACGAAATGAAATGATTACGGCGCTTCGCGCGCGTATAGCGCAGGCCAATGTAAAGTTCGATGGGGCGGAGCATGGGCAGGCATTAAATCACATCCACATGCTGCAGTGCAGTGGCATCTAGACACCCACGTAATCTTTTGCGCCTATACTGAAAATATAGTCCAAGCGGGAAAACCATCAGGAGGCGCTGATGTCCACCAATCTTGACCCGATCATTCTCAACCTTCTCTATGCGAGCCTGGGTGGGATTCTCGGCTTGCTGCTCAGTTGGGGAGGCAGCCTCGTTTTCCAGTGGCGCATGGCCTTTCGTATCCGCGACGAGCTGAAAAATGACAATCGGGCCGTTGGGATGGTGCTGATGGGCATCTTTATTGGCAATGGCATTGGCATGGGGCTGATCATCGGACTCAGCCTAAACTGATGCGACGGTTTGCACTCCTGTTGCTTTGCCTGCCACTTGTAATGGTCACTTCGCAATCATGGGCTGACGTGGCAACGGATGCTGAAGATAAAGCGATGCTGGCCAATTGGACCCGAAAATATGACCATTACTTTCAGAAGTACAGCAAGCGTTACTTTGGCCCCGGTTTTGACTGGACATGGTTCAAGGCACAGGCGATCGCCGAATCCCGCTTGAATCCGGCGGCACGTAGCCATGTCGGGGCCAAGGGAATCATGCAGATCATGCCATCCACGTATGTCGAGATTCGTGAGGCCAATCCCGGTTTTGGCGAGATCCATCACACCAAGTGGAATATTGCTGCTGGCATCTACTATGACCATTACCTCTACCAGCGCTGGGACGATTACCAGGACTCAACCCGTCTGAACCTGACCTTTGCCAGCTACAACGCCGGCTTGCGCGGGATGCGCGGCGCATTACGCAAAGCCGGGCGGCAGGTGGAAACCTGGCCACATATTGAACCGCATACCCCCGCGGAAACCCGCCATTACGTGCGCAGGATCCAGCATGTCAAGCGTCGCGAACTCGCCATGCAACACAACGCCAAGGGAATCAACAAGCTGTTTCAAAGACCCGCACGCTGATTCTACTTACACGGTCGTCATCGCGAGTTTTTCCCGCACACACAGAGTGTTATAGTTCCCCAAGAGCTCCCGCACACACGGAGAGGTGAGCATGTCTAGTCGGATTTCCAGCCTGCTAATTGCACTGGCCTTGGCCTGTCCCGGTGCCGTGCTGCATGCACAAGAGGATGGAGACACCGTGCCTGCCGTGGTGGGTACGGGAACCGAAGCCTCGGTTGAGGGCTCCAGCGAGGCGCCCGACGCGTCCGTCGAGCAACCCGAGGCATCAGCTGAGCCAGCTCCTGATCAACCAGCCGTTCCTGCCGAGGACCCTCCCGTTGAAGGCTCAGTCGCCGAACCCGCACCCGGCAGTGTCCTGCTGGAGGAAAAGGGTGACGTGCTGGAGATGCCTGTCACGACCGGCACACCCGCCCCGCCAATTTCGCTGCCAACACATGGCATGAAGATGCATGAGGTTGAAAGGCTGTATGGCACGCCGCTCAGTCGTGACCCAGCGATTGGCAACCCGCCGATTACCCGCTGGAACTACGACGGATTCTCCGTGTTCTTCGAGCACAGCACCGTACTGCATGCGGTGCAGAAAGATCGTCCAGCGACAATCTATCGCAAGGACGAACTGCTGCCCGCCACCACGCCCTAACCCGCCAGAAGGCTGATCGTCGTGCAAACTCAGGCTTTGCCGCCCCAGCTATTGCCGCCCGAATGGGCGCCCCAGAGTGCCGTCCAGTTGACCTGGCCCCATGCCGACAGTGACTGGTCCTGGATTCTCGAAGAGGCGGCGGCCAATTTCACCCAGATAGCGCTCCAAATCACGCGCCGGCAAAACCTTGTCGTTGCCTGCCACAACCCAGTCGACCTGGAGACTGTACGAAAGCGCCTGCAGGAAGCCGGGGCTGATTCGCGACGTATCCGGCTTTATGTCGCACCCAGCAACGATACCTGGGCCCGTGATCATGGCCCCATCACCGTGTTGCGCGATAACAAGCCCGTGTTACTCGATTTTCGCTTCAATGGCTGGGGCGGAAAATACGCGCATGACCTGGATGACCGGCTGACCGCCCGCCTACATGACCAAGGGGCCTATGGGGCATCACCCCTCGAGACAGTAGATCTGGTGCTCGAAGGCGGTGGTATCGAGGTAAACGGTGCTGGCTGCCTGTTGACTACCGAAAGCTGCCTGTTGGCGCCCACCCGCAATCCCCAGCTGACACGCCACCAGATCGAGGACAAGCTCAAGGCCCTGCTTGGTGTGCACACGATCCATTGGCTCAAGCATGGCCAGCTGGCCGGCGATGACACCGACGGCCACATTGACACCCTCGCACGCTATGCGAGCCCGGATTGCATCGTGTTCCAGGACTGTAACGATGTCGACGATGAACACTTCGATGATATCGAGCAGATGGAAGAGGAGCTTGTCGCCTTGCGCCAGCCAAATGGGCAACCCTATCGCCTGCTTGCGCTGCCATGGCCCCAGCCTAAAACCGACGACGGCGACCGCCTGCCAGCGACTTATGCGAACTTCCTGATTATCAACGGGGCGGTCCTGGTCCCCACCTATGACGACCCGGCCGATGCCGTGGCCATGGACATCCTCAGCGAAGCGTTCCCGGGACGCGAAATCATTGGTGTAGACTGCCGCGCATTAATCAGGCAATACGGCAGCCTGCATTGCGTCACCATGCAGCTGCCAGCGGGTGTAGTGACATGAGCAGCAAGATCCTGAAGCTTGGCCTGGTGCAGATGAGTTGCACCAGCGATCGTGAGCACAATCTCGGCAAATGCGAACGTGGCGTACACGAAGCAGCCGCCAAAGGCGCGCAGATCGTACTGCTGCAGGAGCTGCATAACAGCCCATATTTCTGCCAGCATGAAGATCCAGCAATCTTTGATCTCGCTGAATCCATCCCAGGCCCGTCAACGGATCGTTTGGGTCGGGTCGCGAAGGAACTCAAGGTCGTAATCGTTGCCTCCTTGTTCGAGCGGCGCGCACCGGGCCTATATCACAATACTGCCGTCGTCCTGGACAGTGATGGCAGCATCGCAGGCAAATACCGCAAGATGCATATTCCAGATGATCCCGGCTACTACGAGAAGTTCTATTTCACGCCGGGCGACCTCGGCTTCCACCCGATCAAGACCTCCGTCGGACAACTCGGCGTACTAGTCTGCTGGGACCAGTGGTATCCGGAGGCTGCTCGGCTCATGGCCCTGGCCGGTGCAGACCTGCTGCTCTATCCCACTGCCATCGGCTGGAACCCGCAAGACGACAAGGATGAGCAATTACGCCAGCAGGATGCCTGGCTGACGATCCAGCGAGCGCACGCCGTTGCCAACGGATTACCGGTTGCGGTTGCCAACCGTGTCGGTCACGAACCGGATCCAACGGGTAGCAGCCCAGGACAAATCTTCTGGGGATCCAGTTTCGTCACGGGCCCGCAGGGAGAACTACTGGCACGGGCCAACGCGGAGGAAGGCGTCCACGTGGTCGATATCGACCTTGGCCGCTCAGAACAGGTACGTCGACTTTGGCCCTATTTGCGGGATCGCCGAATCGAGGCCTATGGCGACCTGAGCAAACGATATCGGGATCACTAATACCGCTCGATTGCAGACTGGATTATGCTTAGCCCAAGTCCTACCCAACGGAAGGGTCAAGGGAGTGTGCATGGTTTTCGAACCCAAGCATTCATGCCAGCGGAGGCATTTGTTACC
>JBFKCG010000013.1:0-22799 GCA_041620675.1 Nevskiales bacterium
AAGGCGCGTACGGCGGATGCAATCCTGCTCGGCGCCGTGGGCGGGCCGAAGTACGACAGCCTGCCACGCCCGCAGCGGCCGGAGCGCGGCCTGCTGGGCATCCGCAAGGACTTGAACCTGTTTGCCAACCTGCGCCCGGCCAATGTGTTCCCGGAGCTGGCGGCGGCTTCCTCGCTCAAGCCTGAGCTGGTGGCGGGGCTCGACATCCTCATCGTGCGCGAACTGACCGGCGACATTTACTTCGGCGAGCCGCGCGGGATTGAACAACGCGACGGCGAGCGCGTGGGCTTCAACACCATGATCTATTCGGAGTCCGAGATCCGGCGCATCGTGCGCGTGGGCTTCGAGGCGGCACGCAAGCGCGGCAAGAAACTCTGCTCAGTCGACAAGATGAACGTGCTGGAGTGCACGCAGCTGTGGCGCGACGTGGCCGACGAGGTCGCCAAGGATTACCCGGACGTGCAGCTGAGCCACATGCTGGTGGATAACGCTGCGATGCAGCTGGTGCGTAATCCCAAGCAGTTCGACGTGATGGTCACCGGCAACATGTTCGGCGACATCCTGTCGGACGAGGCCTCGATGCTGACTGGTTCCATCGGGATGCTGGCATCCGCGTCGCTGGATGAGCATGGCAAGGGCCTGTACGAGCCGATCCACGGTTCTGCGCCGGACATCGCCGGCAAGGGTGTGGCGAATCCGCTGGCGACCATCCTGTCGGTGGCGATGATGCTGCGCTACAGCCTGGGACGAGCCGATCTGGCCGACAAGGTCGAGGCGGCGGTGTCGGGCGTGCTGAAGCAAGGCCTGCGCACGGCGGATATCGCCGGGCCGGGCGAAAAGAAAGTGGGCACGGCCGAGATGGGCGATGCCGTCGTCGCGATGCTGGTTTGAATATTCCTGTTTTGCTTATTTGGAAAAGTTTGCCGGAGGCAATGTGAATAGCAAGAAATTTGATGTTGCGGTCGTTGGCGCCACTGGCGCTGTGGGCGAGGTAATGCTGCAGATTCTGCATGAGCGCAAGTTCCCGGTCGGCAAGGTGTATGCCGTGGCCAGCGAACGTTCGGCCGGTAGCCGCGTACAGTTCGGTGACGGTTACCTGAAAGTCGAGGACCTCGCGGAGTTTGATTTCTCCAAGGTCCAGATCGGCCTGTTCTCGCCAGGCGCTTCGGTTTCGGCGGTTTACGCACCGAAAGCGGCTGCAGCCGGTTGCGTCGTGATTGATAACACCTCGCAGTTCCGCTACGAGGACGACATCCCGCTGGTGGTGCCCGAGGTCAACCCACAGGCAATTGCCCAGTACAAGAATCGCGGCATCATCGCCAACCCCAACTGCTCGACCATCCAGATGCTGGTGGCACTGAAGCCAATCTATGACGCGGTGGGAATCGAGCGCATCAACGTGGCGACCTACCAGTCGGTCTCCGGCACCGGCAAGCCGGCGATTGAGGAACTGGCTGCGCAGAGCAGCAGCATGCTCAGCGGGCAGGGGATGCCTGAATGCAAGGTGTATCCAAAGCCCATCGCCTTCAATGTTTTGCCCCAGATTGATGTCTTCATGGACAACGGCTACACCAAGGAAGAGATGAAAATGGTGTGGGAGACCCAGAAGATCATGGGCGATGACAGCATCGTGGTGAACCCGACTGCTGTCCGTGTGCCGGTGTTCTACGGGCACTCCGAGGCCGTGCACATCGAAACCCGCAAGAAGATCACCGCCGACGAAGCGCGCGCACTCTTGCGCAAGGCGCCTGGCGTCGTGGTCATGGATGATCAAAAAGAGGGTGGCTATCCGACTGCGGTGACCGAAGGCGCGGGCAATGACGCTACTTACGTTGGCAGGATTCGCGAGGATATCTCGCATCCTCGGGGCCTGAATTTATGGGTTGTCTCCGATAACGTGCGTAAGGGCGCGGCACTTAACAGCATTCAGATCGCTGAGGTACTGGTCAGGGACTTTTTTTGAGGGTATAAAGGGACTTACGACAGGCGGCGGAGTCCGTCATAAGGGTTTGGTTTTATACAGGCCCAAGGGACCAGAGGATGCGCAAACTCGCGCTGATCGCGACCATTTCACTCACATGTCTTGCCGACGCAGCCTGGGCTTTGGGTGTCGGTAGCATCGAGTTGTACTCCGCTCTCAACCAGCCACTGCAAGCCGAGATCCCACTGTTTTCGTTGCGGGCGGGCGAAAGTTCACTCGTGAATGTCGCGATCGCGCCCGACAGCGCATTCGCACGTGCCGGCCGTGAGCGTGCGGACATCCTGAGCAATCTGCGTTTTCGTGTCGTGCCCGGTCCTTCACCCGACCGTGCGGTCATCCAGGTCACGACCTTGCAGCCAGTACGCGAACCCTTCCTGTCGATGATGCTGGAAGTGTCCTGGCCAGAAGGTCGTTTGGTGCGGGAATACACGCTGCTGCTCGATCCGCCTGGTATCGCCCAGGCCCAGAGCAAGCGTCGCCCGAGCACCGAATTTAGCCAGGCACCAATCACATCTCCGCTTGCTGGCGCTACCAGACAGGCGCCGCCGGCAGCTCGCAGTGAAAGCGGCAGCTACGGTCCAGTGCAAAAACAGGAAACCCTGTGGAGCATTGCTTACGCCAATCGCCCCAGTGACAGCGTCTCGATGGACCAGATGATGCAGGCGATCTATGAGGCCAATCCGGAAGCCTTTGACGGAGACATTACTCGTATTCGCGCCGGTAGCATGCTGCGAATCCCCAATATGGGCGAAATCCGCAATGCCACCCCTGCGGATACCGCGCAACGAAGCCGCCAACGGCCTGCAAGAGAGAGTGCGCCTGCACCTAAGGTAATAGATGACACGGCGGGGCAAGCCCCGGTACAACCGTCCACGCCCAAGGAAAGTGCCGCGCAAGCTCCAACCCAGCCCAAAGGTGAGCTAAGGCTGAGCACACCGGAAGAAACCGCGGCAACGACAGATACCGGTGCTGCAGCTGCTACAGACGACACCGGGCAACAAGCCAGTGCGGATGCAGGTGTGCCACCCACCGAGCCTGCCACGGCCCAGACTTCGAAAGTGGCGGCGCCTATACAGGTCAGGGATAACTCAGCCAAGGCCATCGAGCTGCTGAATGCTCATGCTCGTGAGTACGCAAGCCAACAGCCTTCTGCCGAAGCACCGGCTGTGGAGCCTGTGGCACCAGCTACCACACAAGCTGAACCAACCCCTGCACCTGCGCCGGTTGAGGCAACCTCTCCCAAGGAAGCACAAGCTCCGGCAGAGGCCAAGGTGCCTGCTGGCCAGGAACAAAAGCCAGTCGCTGATGTGACCACGGAGACAAAGCCGCCTGAAGTCGCTGAACAGGCTGCTGGCGAACAGGTACCAGCCAGTCCATTTGTCGATGAGCCCGCCGAGGCTGGAGCGGAGGAGGTAGCCACCACCCCTGAGGAAGCGCCCCCTGCCAGTGCAGGTGAGCCACAGCCGGCTCCTGCACCTGCACCCGCTGAAATCCCACCGACAGCCGTGAATGATTCTCTGCCGCCCTCCGCGGATGATGTTTCGGTATTCAATCCTCTGCTGCTTGGTTTACTCGCCGTTGCTGCGCTCCTGTTAGGTTTGGGGGCCGTGGCCTTCCGCAAATACCGAGCGAGCAGGGGCACAGTCGAGATAGCACCGTTTGTTCTCGCACCAGAGTCAGAAACGGCAGAGCCGGATGAGACGCCTTTTGCCGAGACACTGGAACCACAAACAGAGAAGAAGCCGGATCTGTCGGATACGCTGAACATAGGCCCAGGTGCTGGTGCACGTCGGATGGATTCGACCTTGCAGTCGGCGTTGCAATCGACATTACAGTCGACAATGCAACCGTCGAAGCAGGCCACCGTACCACCCGCTGAGGCAACTCAGCAATTCATGGCGGTGTCATCGCCAGAGCCCGCCATGCCGTCAATGGTCGAGTCGAGCGAAGTCTCGGGCAATGATCCTTATTCGGATGTATTGGGTGAGGTCGATATCCACATTGCCTACGGACTCTATGATGAGGCCGCCCGCTTGTTGCACGAGCCTTTGGCGAAATCGCCGAATCGTAAAGACCTGCACCTGAAGATGCTAGAGGTGCATTTCTCCGCGAACATGCCCGAGGAATTCGAGGCGCACGCCAAGAAGATGAAAGATGTGCTTAGTGGACCTAATGATCCCGATTGGGAGAAGGTCTGCATCATGGGACGTCAGCTATGCCCGAACTCATCCCTGTTTGAGGAGAGTGGCAGTGGCTCGGGCTCAGGCTTGGGGGGAACGGCTGACCTCGATATCTCTTCGATGCTGGGTAGTGCTTCCAATACACCAACGTCGATAGCCAAGCCAGCTGCCGCCAATCCTGCGGTTGCCGCTCCTGCTGCGGCAAGTGATGACCTTCCCTCACTCGATCTCGACCTATCAGGCTTTGATCTGGGGGTTAGTGAGAGTGAAGCTAAGTCGGCCAAGCAAGCTCCTGCTGCGGCGAAGGCCGAAGCTAATCCAGAAACCAAGTTGGATCTCGGGAATACGCTCGATTTCGACCTCAGTGATTTCAGTCTCGATACGCCAGATGCGGCACCAGCGCCCAAGTCTGAAGCGAGCTCCAAGAAGGAAGCTGCCAAGCCAGCGGAACCCGCAGATGACAGTGGACTTGATGTTGATCTATCCGATTTCGATTTTGCAGCGCCAGAGCCGGCACCCACTGAGCCGAAGTCGGCAGAATCGGCTCCGGATGCTGATGCTGATCTCTCCATTGATGACTTAATGTCCACGGACGAAGGTTCTGGTGAAGGCCAGGCGGATACACGACTGGATCTTGCTCGTGCCTACATTGACATGGGCGAGCCAACCATGGCCGAGACCTTGCTCCAGGAAGTCATAGCCCAGGGCACTGCGGAACAGAAACAGGAAGCACAGGAGTTGCTGGGCAAAATTGGCACTGGCTGATATGCCTGATTCACCCTGAATCGAATCTGCACTGGCAGTCTGCTGATAATTCTGGTTCTCTATGCGTCTGGCTGCTGGTCTTGAATACGTTGGTACCCATTACGCCGGATGGCAGGCGCAGAACCATGCGCAAGGTATCCAGAGCCTTGTCGAGGCTGCTTTATCCCATATAGCTGATCAGGATGTGGCCACCGTCTGCGCCGGAAGAACTGACGCCGGCGTACACGCCTTGGGCCAGGTCATCCATTTCGACACCGATGCGGTGCGCACGCCCGACTCCTGGCTGCTTGGC
The DNA here is from genome assembly GCA_041620675.1 of Nevskiales bacterium. GTDB lineage: Bacteria > Pseudomonadota > Gammaproteobacteria > Nevskiales > DATLYR01 > DATLYR01. The sequence continues at coordinate 5,219 of JBFKCG010000013.1, forward strand.
ACCAACAGCCAATTGCCACCCGATATAAGCCTGCGCTGGGTCAAGCCTGTGCCGGAGGATTTTCACGCTCGTTATGGCGCGCGTTCGCGGCGCTATCGTTACGTTATTCACAACAGCCGGGGTCGATCGGCGCTGCTTTCTCAGCGAGCTACCCATTTCACCTATGCGCTGGACGCGGAACGAATGCATGAAGCGGCGCAATTCCTCAAGGGAGAGCATGATTTCAGCGCATATCGAGCCGCTGAATGTCAGTCTCGTACGCCCCAACGGCACCTGTACGATATTTCCGTTGAGCGCAGGGGTGAGTGCGTGATGATCGAGGTTGAGGCCAATGCCTTCCTGCACCATATGGTCCGCAATATCGCCGGGGTACTCATGACAATAGGCCGTGGCAAGCAGCCGGTGGAGTGGACACGAACCGTCCTGGAAGGTCGAGACCGGCGCCTGGGAGGCGTGACCGCTGAACCGGATGGCCTGTATTTTCTGCAGGTACGCTACGATGAGTCATTACAGCTTCCGTGCCCTGCTTCTTCTCTTTTAGGCGCGCTGCCCTATACCACCTGAATTTGCTAGACTTTTGCGCCCTTTGCGCAGGTTGAGCCCTGATATGCCCACCCGGATCAAGATTTGCGGTATTACCCGCACGGAAGACGCCATAGCAGCGTCTGCCGCGGGTGCGCATGCCATCGGCTTGATGTTCTATGCGAAAAGCCCGAGGAATCTGGACTATGAGCAGGCAGCCCGGATACGTGACAGCCTGCCACCATTCGTTTCAGCGGTCGCCGTTTTCCTTGATCCAGATGCGGAGCAAGTCAAGGCCGTGGTCCGGTCAGTGGAACCAGACTTCCTGCAATTCCATGGCAGCGAGCCGGAGTCGTTCTGCAGCGGCTTTGGAGTGCCCTATATCAAGACTATCCCGATGCAGGGAACTGATCCGGTGGCCTTTGCCGATAAATACCCCAGCGCCGTGGCTTTCCTGCTGGACGGCCACGCCGTCGGTGAAGCCGGTGGCTCCGGGCGCGGATTTGACCTGTCGCGTATCCCCGATCAACTAGGTGCGCCATTGATATTGGCAGGCGGTTTGGCACCTTCCAATGTAGCCACAGCGGTTCGGCAGGCGCGCCCTTTCGCCGTGGATGTCAGTAGTGGCGTAGAGTCAGCACCCGGCATCAAGGATGCCGCCTTGATCCAGGCATTTGTAAAAGGAGTGAATAGTGGCGACCTCCAGTAAAAGCAGAGAGGCCAAGCCTGTGCTGCCGGACGCACGTGGTCATTTCGGACCGTATGGTGGGCGTTTCGTGGCAGAAACCCTGATGCAACCGCTTGAGCAGTTGACCGAGGCCTACGAGCGCTTGCGTCAGGATCCAGAATTCCTGGCGGAACTTGACGCCGACCTCAAGCATTACGTGGGCCGGCCATCGCCGCTGTACCACGCCGAACGACTGAGCAAAAAGCTGGGTGGTGCCCAGATCTACCTCAAGCGTGAAGACCTGAATCATACCGGTGCACATAAGGTGAACAACACGATTGGCCAAGCCTTGCTTGCCAGTCGCATGGGCAAGACCCGTATCATCGCCGAGACCGGTGCAGGCCAGCACGGCGTGGCAACCGCGACTGTAGCGGCGCGCCTGGGCTTGAAATGTGTGGTCTATATGGGTGCCGAGGACATTCAGCGACAGGCCCCGAACGTTTATCGCATGAAACTGCTTGGCGCCGAGGTTGTGCCGGTTCACTCCGGCTCAAAAACGCTCAAGGATGCCTTGAATGAGGCGCTGCGTGACTGGGTTACGAACGTCGATGACACTTTTTACATCATCGGCACGGTGGCAGGCCCGCACCCGTATCCACAGATGGTTCGCGATTTCCAGTGTGTAATCGGACGTGAGGCACGTGAGCAGATTATCGAACAGGCGGGGCGTCTGCCAGACGCCCTGATCGCTTGCGTAGGCGGCGGTTCCAATGCCATTGGCCTGTTTCATCCATTCCTGGACGATGACGGCGTCGCCATGGTCGGTGTCGAGGCGGGCGGTGAGGGCGTCGCCACCGGTCACCATGCGGCACCGCTCAGTGCGGGTCGCTCCGGCGTGCTGCATGGCAACCGTACCTACGTCATGCAGGATGAGGATGGGCAGATCGCGGCGACACACTCCATCTCGGCGGGCCTGGATTACCCGGGCGTGGGGCCCGAGCATGCCTGGCTGAAGGATATCGGCAGGGTCCAGTACGTGACGATCAATGACGACGAAGCACTCGAGGGCTTCCATACCCTGACCCGGGTCGAAGGTATTATTCCTGCGCTGGAATCGGCCCACGCGATCGCGCAAGCCTGCAAGCAGGCACCAGGCATGAATAAGGACCAAATCCTGTTGGTTAACCTATCGGGCCGCGGAGACAAGGACATCAACACCATTGCCACGCTTGAAGGCATTAGCCTATGAGTCGCCTGCAACAGGTTTTCGATCAGGCAGGCCAGTCTGGACGGAAATTGCTGATTCCCTACATTACGGCGGGTGACCCTAATCTTGGCGCGACCCTGTCGCTGATGCATGCGATGGTTGATGCGGGTGCCGACATTATCGAAGTTGGTGTTCCATTCTCGGATCCGATGGCGGATGGCCCGGTCATCCAGGCTGCCTGCGAACGAGCGCTTGCTCAGGGCACCAGCCTGCGCCGGATTATTGATACCGTTAAAACATTTCGGGAGCGCGACTCACACACGCCAGTGGTCTTGATGGGCTATCTCAATCCTGTGGAGGCGATGGGTTACGAAAAGTTTACGGCGACAGCCAAGGCCGCAGGGGTTGATGGCGTGCTGGTAGTTGACATGATGCCGGAAGAATCCGAGATCATGCTGCCACTGCTGAAAGAGCAGGGGTTGGATTGCATTTACCTGGTGGCGCCGACGACTACGCCGACTCGCATGGACGAAATCGCGAGACAGGCCAGCGGTTACCTTTATTACGTCTCTCTCAAGGGCGTCACTGGCGCAAACCGGCTGGATGTCGGGAGTGTAGCGGCCAAGGTCAGCGAGCTCAGGCAACATTCCAAGCTGCCGATCGCGGTGGGATTTGGCATTCGCGATGCGGAGTCTGCGGCCGAAGTCGCTACGGTTTCGGATGCGGTGGTGGTTGGCAGTGCGCTGGTGTCACTGGTCGGCAAGCTGGGAGGGGATGAGCCCGCCATGCTCCGCCAAGTGGCACAGGTCGTGGCTGACATGCGCAAGGCTATGGATGCCGCCACGAACAACGCGACCGCAAAATAGTCTTACAATAGGTTCCACATGCCCGAATCGCAGGACCCTATGAGCTGGCTGCAGAAAGTAATGCCTTCGCAGATCCGAACGGACTCGGCGGACAAGCGTTCGATTCCCGAGGGCTTATGGACGAAATGTGAGGGATGTGGCGCAGTGCTCTATCGAGCGGAGCTTGAGCGCACGCTTGAGGTTTGCCCTAAATGTGGCACTCACCATTACATCAGTGCCCGCCAGCGCATAGACAGTTTCCTCGATCCACAGGGACGCACTGAGATCGCGGCCTCTCTTGAAGCTGTTGATATGCTCAAATTTCGAGACACCAAGAAGTACAAGGACCGCCTGAGCACGGCGCAAAAGGGCACAAGCGAGAAGGATGCCCTTGTGGTCGTGCAGGGGCAGGTAAACGGACTCGGTGTCGTTGTGGTGGCCTTCGAGTTTGCTTTTATGGGCGGCTCGATGGGTTCTGTTGTCGGCGAGAAATTCGTTCGTGCCGTCAATGCCTGTATTGCCAATGGCTTGCCCCTCGTGTGTTTCTCCGCATCGGGTGGTGCGCGCATGCAGGAAAGCCTGTTTTCATTGATGCAGATGGCGCGCACCAGCGCCGCACTCGGGAAACTGGCGACCAGAGGCTTGCCATTTATCTCGGTCATGACCAACTCGACCATGGGTGGCGTCAGTGCCAGCCTCGCCATGCTCGGTGACATCAACGTTGCCGAACCCAAGGCCCTGATAGGCTTTGCAGGCCCTCGGGTGATTGAACAAACCGTGCGCCAGAAACTGCCGGAAGGATTCCAGCGATCCGAGTTCCTGCTTGAGCATGGCGCAATCGATATGATTGTTGACCGACGCGATATGCGTGACCGGTTATATCGACTGCTGGCCATGCTAATGCGTCAGCCAGCCCCCGCCACAACCGCCTGAACGTTACTGCCATCACTCGTTTCAATTCGCTCAATGAATGGCTGCGCTGGCAGGAATCCCTGAACCCGCGGCGAATTGAACTTGGCCTGGAACGAATCCGCTCTGTCGCAGACCGTCTGGCGCTGGGATCTTTTGATTGTCCTGTCATCACCGTGGCCGGGACGAATGGCAAAGGGTCCTGTGTGGCATTCCTGGACGCGATCCTCACAGCACAAGGCTATAAAACCTGCAGCTACACCTCTCCGCACCTGCTTCGATACAACGAAAGGATACGTATGGCGGGCAAGGAGGCTACTGATGCCGAGTTATGTGCAGCTTTCGAGCGAGTGGATCAGGCCAGGGATGCTATACCGCTGACCTACTTTGAATTCGGGACGCTGGCCGCACTTTTGCTTTTCAAGGAAGCCGCCCCCGATGTCGTCATTCTGGAAGTGGGGCTTGGCGGTCGGCTGGATGCCGTCAATCTTGTGGATGCCGATGTCGCCTTGATCAGTTCAGTGGGCATTGACCACACGGATTGGCTTGGCCCTGACCGTGAAAGCATCGGCCTTGAGAAGGCTGGTATTTTTCGTGCGGATCGGCCAGCTGTCTATGCTGAGCGGAACCCGCCTGCCAGCGTGCTGCTTTGGGCTAACAATCTTTGCGTTGACCTCAATAGGCTTGGTGAATCGTATGACTTTGAAGAAGACCGCTCCAATGGCACATGGGACTGGACCGGCAAGGGCGGAGTTATCAAGGCGTTGCCACTTCCAGCACTGAAAGGGCGCATACAGCTACAGAATGCGGCAGCATCAATCGCCTGCCTTCGATTACTCGAATCACGCGTACCGGTGAAAGTCGAGAGCATTCACCAAGGTTTAAGACAGGTAAGACTGCCGGGGCGTTTCCAGACGATGGCTGGTGACATACCCGTCATTCTGGATGTGGCCCATAACGCAGAGGCTTGTTCTGTCCTGGCCGATAATCTTGCCTCGGCCGCGCCTGAAGGCCGAACCCTGGCGGTACTGGGGATGCTGCGTGACAAGCCGGCACGAGCGGTGGCCGAGGTCATGGATGCCCAAGTTCATGCATGGTACCTTGGTGGCCTACCAGTCGCTGAACGTGGGCAGGATGCCGAGAGCCTGAAAACTGCCTTGGGGGAGGTTCAGGCACCAATCGCTTGCTATCCTGACGTTGACCAGGCCTTCGCGGCTGCAAGGCGGGAGGCATTGCCCGGTGACAGGATAATTGTGTTTGGTTCCTTTCATACCGTAGAAATGGTGCTAAGGATTGCAAAATGAATGAGTTATTGAAGCGCCGCTTGGTCGGGGCTGGAGTACTGGTATTTGCCTTGCTGGTGTTTGCCCTGCTGTTTTTCAAGAGCACTCCAGAGCCGATCTTGGCAGAGCAGCAACAGGCCTCTGACCTTGCTGATGTACGAACCTATGAAATTGAAGTCCCCGCAGTGCCCGAGCGGGAACCATCACAAATTCTCGAAGAAGGCCCGCCTATCGGGACTTTGCTGCCAGGTCCAGCAGCAAAAAAGGATTCAGACAAGAAAGAGCCGGCTAAACCAAAGAAGTCAGCCACAACCGATGACAAGCCCAAGGCCGCCAATGCAGCTGCGCAACCCAGTCCAGTGCCGGATGTGGGCTGGTCTGTCCAGGTTGGTAGTTTTGCTTCCCGAGACAATGCGGACGGCCTGCAAAAGCGCCTGAAAGACAAGGGATACCCCGCCTTTGTATACCGCAACGCTTCTGAGAATCCTCCATTGCATCGGGTACGTGTCGGCCCCTATACGAATAAGGGTGAAGCGGAGACGGCATCCCAGCGCTTGCGCGAGGAACTCAAGCTCGATGTCGCCATTGTGTCAAATGGCTGAATGATTGCTATCGGCACCAACACGGTGTCTGATAAAATGCACGAGCCCTCCAGACTCTAGGATCGACATCACGATGCTGTGGGTTGACTACCTGATTATCTGCATTGTCATCGTTTCGGCAGTTATAGGCCTTTTTCGCGGCTTTTTCCGCGAGGTGGTCTCACTGGTCGCCTGGGTTGCCGCCTTTATGGTCGCTATCCACTTCACCGAACCGATGAGCCAGCTGCTTGAAGGCAGCATTGAAACGCCCTCATTGCGCAAGGCCGTGACTGGCGCCGGCTTATTTGTGGTGGTCCTGCTGGTCGGTGGCGTAATCAATTTCCTGGTGGGGAAGCTGGTCAGCAGCAGCGGACTGGCGGGGACGGATCGCAGCATCGGGGCAGCATTCGGCCTGGTGCGCGGTGTGGTGCTGGTGATCATCCTGATGCTGCTGGCTTCACTGACTCCCATGCCACAAGACCCCTGGTGGCGGGATTCCCAGTTCATCCCCCATCTGGAGCCTTACGCAACCTGGGTCAAGAACCTATTGCCGGTTGAAATCGGCAAGCACTTTGAATTCACCGCACCGCTTCCTGCGGCTGCTGAGGCATAACCGATATGTGTGGCATCGTTGGAATCGTTTCGCGCAGCCCGGTGAATCAGGAATTGTATGATGCGATGACTGTCCTCCAGCATCGCGGCCAGGATGCGGCAGGCATTGTTACCAGTGAGGGTGGGCGCCTGCACCTACGCAAGGAAAACGGTCTCGTACGAGATGTTTTCAGTAACGAGCACATGCTGATGCTCAGGGGCAATATCGGCATTGGTCATGTCCGTTATCCAACGGCAGGCTGCTCAAATTCTGCCGAGGCCCAGCCTTTCTATGTCAATACACCCTACGGAATCTGCCTCTCGCACAACGGCAACCTGACCAATGCACAGAGGCTCAAGGATGAACTTTACCTGGCCGATCGAAGACACCTGAACACTGATTCTGATTCAGAGGTTTTACTGAATATCTTCGCGCATGAGCTAATGCGGCGGGGGAAGCTGCGCCTGACTGAAAATGACATCTTCGAGGCGGTGTCTGCAGTTCACCAGCGTTGCCGTGGCGCCTACGCCGTCGTGGCAATGATTACCGGCTACGGCATAGTTGGTTTCCGTGACCCGTTTGGGATCAGGCCAGTTGTCTATGGACAGCGCCAGACGCCACAAGGAACGGATTACATGATCGCTTCCGAGAGTGTCGCGTTGGATGCACTGGGCTTCGACCTGATTTCGGATATCCAGCCAGGAGAAGCTGTCTACGCTACCGTTGATGGCAAGCTGCACGTGCGCCAGTGTGCAGAACATCCGGTGCATACACCCTGCATCTTTGAGCATGTTTACCTGGCAAGGCCTGACTCAGTTATTGACCAGGTATACGTATACAAGGCCCGGCTGCGTATGGGGACCAAACTGGCCGAGAAAATCCAGCGTGAATGGCCGGATAACGACATTGATGTGGTTATTCCTATCCCCGACACCAGCCGCACCGCGGCTGTTGAGCTGGCGACGCAGTTGGGGGTCAAGTACCGGGAAGGATTCATCAAGAACCGATACATTGGCCGCACATTCATCATGCCTGGCCAGAGCCAGCGCAAGAAATCCGTCCGTCAGAAGCTTAACCCCATTGACCTGGAATTCCAGGGTAAGAATGTGATGCTGGTGGATGACTCGATCGTTCGTGGGACGACATCGCAGGAAATTATCCAGATGGCGCGTGATGCTGGTGCCAATAAGGTGTATTTTGCCTCTGCCGCACCTCCCGTTCGTTTCCCCAATGTTTATGGCATTGACATGCCAACAGCCTCGGAGCTGATAGCGCATGGTCGTACTGAAGAGCAGGTTGGCAAGCTGATCGGTGCCGACCGCCTGGTCTACCAGGACCTGGACGACCTGGTACAGGCAGTTCGCGCAGGCAACCCGCATATCGAGCACTTCGATGACTCGGTATTTACCGGCCGTTATGTCACGGACGATGTCAGTGAAGAATACCTGCAGCAGTTGGAACTCTTCCGATCTGACGCTGCAAAGGAAGCGCGCCGAAAGGAAAGTAGCCGTTCTTCCGTGGAGATTCACAACGTACGCTGACAGAGATGCTTGCAAGCGACGGCAACTGCTGTAAGTATCTTGAGAGGTGAGAACAACCAAGAACTGGGAGTCGCCCATGCACAAGCATCGCTTCGTTGAGACCATGACCGCCGCGCTGCTAGTCAGCGCAGTTTGCATGACACCGCTTCAGGCGCGTGAGCAGGTGCAAAAAGCACCGATCGCCTATGTGCAGAAAATCCTGATCACCGTTAAAGGCCCGGATTTGAAGGCGATTAATCGGGACAACATGAGCGACTTATGCCTGGTGGCACTGTCACAGGAACTGCTGGATGAGGGTTTCACCATTGCCCGCAGCCGTGACGAGGCAGATGCCGAACTGTTATTTACCGGTGGTTTCCTCACGATCAAGGAAGGGCGCTCCACCCAGATCGGCGATGTGCAGCTGAACTATGCGGCCATCCTCAGGGACATGAAGGGCAACACTCTTTGGAGTGTTGTCGATGACGAGTGGGGTGATTCCGCCGCAGAGGCCTGTTCTGATGCAGCGGACGACATCGCTGACGACATTGCTGACGCTCGCGAGGATGCGCTCGACGATTGATTCCGGTGGTTCTGCCATTCATCGGTGAGATAACGTTATCCTTGGTAATTGTTGACAGCTTGGGCCCTTGGGCATACCCTGCGGCCTTGAGTGCGCCGATTTGTCCTGCTTGCGGGCGCTGATATAAATGCAGCTAAAATACGGAGCAGGCCTGCGTTCGCACCAGAGCGTGGGCTTTTTTGTGCCCGTCATTCAATCATGAGCACATGCCTTGGAAGGTAAGAGAGTTATGAACAAGAAGGACACTCCCGAATGGGGTTTTGCCACATTGGGAATCCGTGCAGGCCATGCACCCGGACCCGAAGGCGAACATTCGCCTCCGATTTATGCCACGTCCAGCTTTATTGCGGGAAGTGCGTCCGAGGCAGCTGACCGATTTGCAGGGAAGATCAAGGGCAATATCTACTCCCGTTTTACCAATCCTACCGTCCAGGCATTCGAGCGCCGGCTGGCAGCACTTGAAGGTGGTGACAGCTGTGTGGGTACGGCGTCTGGCATGGCCGCCGTCCTGGCTACCTGTATGGCCTTGCTCAAGTCAGGCGACCATGTGGTGGCGTCTCGCACGCTGTTCGGACCGACAATCAGCCTGTTCAATAACTACCTGAAGCCCTTCGGTATTAGTACCAGCTATGTTTCGCTAACTGATATTGATGGCTGGCGGGCGGCGATTACCCCCAAGACGAGGATGCTGTTTCTGGAGACGCCATCCAATCCTCTAACGGATGTCGCTGATATTGCAGCACTTGCTGCCATTGCAAAGAGCAGTGGCTGCCTGCTGGTTGTGGATAATTGCTTTTGTACCCCGGCGCTGCAGCGTCCACTGGGTCTTGGTGCGGACATCGTGATCCATTCAGCGACCAAGTACATTGATGGACAGGGTCGCTGCATTGGCGGGGCAGTTGTGGGCGACGCACTGACCGTTGGCGAGAAGGTTTATGGCTTCCTCAGAACGGCCGGGCCGAGCATGAGTCCATTCAATGCCTGGGTATTCCTGAAGGGGTTGGAGACGCTGGACCTGCGCATGAAGGCTCATAGCCGCAGTGCCCTTGCGTTGGCCCAGTGGTTGTCACAACAGCCATCGGTCTCACGGGTATTTTATCCGGGCTTGCCTGATCATCCGCAGCATGCGCTGGCAACAAAGCAGCAGTCTGCATATGGCGGTATTGTTTCTTTTGAGACAAAAGGTGGACGCGAATCAGCCTGGCGGGTAATCGATGCCACACGCATGATTTCCATCACGGCGAATCTAGGCGACACGAGAAGCACGATAACGCACCCGGCCACGACCACTCACGGCAGGATAACGGCGGAAGATCGCGCTGCGGCCGGGATAACCGAGGGGCTGGTACGAATAGCGGTGGGCCTTGAGGACGTCGATGACATCATCAACGATCTCAAGCCGGGACTGCGTCAGTAAAGGACCTCAGGCCGGCAGCCTTTCTCATCGCAGACCAGCATGCTGCCTCGATCATCGTGCCAGTCCGAGAGCACGATCCGCCGGGCAGGATGGCCGCCTATACTGAACTCGTGAATGGCAGGCCGATGGGTGTGCCCGTGAATCATCTGCCAGACATTCTTTGATTTCAGCAGGTCTTCCACGGCCTGCTGGGTGACATCCATGATCTCAACGGCCTTCTGGGTCTTGTTGTAGCTGCTTTCCTTGCGAAGTTGACGGGCAATTTTCTCGCGGACATCAGCAGGTTGAGAAAGGAAGGCCGCCTGTTTGGCGGGATCCAGCCATTCCTTGCGGCCCTTCATGTGGGCAATATCGTCCGTGCACAACATGTCACCATGGGTTAGCACGGTACCAGTCCCATATAAATCAATGACGGTCGGATCCGGCAGCAGCTTGCCACCGGTCGCCTGTAAGAAGTCGTTACCAATCAGGAAGTCCCGGTTCCCATGCATGAAATACAGGGGGATATTTCCATCAGACAGCGCACGCATTGCGGCAATCTCGACCGGGTAATACGCCATATTGGCGTCGTCGCCAATCCACAGGTCGAACAAGTCGCCCATGATATAAACGGCGCTGGCCGACCTGGCCGGGCCCGACAGGAATCGCAGGAAAATCTGCGTTAACTCGGGCCGTGACGGCTCAAGATGCAGGTCCGAAATGAACAGGGTCGACATGTCGGGTTAACCGGGTTTTGATCAGCCTTCCGATACCTCAACGCTCTCAATCGTGACATCCTGCTTTGGAACATCGGCATGCATGCCGACAGTGCCAGTCTGGACCGTCGCAATCGCATCAACCACATCCATGCCCTCGGTTACCTTGCCAAAGACGCAGTATCCCCATCCGCGTGCATCTGCGGATTTGTAGTCAAGGAAGTCATTGTCCTTGAGGTTGATGAAAAACTGGGCAGTTGCTGAATGAGGATCGCTGGTGCGCGCCATTGCGATGGTGCCACGCAGGTTCTTGAGGCCATTGTCTGCTTCGTTGCGAATCGGCTTGCCGGTGGACTTTGGCTTGAGTCCGCTGGTCATGCCGCCGCCCTGGATCATGAAGCCGGGGATCACGCGATGGAAAAGTGTGCCTTCGAAGAAACCACTGCGCGCATATTCAAGGTAATTGCTCGAGGTATTGGGTGCCTTGTCTGCATCCAGGCTCAAGGTGATACGACCTTTTGAGGTGACTAGGGTTACGTTTGGCATGAGATATCCGTTTGGTGGTTTCAGGCAGCAGATTCCAGGCATTCACGACGAGAGCCTGCCTGACTCATCGCAACCTGTAGGGTGTGGAGCCCGGCATCGGGCAAATGGGCATTCTCGGAAAGATAGCGTCGCCAGGCGCGGGCACCAGGCTGGCCCTGGAATAGTCCCAAAATGTGGCGAGTAATGTGCTTAAGGGCTGTGCCAGAGGACAACTCGCGTGCGACATATGGCAGCAACTGCTCGACTATTTCGAGCCGCGAGGGGGCAGCTGATTGGGCGCCGTAGTAACGCTGGTCGACGTCAGACAGAAGGTACGGGTTCTGGTAGGCAGCACGACCCAGCATGACGCCATCCACGTGGCTTAGATGCAAGTCGATTGCATCCAGTGTAGTCACTCCGCCATTCAGGATGATGGTCAATTCCGGGAAATCGCGTTTAACTCGATATACCGTCTCATAGTGCAGGGGGGGGATTTCACGGTTTTCCTTTGGGCTTAAACCTCTGAGCCAGGCCTTGCGCGCATGAATGATGAATACTTTGCAGCCAGCCTTGGCGACGCTGCTGATAAAGCGATGCAGATGCTCATAGCTGTCCTGGTCATCAATGCCTATACGGGTCTTGACCGTGACGGGCAGATGGGTTGAATGCTGCATGGCAGAAATACAGTCCGCAACCAAGTCAGGTTCGGCCATCAGGCATGCACCAAAACGACCGGATTGAACGCGATCACTCGGGCAGCCAACGTTGAGATTAACCTCATCGTAGCCCCAGTCCTCGGCAATCTTGGTGCATTGGCTGAGTTTGGCAGGCTCGCTGCCCCCCAATTGCAGGGCCAGAGGTTGCTCTGCCGTATCAAACCGCAGTAGACGCATGCGGTCGCCATGCAAAATTGCATCAGCGGTGACCATCTCGGTATAGAGAAGGGCGTTGCGGGAAATCAGACGCAAGAAGTACCGATCATGACGATCAGTCCAGTCCATCATGGGCGCAACGCATACTTTGCGATTAATCATGCGCCCATTATACCGTCCAGTTGCAGGCCAATAAAAAAACCGACAGGGCAGGAATGCCCTGTCGGTATTGTGCTTTCTCGGCTATTCGACGGTGACCGGGCCAGAGATATCGTTTTTGAACGATTTACCTTCTTTATCGGTGAGTCCGGCCTTGACCGAGACTGTGTAGTCACCGGCTGGAATCCCTGGCAGGAAGATCAGCCCGGGGCTCGCGCCCAACTGCCATTGCCCGGAAACATCGCTGCCACCAGATACGCTGATTGAGCTTGCAAAGTCAGTCTGCTTGTCAAATTTGCCAGAGAACATCAAGGCAATTCCCTTGAGGCTGCCATCCGTAGAGGTGAAGTTTCCGACATAGGTCAGGAACAAGGCATCTGGTGCACCCGTATTAGACTTGGTCCACCAACTGTCACGCCCAGTGGAGGGTTGTGCTATCGGGGTGCCCGGGATGGTGCCCTGCGTGCGCACTTCACGAGGCTTTGAGGCTACTGTTTGCGCTGGCTCAGCATCATCAACCGGCATCGGTGCTGGTTCTGTGGCCGTTGCTTCAGCTTCGGCTGGCTGTGCTTCCTGGTCTGCTGCTGGTTCCGCAACAGGAGCGGGGGCCTTGGCAGGCTTGGACGCCACAACAGCAGGCTCCGCTGGCGCAGCAGCTGCCTTACGCGCCTCTCGCTCGGCCAGCATCTGTGCTGCGATTTCCAGCCCGATTTGCGTGCCAATCTCGGTTCCGATACGTGTCCCGACCTCGGTGCCAATGCGTTCTGCTTCTTCGACGCTCAGAGCTGCGCCTGAAGGGCTGTCCGTGCTCGCTGGCATTTCCGCCTCGGGAGCCAGGCTGCTGGTTGCGGACTTCTGACGCCAGCTGTCCAGCGCAAAGAACACGGCACCAGCCACGGCTAGTAGTACTACAAGCTTGATCAGAAGATTGCCTGATTTCATCGCCATTGAATCTGTCTCCCCCTAAGACCTTGGGTGTGGGTCTTACTGACCCTGCTTCAGTGCTTCTTCGACAGCCTTCTTGGCGGCCTCGCGCGCAGCTTGCTCGGCGGCAACACGTGCAGCGCGTTCTGCAGCCTGAGCAGCAACAGCTGATGGGTCTTGCGCAGGCGCTGATTCCGTCACCACCTCAGGTGTGGGCTCAGACATGCTGGCAGATTCTGGTTGGGCGTCATCAGCAGGTGCCGGCGTTTCGGCAGGCATTGGCTCTGCCACCGTTTCGATCGGGATCTCGCTGACGGTGGTTTCAGAGGCAGAGCTTTCGTAGACGGGTTCGTCGATGATTTCAGGCTCAGGCGCAGCTTCCGTACCAACGTCCGAGAGTCCAGTGTCTTCGGCGATGGGCGCCACGTCTGCTATTGCATCAGCAGGTGCCACCGGTTCGACAGCGATCGGCGCCTCAGGGGCCTCCTCATCCAAGCTCGCGACTTGAGGTTTGGGTTTGCCAGCTATCAATTCCAGTCCGTAGTAGGTACCCGCTGCTACGACGAGTACCACTGCGGTCATCACGATCGCGTTCTTATTCATCGGGAAGACGCCTCCACTTGCAGGTTCGCTTGAAAGTTGAATGTTCTTATCATCTGGGTTCTGGTCTGGCGCTCTGAAGCCGCCTGAATCCCCCGTACCTCAGTCACCCAGAACGGCATAACCATAGCGACTTGCCATGAATTGTGCCAGCCCTGCGTTAACTATCAGTCAGTTGCGTATCGGAGTCAAAGCTGGGAGACAACAATGTGGCGGGACAGGCGAGCAGTCCAATTAATCGAATTGAGAGATAGAATCCCAGCTTCTGCGCCCTCACTTGGTGTCGTTGAATGATCTTTTCAATACTCGCCATTCCGGGTAGGCTTTGACGCCTTCGTTTTCGTCGCGTAATGGCCATCTCAGGGGTGCATTTCGCAGTATTCAGTACATTATCATGGAGATTTCATAAGTGGCTGATCTAATTCTAGAAATGTCAAAGTCCTCAGTCACGCGCAAGATTATTTCGACCTTGCGCCTGCCGATTCCGATGCCACCCCGGTTGGAGCGTGCCGATGGCGCCTGGCCACATCAGCCCCTCACTGGCCGTACGGTCATCGTAGGTGCGGCTGACAAACCGGCCATTATCGAATCAGCCATGCAGACTCTGCTTGGCATGGGTGCAGAGCTGGCAGTAGCTGCCAATCTGGATTCCGCGACGGTCCAGTCTGCCGCCAGTACCGCGAATGTGACATTGCAGAGTCATGGGGATGAGGCAACCAAGGTTCACGGCCTGGTATTTGATGCGACCGGCATCCAGGACGTAGAAGGACTACGCGCCTTGTATGATTTTTTCCATGCGTGCGTAGGCAAGATAGCCAATTCTGGTCGTAGCGTGATTCTGGCTCGCCCGCCAGAGACAGCGAGCCATCCAACCCAGGTCGCAGTGAACCGCTCGATCGAAGGGTTCAACCGGAGTCTGGCCAAGGAAGTGGGTCGCAAGGGTATTACCGCCCAGGTCCTGTATGTCGAGCCGGGCGCCGAAGCCCGCCTGGCTGGTCCCCTCCGTTTCTTCCTCTCGCCAAACTCAGCCTATGTAACCGGGCAGGCGTTGCGCGTTACGCAGCTCGCCAAATCCCAGGTTCAGTCAAAGTGGACTGCGCCCCTTGAAGGCAAGGTGGCAGTGGTCACGGGTGCGGCACGCGGCATTGGCGCGTCCATAGCGGAAACCCTGGCACGCGAAGGCGCAAAAGTCGTTTGTCTGGATCGTCCCGCGGAAGAGGAACACCTCAAGCAGGTCGCTGACAAGATTGGTGGCACGACGATTTCGGTCGATATCACTGACCCCGAGGCTGCACGTAAAATCGCTGACACCTGCAAGAATGAGTTTGGTGGCATAGACATCATCATTCATAACGCAGGCGTAACGCGTGACAAAACCATTGCGCGCATGAGCCCGGAATGGTGGGACATGACGCTCAACATCAACCTCGCGGCCATCATTCGCGTCAATGAGTTACTGCTGAAGGAGGGCGTGATCCGCCAGGATGGACGCATTGTCTGTCTGTCATCAATCAGCGGTATTGCCGGTAACGCCGGACAGAGCAATTACTCGACCTCGAAGGCCGGGTTGATCGGTTACGTCAGCGCACTAAGCAAGGACGTCGCATCGCAGGGCATCACGGTGAATGCAGTTGCGCCGGGCTTTATTGAAACCCAGATGACGGCGGCAATTCCGTTTGCCGTTCGCGAAGTCGGCCGTCGCCTGAGCTCCCTGTCCCAGGGGGGATTGCCCCAGGATGTCGCTGAGGTCATCAACTTCATGAGCACTCCTGGTGCAGTGGGCGTGACTGGCAACACCCTTAGGGTGTGCGGCCAGAGCCTGATCGGCGCCTGAACCTGTTGGATAAAGTTGGCATGAAACGCGCGGGTACCATGGGTGCCCGCGCGTTTTTCATTCAGGTATGACTGTGGCGACTCGCAAAACACGTAGAAAGCGAAGCAAATCCGTTGCAAGCCGTCGCAAGACTGGCCTGCTTGGTGAGCTGGCCGTCCTGACCCAGCAAACGCTAGGCTTGTCGCGTGGCCTGATGCCGCTGGCGCGCCTGTTAGCCCACGAGCACGATGTCACCCGTGACCAGCTCGTGAGTGCCATCGACAAGCTATTTGCCCAACTCTACAAGCACCCGCTGGTCGACCAGAGCGGGCGAGCTACCCAGTTCCTGCGCAGTCGCAAGCTGATCCCCAACGAGCAATCCACGGAAGAGCTGATTCGCTTTGTCATCGACCAACTTGTCGCACGCAGCCCTGTTGATGTGCCTCAAGCGGTCATCGATGAGTTCTGGAACTTCTTTGACGAATTATTCAGCTCTCCAGAGCTCAAGGGGCTTGGCGAGCTGACGCTGGATATGGTTCGTTTGGTACTGCGCACCTACGAGCCGCAGCTGGTCGAGCTGGTCAACGTGCTCAAGACAGGGCGTCGCTTTAATGCCTGGCAACGTGACGAAATCATGAAGCGGCTGAGTGTCGTTCGCAAGGATGTCGTCATCATGCGACGCCAGATTCGCGCACTGCGACATATCAAGCCATTCTTCCAGGCTGACCCCAGGGATTTTGGCTTGCAGGCCCAGATCGTTGCACAAATGGTTCGTGAATTCGGGCCGTTCTTCGTCAAGCTCGCGCAGGCCGCCGCGGCGAATGCGGACTTCCTGCCCGAGGAAATTGCCCATGAGCTTGCGGTATTCCGCGAAGATGTCCCTCCCATGAATCGAGAGGAGGTGCTGCTGGCCTTCCGTGAATGCTATGGGCAGGAGCCCGACAAGCTCTACATGGGCTTCGATGCGGACAAGCCAATCCGGTCGGGTTCCATTGGTTCCATCTACCTGGCCAAGAAGCCTTTCATGGTCGACGGGGAAGAGGTCCTGAAGCCTGTGATCATCAAGGTCGGTCGGCACAACATTGATCGAGAATTCACCATCGGCAAGATGGTGCTGGGCCTTGCCATCATGAGCAGCCAGTACTGGGCACCGCATACCAAGCTGGCCCCCTTCCTGCGCGCACTGCAGGAACAGGCAGATGAGTTCATTGCCGGATTCCAGCAGGAGTTGGATTTCCAGGAAGAAGCGCGGATACAGTCACTATTCTATGAACGTAGCCGGGACAGCGTCGTGTGGCGGGTGCCAGCTGTTTACCACGCCTCGCACCGGATATTGGAGATGGAATATCTGGGGGATGCCAGCAGCCTGACGCGGGCACTGGACCAGCTGCCACTTCGACGGCGCCGGCAGTTCCAGCGTCGTTTATCCGAGCGCTTTCTGTATACGGTTCTCTATCACATCTTTTTCTACCATGAATGCCATGGCGACCTGCACCCGGGCAACATCATGGTTGATGCCAGTGGCGAGCTCTACCTGATTGACTGGGGGAACTCCGTGCAACTGGATGGCAAGTGGGCGCCGGTCTGGCGTTATTTGGTCGGTGCCGTCCTGGCTGACCCCGAACGACTGGCCGATGCCTTGATAAATATCAGCACCCAGCCGGACACCAACTATCAGCGACGCCTGGAAATTCGCAACCTGTTGCAGGAAACCCTGGACAAGAAAGGCATCGCTACGCTGCGTCGATCCAACTTTCTCTGGTTGCTTGGGCGGGGTGGATGGAAGGGACTGCATCGTCGCGGCCAGATGGTCCTGCAACTCATGTCCAATACCCAGCATCTGGGCTTGGTCATCCGCAGTGACTAC
>JBFKCG010000014.1:0-22792 GCA_041620675.1 Nevskiales bacterium
GTCATGCGCTGGATGAACAGCAGCGAGGCAAGCACGACCCCGACGCCCACGGCCAGCACCATGTCAAAAAACACCGTGAGCAGGAAGCATGTCAACAGGATGGCGACATCGCTGCGGGGCGCCACGCTCGCGATATGCGTGAAGTGCCGGAGGTCACCGACATTCCAGGCCACCATCAGCAGCAGCGCCGCCAGCGTAGCCATCGGGATGTAGGCCATCATCGGAGCAAACGCAACCACCAGCAGCAATACAACCATCGCGCCCACGACCGCGGCTATGGGTGTATTGGCGCCCGCGCGGATGTTCACGGCGGTACGTGAGATGGCAGCGGTACCCGTCATGCCGCCGAAGAAAGGCGCAACCAGGTTGCCAATGCCCTGGCCAATCAGCTCCGCGTTGGGATCGTGTTTGCTCCTTGTGATGCCATCGGCAATCACAGCACATAATAAGGACTCGATTGCGGCCAGCATGGCAACGGTGAACGCCGGACCTAACAGCGTCCGTAACACGGACCAGCTCAGGCCAAGGGGCTCACCGGTGGCGTCAGGCAGCAGCCAGGGCAGTAGTGGCATGGGCGCGAATGGGGGGATGCCATGGCCGGATTCCTCGCCAACGGTCCACTGGAAGCGGGAACCAATGGTGCTGACTTCAAAGCCCTGCAGATAGTGAGTACCAAGCCACGCCATGAATACGCCGAACAACAAGGCGACCAGATGCGCCGGGATCGGCGTGCGCAGCTTTGGCCAGGCAATCATGCATAACAGTGTGACCAATCCGACCGCCATGTCCGGCAGGCTGGTGGTTGGCAGGGCAGAAACCAGCACCTGTACCTTGCCAATGTAATCATCCGGCAGGGCGCCAGTGCTAAGGCCAAAGAAGTCCTTGAGCTGTAGCGTGGCAATGACAACGGCAATGCCTGAGGTAAAGCCGACGGTTACCGGATAAGGGATGAACTGGATCAGTCGGCCAAGCCTTGCGATGCCCATCGCCAGCAGGATCAGGCCAGCCATGACCGTGGTCAGCAACAGGCCACCGACGCCATACAGTCCCGTGATGGGCAACAGGATGACAACAAAGGCGGCAGTTGGCCCGGAAATGCTATAGCGCGACCCGCCGGTCAGGGGGATGATCGCGCCCGCAACGATGGCGGTGTAGAGGCCGTGTTGTGGCGGGGCACCGACCGCAATCGCCAGTGCCATTGATAGCGGTACCGCAATAATGCCAACCGTGAGTCCGGCGAGCAGGTCACCACGGAACACGCGCAGTGAATATCCCTGCTTCAGGCTCTGCCGCATTGCCGTGAAAACGGGGAAGGCGTAGGTGCGCGTTCGCGCCGATTTCATGAGCGCATGTTATCCATCAAGGCAGGTGTGGTCTGGCCAGATACTGACGTGACTGCATTTCGCGCAGGCGACTCTCGGTCCGCTGGAATTCAAACCGAAGACGCTCGCCCTGATACAGGCACTCAAGGGGCTCTGCCGCGGACAGGATGAGCTTGACCCCACGATCATAAAACTCATCCACAAGATTGACGAAACGTCGAGACTCGTCTTCAAGTTCATGATCCAGCCTGGGAATCCCGGATAACAAGACTGTGTGGAAGCAGCGCGCGATCTCTGCGTAGTCAGCAGTGCCGCGCGGGCCTTGGCATAGGGCATGGAAATCCATCCACAGCACGCCGTCGGCGCGATGTCGTGTGGCAAGGTCACGTCCATGCAACCGAAGCTTGGCGTTGGCTACACCAGGCTCGGGTGCAATCGCGTCAAAATACTCCTGCAGGTTTATGTCAGCCTGAGTATCCAGTGGATGGTGATAAAGCTCGGCACGTTCCAGCACCCGCAGCCGATAATCAGTCCCGCCATCCACATGCATGACCAGGGTGTGCCGCTTCAGGAGCTCAATGGCAGGCAGGAAGCGCTGGCGTTGCAGGCCGTCCTTGTAGAGGCCATCCGGGGCTATGTTGGAGGTCGCGATCAGGGTCACGCCGTGCTCGAACAGGACTTCAAGCAGTCGCGCCAGGATCATCGCGTCGGCGATGTCCGAGACAAAAAATTCATCGAAGCATAAAACGCGCGACTGGGCGGCAATCTCGGCCGCGACCTTGGCCATCGGATCCTGTGCATCCGGGTATTGCCTGCGCGCTTCATGCACCGCGTGCATGAAGCGATGAAAGTGCGTACGACGTTTCCTCGTGAACGGCAGGGAGTCGTAGAAGCAATCCATCAGATAGGTCTTGCCACGACCTACGCCCCCCCACAGGTAGAGCCCACGCACGGCAGGCCAGCCAAGGCGACCGCCGAGCGCACCGCGTCGGGGTTTCTGTCTGATCAGGTCAGCCTGGATACGCTCCAATTCCTGGACTGCCCTGGCTTGGGCAGGATCTGCGGTGAAGCCCTCGCGGGCCAGGTCAGCTTGGTAGCGCTGCTGCGGCGACAGCGAGGTTATTCGTGGCGCGGCTTTCGCAGTGCTATGCGAGGATTCGTCCATCAGTTATCGGTGCTGGAATCCTGAACGGGAGAGGGTGCGGCGGCAGGCTCCTCACAATGTGCGAGCACGGCAGCGTACGCCTTGTCGCGCAGGCGGATTGCGGCATCGCGGTCTTCACCATCGGGGTAAATCGGGGGCAGTAGCTGGATGGAGATTGCGCTGCGGCCCGGCCACCAGTAATTACGTGGCAGGAACTTGCGTGTTCCACGAATGGCCGCCGGAACGACCGGCGTGCCACATCGCGCAGCGATGAGGAATGCGCCCAGTCGAAACGGCTGCAGGCCAGGCTTGCGCTGAATCCGGCCTTCCGGGAAGAAACCAAGCGCCTGGCCTTCCCGAAGCAAGCGCATGAGGCGACGCGTATCGGCAGAGCCCTGCACGGCGTTGTCACGGGATACAAAGGTGCAGCCAACGCGGCGCAGCAGTGTTCCCACCACTGGTGCATGCTCGGCACCGCCCTTGACCACGAAGCTGTAGCGAGGTGGTAACACCGCAAACATCATGGGCCCATCCATGTACGAAATATGGTTGGCAACCACGATGGAGGCACCCTCCGGTAGATATTCTCGGCCATGCAGTCGAATGGGAAGGCGGATCAGCCAAGCGATGGCATGGATCGCCGTAGAGGCGCTACGCCAACGCAATTCCAGCGTTGGCATGCATAACGACAAGACCCATCCGGTAATTAGTAGAAGTAACCCCACCAACCAGGCATAAAGCCCGTAGAGGATATGTGAAAGCAATGCGAGTGGTTTCATGGATAGGTAGCTGAGAATGTGGGGGTATTATACGGCCAGCACCGGCCGTGAACACGAGCGGTTGGCAATTGCGAGGGCATTATCAGTGACCACAACCAAGCATCAAGCTGCGGAAGACCGGTTGCCACCGGGCGAATCAGCCTTGTTGGACCGCTTTCTTGATGCGCTCTGGACTGAGCACGGCCTATCGCGGAACACCTTGAGCGCCTATCGATCCGATCTGGCTGCCTTGTCGATCTGGCTTCAAGGGGGCGGTAGCTCACTCATGCATGCCGAACGCGGACAGCTGCTGGATTTTCTGGCGGCCCGCATCCGGCAGGGCATCAAACCGCGCAGCTCGGCACGACTGCTCACGAGCCTGCGCCGCCTGTATCGCTGGCTTGCGCGTGAAAATTTGATCAGTGAGGATCCCAGCGCCCTGATTGACATGCCGAAGATTGGCCGCCCGCTACCCAAGGTCTTGAGTGAGGCTCAGGTCGAGGCGTTGCTCAATGCGCCGGACACCAGCCAGTCACTGGGGCTGCGTGACCGCGCGATGCTGGAAATTCTCTATGCCACGGGACTGCGCGTGTCAGAACTGGTGGGCTTGAGACTCCACCAGGTCAACCTGCGGCAGGGCGTGCTGCAGGTCGTGGGAAAGGGTGGACGTGAGCGCCTGGTGCCCTTGGGTGAGGAGGCAGTAGCCTGGCTGGAGCGCTACCTGCGAGAGGCACGGGCGGATTTGCTGGAACGCAGGCAGGGTGACTATCTGTTTCCCAGCCGCCGCGCCACCCACATGACACGCCAGAACTTCTGGCACCTGATCCAGCGACATGCAAAAAACGCCGGGATTGGCGTGGAGTTATCGCCGCATACGCTCAGGCATGCCTTCGCCACGCACCTGGTCAACCATGGGGCTGACCTGCGCGTCGTACAGATGCTGCTGGGCCATAGCGACCTGTCCACCACCCAAATTTATACCCACGTGGCGCGGGCCCGGCTTAAGAGCCTGCACGCGACCCACCATCCCCGTGGTTGACGCTACTTGCAGTGCCGCGAATGACTCACTACTCTTGCAGGCGGTTGACGGCCAGAACCTTGTGGGTTTCACGCTGTCTCATTGCTGAAAGGCTCACTTCCCGAAGGTTACTAATCTCATGCGCAAGCTTGTTCTGCCCGCCCTGGCGGGTTTGTCTGTCCTTGTTCTGGCCAGCAGCGGTTTTGCCGGCCCCAACCCTGAGCAGGCCGTGCGCGATCGTCTCGCCAAGACTTTCCCCGACAGCCCGATAAGCGATGTGCGCAAGACGCCGATCGCGGGCATGTACGAGGTCATGATCGGCAATGAGATTGGCTATGTCAGCGAAGACGGCAAGTACCTGTTGCATGGTGACCTGCTTGAACTGGCGACGCAGAAAAACCTGACCGAGGATCGCCGACAGGATGCGCGTAGCAAGCTGCTGAGCAAGATCGATGAGAAGGACATGATCGTGTTCAGCCCGAAGAAGCCGAAATATACCGTAACGGTCTTCACCGACATTGATTGCGGCTATTGCCGGATGCTGCACAAGGAAATGAAGGGCTACCAAGAACAGGGTATCGCCGTTCGCTACCTGTTTTTCCCGCGCGCCGGCATGAATTCTGATTCCTGGCGCAAGGCGGACTCCGTCTGGTGTGCCAAGGACCGTCGTGATGCCATGACGCGTGCCAAGCAGGGCGAATCGCTGCCGCCGGGAAACTGCAAGACACCTGTCGCAAGTCATTATCAGGCTGGTATCAACATGGGCGTGCGTGGCACGCCTGCCATCGTCACCGAAGATGGCCGCATGATTCCCGGTTACCAGCCGCCAGCCGAGCTGCGCAAGACCCTGGACAGCAAGGGCGGTTAGCCGCCCTGACTTAGGTCAGCTTTACCAACTCACCGGTCGCCGCCAGGAACAGGGCGGCTTGCACTGGGCGATTACGCAAGTCAGCGAGCAGCTCGGCGTATAGCTTCATTTGCTGGCCATGATGCGCGAGCGCCGCTTCAGCTGTTTCGGTAGTTGTCTTGTAATCAATCACCCAGACCTCGCCATTTTCCTCGAAGCAGCGATCCACGATCGCTGATACCCATTGGCCATTACGATAGCCGGAAAGGGCGTATTCGGTGTGTGACCAGGCCCTTGGCGCCAATAGCCAGCTGCCGTGTTTTGAGGCCAGGGTTGTGTCCAGCAGTCGCAGCACATGCGCCACCGCGGGATCAACCTGTGGGTCCGGCAGGCCAAGGTGGCGAAAGCCTGAAGCCATCGCAGTGCGACGACTGCGCCCGCCATCCTGCCAGCTTTCCATGCCGTCCCGAGCGATGCGACGCATGGCTTCGTGATACATGATGCCGACCAATTGGGCGTAGAGGTCCCCTTCGCGCGTCTTGATTTCCTGTGCTTCCAGTGCGGCTTCTGAGGGACGCAGGCTTCGGCGTTCACGCGGACGGAAGGCAGGATCATCAGCCTTGAAGCGGTAATCCAGGGGCAAGCGAGGCGATTTCGGGATTCGCAACTCTTCCACGGTCTCCTCGGGAGCTGTCGTCGTCGGAAGCTGACATTCAGCTTCGATGACGGGCCACAGCAGCCTGGCGAAGCTACCAGCGCGTGGCCGCGCTTCGTCATCCTTCACGTCGACCTGCATGAACAGGCTGAGTGAGCAGCGGGCCCGTGTGCAGCACACATAAAGTAAGCGAAGCAACTCATTATTTGCCGACTGGCGATGCAAGTCCTGCACGAAGGCGTATAGGCGCCGGGCCGGATCTTCATCCGTCAGGCTGTCCGCGGGTCTAGGCACCAGCAAGACGCCCTCGGGCGTGCGATGGTAGTGCAGGGCAGGGGCGTCCTCCGTGCGCGTGCTGCTACCGCAGCCCACCAGCAGCACATGATCAAATTCCAATCCCTTGGATTTATGTGCCGTCAGGACCTGAATCTGCCCATTGCTGGGTGAAGCGTAAACCTGGGCCAGTGAACGTTCCAGGCTGGCCAGGCTTTCGATCTCGCCACTGCAAGTCTCGTTGCGGATATGTCGCATGGCGGCACGGACATCATCGAGTTCCTGGCTTGTGACACAGGCGGGTCCGCCCAGCGCATGCCAGAGCGCCTCTGCTCGGGCCGGCAAGTCGCCGTATAACAGGGGGTCCCGTTCGGCGACCTCAAGTGCCTTGCTGAGCGCATGCAGTCGCAGGCGTCCTTCCTCAGACAGACCGCTAGCTGAAGCGAGCCCCCGCTGGATTTTTTCAGGCCAGCCCAATCTTGGCTTGCCGTGGGAGAGCGCAAGCAGGTCAGCGTAGCTCATGCCAACCAGTGGGCTACGTAGTAAGACAGCCCACGCCAGCCGGTCCTCCGGATGCCACAAGGCTCTCAGCAAATGCAGGTAGTCCCGAACTGCAGGGACGTCCTGCAAAGGGTCAATATCCTGGCAACTGTAGGACAGCCCCCGGCGACGTAGCTCAGCCAGCGTTTGCCGTAGTTGCGAACGTGAGCGTGCAAGGATGGCGACACTGCCAGGGTTTTCCTGGAGCAGCTTGGCGGCATGGCTGGCGACCGCGACGG
This sequence comes from Nevskiales bacterium, assembly GCA_041620675.1. Taxonomy (GTDB): domain Bacteria; phylum Pseudomonadota; class Gammaproteobacteria; order Nevskiales; family DATLYR01; genus DATLYR01. Next base: position 6,797 of record JBFKCG010000014.1, read on the forward strand.
CTTCGCTTAGACCATTGTCCTTGATGCAAGCATGGATGCTGACGGCCGTTGTCGGTTCAGCAGCTGTCTTGCGGTTGGGTGCTGCGCAGGGGTTGTAGGCAACCGCACCGGCGTATACATCGGATTCAGGTGGGAAGATGTTGCCAAAACTATGGTTAAACCAGTCAATCAGTTCTGGCCGGCTACGAAAATTCGTGCTCAGCTGGATGCGTTCCAGCACAAGATCACCCAGCCGCTGTGAATTCCAGAGTTGCAGGAACAGGCGCACTTCAGCCTTGCGGAAGGCATAGATGCTCTGCTGTGGGTCGCCGACCATGAACAATGAATGACCATCGCCCGGCATCCAACCACTGGTCAGTCGTCGCAGAAGCTCAACCTGGCTTTCGCTGGTGTCCTGCATCTCATCCACCAGCAGGTGGCGAATGCGGGTATCAGCACGATCCAGTGCCTCGCTGTAACCGCCTTCGCCCGAGAGCGCCTTGAGCGCAGATAGCGCGACTTCAATGAAATCCGCTTCACCACGCTGGCTGAAGACAACGCGCAGGTGTGCGCTCAGCCGTAACAGCACCCGGGACAGGGCATCACGATGCTTACGCAGGTGCTCAGGATATTCGGTCTCCGGGCACTGCAGCACGGCGACACATGCATCTTCTATGGCCGACTTGCGCGGAGACTCGTCAAGATCTGAGAGCAGACCCTTCATCTGCTCGGTGTAGGACTGCTTGGCCAGGAAGCCCTCGTTCTTCGTGATGCGCTTGCGCAAGGTCCCCTGTCCAGTGACCAGGCAGCCGGCCAATTGCTGCCAAATGCCCAGTTGCGACGCGTCAGGCTCTGGCCAGGCCTTGAGCGGGGAAGCCCAGGTCAGGCGTTCGGACTGTGCCGAGCCTTCCTGAAGGAGAGTGACGAGAGTTTGCTTGGATCCCTGTTCAAGCAGTTGATCAAGGACATGCAGTCGGGACTGCACCAATGCGTGCAATAGCTTGGCATCTTGCGCCGGCTCGCCTTGCGCGAGGATTTCGCCGAGCCATTGTTCACGCTTCTCCAGCATGCCGGCGAGTGGCTCAAGCAGGCGATCCAGGCGGTTATCCTCGGTTCGTAGGATCGACGCCAGCGCATCTCGGTCATCTGCCGGCAGGCTGGCATCCTCTAATTCTGCAAACAGCGCCTGGATCGCTTCTGAGAAAAGCCCTTGGCTGTCGTCAGTCATGGCGGTGGGGCCGCCCAGCCCCGACAACAGTGGCAGTCGCGATGCCAGCTCCGCATTCAGGGCATCTATGGTCAAGGCGCGCAGGCGATTGGGATTCTCGAGCAGGTTCCAACCGCGTGACTTGGCGTGGTCGAGTGCCCGGCGAGCCAGATCATGCAGCAGTTGGGTATGCGGTTCTGAATCCGCTGGCAGTGGCTTTGTTGCCAGTTGCAAAGCTTGCACCAGTCGCGCACGGATTTCCGCTGCGGCCTTGTTGGTGAAGGTGATGGCGACAACTTCCTCGGGCTCCTTGGAAACAGCCAGGCATTTCAGGGCACGGGCGACCAGCAGGGAGGTTTTGCCAGAGCCTGCCGGTGCAATCGTCAGGGCATTGCGCGTGATATCGAGCGCGCGTTCGCGTTCGGCCTGGTCGGGCGGTAGTTGAAGGCTCATGGCTCGTCCCGCACCAAGGCCAATAGGTCGCGATTGAAGCTGAAGCGATAACGTTGCGGATTTTCCAGGCCCGCTTCTCCGGCCAGGAATCCTCGCGCGATTTCAGTGAGCGCTGTGCGCCAGGCCGTGAGCTGATCTGGCCAGGACTCCACTTTGAATCGTCGTTTTGGATCGATCAGGCCCATGCCCCAGTTGGTGGCGGCCGCCAGGGCCGGATGGCCATCCTTGAGATGGGCAAAGGCAATTCCATCCGCACGGGCAATGCCAAGCTCACCCAGCGCAGCGCTGGTGGCATACAGTGGCAACTGTGGTTCCTGCAGCCGATCCGCCTTCCAACCCCGGGTCTCAGCCTCGCGACCGGTCTTGTAGTCCAGGATGAGGTAGCGCTCTCCTTCGGCTGTCTCGACCCGGTCAACCCGATCAATAATCATCCGCAGGTCGAGCCCTTCGAACTTCAGGCTGACAGCGTGTTCGCACTGCAGGACTTCGAATGGTTCGAACCGGCGTCTCTCGTGAGCGAGCCACTGCAGGACGATATCGCGCAGCCGCGCACGCTCCATCGCCCGTAGCGTCTTGCCGAAGCGCTCAGGCGGGAGATGGCGCAACAGTGCCTCATCCAGTGGCCCATCAATCCGTTCGCCCAGTTGGATATCCGTGAGTCCATCGAGCGCTTGTTTGGATCGCAGTTCGGTCCACAGCTTTTCGAGAACGGCATGGGCAATCATGCCTTGGGCCTGCGGCGGAATACCGGCAGGTGAACGGGGCAGGGTTTCGATGCCAAGCCGATACTTGCAGAAGGCAAAGAACGGTGCCTCGACATAATCCTTGAAGATGCGCGTGCCACCGAAGATGCCTTCGGCCGCGGCATCCTGTACCGGCGGGATTGGATCCTCGTCGGGCCATACCAGCATCGGTTCTGCGGCTGCACGCTCGGCGGCCACTGGCGTCGATGTCGCCTGCGCTTCGACCCACGCCAGCTCCTTTCCAAACAAGGAAGTGGGTTGCCGCTCTGCACCTCTCGCATCGACTGTGGCATAGCTCAGGTGCAGGACATCGGCCTGTTGCTGGATTTGCGCGACCCACTGGCATGCGGAGTCCAGGGCAGCTGCCGCTGTGATGCCGGGAACGCCAGCTGCGACCAGTACCTCAGTCGCCAATAGGGGATAACGCTGGACTGCGCCTGGCAGCACATCATTGGTGGCGTCCACGATGAACAGATGATCTGCTGGTAGGCCGATGGCCTCCTCAGGACTGAGGACCAGGATGGGTTGATCATGGTCGGCACGTGGTTCAAATGGTTTGCTTGAAACAATCTCGCGCAGCCACCCCAAGGCGCTGCCATGTGTCAGTTCGCGTAGCTGTTGGTCCATGGCACTGAAGGTGGCCAAGGCCAGGTTCCATTGTTCACGCGCCTGGAACGCAGTGGAGGCAAGCGCGCGATCACCGGGCCAGCCCAGCAAGGATAGGCGCCGCTTGAAATGTTCAACCCACTGGCTGGGTAGCGCACGCTGGGGTTCATGGTGGATTTGTTCCAGTAGTGCCTGGAAGCGCATCCCAAGCGGTTCCGGGACATGTCGTGCAAGCAATTTGAGGGGGAATTGTGTCCCGCCCAAGTCGCGCAATTTGTAATCCGCCTGCGCACAGGCCTGTCGTTGTTCTGGCGTCCACAATACCGATGCCAGCAGCAGGCGTGAGAGTTCATCGAGTGTGTTTTTGTGTTCGCTCAAGCCACAAACCGACAAGGCGACTGACGCCAAGGGCTGGCGATCCAGGCCCAGTCCGCTGGCAAAGCGCCAAGGTATCGGGCGCTGCCCCTCGCCTGGCAGCAATAGCCAGGGTGCCAGCACCGGGCGGAATGCATGCTCGATTTGCGTGCGACGCGACGCGGGATCAGGGCAAACCACCAGGATCACAGGCAGTGCATCAGTCCGTCCTTCCGCCGACAGCAGGCATGTGCTGATGGCCTGCGCCAATCCGCGGAATTGCTGGTCGTCATTGGTAAAGGCAATCGCGTGCATGCTGGGTTGGCGGGAAGGCGATTCGCAGGGCTGGTTACGACAACCGGCTTGCTCCAAGGTTGCCAGCAGATGCCGTTCCTGCGGTGTGAGTTGCTGTATTGATCCGGCTAGTGACAGTGATGCCGGGATCGGAATTTCGCCTTTCCTGACCAAGTCTGAGACCAGCTGGGGCAACTCACACTCCAGCACCCAGTCGCGCGCATTCAGTTCCTGGCGAATGGCACGATGCCAGCGCGCAAAAGCCTGGTGCTCTTCGGTGTAGCAGGGTGCCTGGCTGACATCAATGCGATAGCGCGTGGCCAATCGGCCCATGGCACGTGCCTCGCGTGCCAGTGCTGATTGGGATAGCACGGTACGGGCGGCGCCGTCCTGATCGATCGCACGTTGCCACAGTGCCAGCTCTTGAACGCCATGCAGTAGCTGGGCGCTGGGCCAGGTCTGCAACCACTGGTCGCGGCACCAGCGTCGCAGGCCGTGGATGGAGGGCGTTTCCCAGGTTGTGAAGCCCGCGTGCTTTTGCGCCAGCGCATGGTCACGCCGCAGGATGCGTGCCAGCAACTCGTTGGTCGTGAGGGTGAGTGAGGGGGGCTCAATGACGGGTGCTTGCATCAGGCCATGCTAATGCAATGCAGGCTCAGGGCGTGAGCCTGTGGGTTTCGTCAATCCGGAAAGGTTTCATGCGCCGTGCCGAGCGGCACGGCGCGATGTGTTGGGTTTCAATCGCAGGGCAGCCGACGAATGGGAGTCGCTCAGCGCTCCAGCAGTTCTAGCTTGCCTGGCTTGTTTTCCCAGTCCTTGGCGTCGTCCGGTGCATCTTTCTTTTCGGTAATCACTGGCCACTTCTTGGTCAGCTCGGCATTCAGTGCCTTGAAATGGGCCTGATCTTCCGGCAGGTCATCCTCTGCATAAATCGCGTTCACCGGGCATTCGGGCTCGCACAGCGTGCAGTCGATGCACTCGTCCGGGTCAATGACGAGGAAATTGGGTCCCTCATGGAAGCAGTCGACCGGGCAGACCTCCACGCAGTCGGTGAATTTGCACTTGATGCACTGTTCTGTGACGACGAACGTCATGTTTCAAACTCCACTCTGGTGTCTTGCTGGTCCGGTCACTCGCGATGGCGCAAGTCCGGTCGGCTATTTTAAACAAATCCTGGCTCGCTAGTCCTGTGTTGATTGCGGGGCAGGTCTCTGGATATCCAGCACGTGCAGGCGGAACTGTCCCGCGCGTCGGTCATCGAAATAGGCCTTAAGTGTCCGGAATACCGTGGGAAACGCAATATCCTTCCAGGGGATTTCTTCCTCCGAGTACAAGCCAACTTCAAGGCTCTCCGGGCTGGGGCCAAATTCGGGGCGGTCGAGCGCTGCGAGGTAGAACATGTGGACCTGGCGGATATGCGGGACATTGATCACGCTGAACAAATCCAGGATCTTCACTTCGGCGAGCGCTTCCTCCCGTGTCTCTCGGGCAGCGCCTTCGGCGATGGTCTCGCCGTTTTCCAGAAAGCCGGCGGGAAGGGTCCAGTAGCCCAGGCGCGGCTCGATGGCGCGCCTGCACAGCAGGAGCTTGTCCTGCCATTGGGGAATGCATCCGGTCACGACCAACGGATTCTGGTAGTGCACGGATTGGCAACCGGTACAGACATAGCGCGGCAGAAAATCACCTGGCGGGATTTTCTTCTCAACGGGAGCGCCGCAATGACTGCAGAAATTCATGCGCGGATGGTAACACCCGCGCCAGACTGCGGCTTGCGCAGTCATGGGTGAATTATGGTGCCGGAGAAAGGAATCGAACCTTCACGAGGGGTTACCTCGGCGGATTTTGAGTCCGCTGCGTCTACCAGTTCCGCCACTCCGGCAGGGGTGGGTCATCAGGATTGCGCGCGGATTATACCTGTCGCGTCGCCAGATGACAGTTCATCGTAAAATCTCCCTTCTGCCAGCAGTCCAAAGGATCAAAAAGATGGATGTACGCGCCGCGGTCGCTTTTGAGGCCGGAAAACCCCTGAGTATCGAAACCGTCCAACTGGAAGGCCCGCGCGAGGGCGAGGTGCTGGTGGAGATCAAGGCCACTGGCCTGTGCCATACCGACAAGTTCACCCTGTCTGGTGCGGACCCCGAAGGCCTGTTCCCGGCCATTCTGGGCCACGAGGGAGCTGGTGTTGTGGTGGAGGTCGGGCCGGGCGTGAAATCGCTGAAGAAAGGCGACCACGTGATCCCGCTCTACACGCCTGAATGCCGTGAGTGCGAGTACTGCACCTCCCAGAAGACCAATCTTTGCCAGAAGATCCGAGGGACCCAGGGTCGCGGTCTGATGCCGGATGGCAGTAGTCGCTTCTCCTATAAGGGCAAGCCGGTGTTGCATTACATGGGCTGTTCGACGTTTGCCAATTTCACGGTATTGCCCGAGATCGCACTGGCCAAGGTGCGCGAGGATGCCCCCTTCGACAAGATCTGCTACATCGGCTGTGGTGTGACCACTGGCATTGGTGCCGTCATCTTCACCGCCAAGGTGGAGGCCGGCACCAATTGTGTCGTGTTTGGCCTGGGCGGTATTGGGCTCAATGTCATCCAGGGCCTGAAGATGGTGGGTGCCAACCAGATCGTGGGCGTGGACACCAACCCGGCACGCGAGGCGATGGCCCGCCAATTCGGCATGACCCATTTCGTGAACCCCAAGGATGTGAATGGCGACCTGGTAGCGCATCTGGTCGAGTTGACCGGCGGTGGCGCCGATTACAGCTTCGAATGTGTCGGCAATGTCCAGCTCATGCGCCAGGCACTGGAGTGCTGTCACAAGGGCTGGGGAGTCTCCACCATCATCGGGGTGGCACCGGCTGGCGCCGAGATCGCCACCCGTCCATTCCAGCTGGTTACGGGGAGACGCTGGATCGGCTCCGCTTTTGGCGGCGCGCGTGGCCGCACGGATGTCCCCAGGATCGTGGACTGGTACATGGACAACAAGATCAATATTGATGACCTGATCACGCATACGCTCAAGCTTGAGCAGATCAACGAGGGTTTTGACCTGATGGCACGTGGCGAGTCCATCCGCTCGGTTGTTGTTTACTGATGGTCGAGAAACGCTCTGAGCATTCCTGTTTCGGCGGCACACAGGGTTTTTACAGCCACCAGTCCCGTGAGATCGGCACCGCCATGAACTTCGCGGTTTTCCTGCCGCCGCAGGCGCAGCAGGGCAGGGTACCGGCCTTGTATTACCTCGCAGGCCTGACCTGTACGGATGAAACCTTCATGATCAAGGCGGGTGCCCAGCGCTTGGCGGCAGAGCTGGGGTTGATGCTGGTGAGCTGCGATACCAGTCCGCGTGGCTTGGGTTATGCGGGTGAGTCCGAGCACTGGGATTTCGGCGTCGGCGCGGGCTTTTACCTGGATGCCACTGAGTCGCCCTGGTCGAAGGGTTATCGCATGGGTAGTTACATCAACCAGGAACTGCCCGAGTTGATCGAGCAGGCCTTCCCGGCACGTGCTGATCGCCGTGGAATCTTTGGACATTCAATGGGCGGGCACGGCGCGCTGGTGACAGCCTTGCGGGATCCTGATCGTTGGCATTCAGTTTCAGCCTTCGCGCCCATCAGTAATCCCGTCAGTGTGCCGTGGGGGGAAAAGGCATTCAGGAATTATCTGGGCGAGGACCGCAGCCTGTGGCAGGACTGGGATGCCAGCCTATTGATGGCACGACGGGCTCACGCCTCGATGATTCTGGTTGACCAGGGCATGGCTGATCCTTTTCTTGAACGTGAGTTGAGGCCCGAGGCACTGGAAGCCGCGGCCCAAGATTCAGGCCAGGCCCTGCGCCTTCGCCGCCATGCCGGTTATGACCATGGCTATTACTTCATACAGACCTTCATCGCAGATCACCTGCGGCACCATGCCAAGGCCTTGTTGGAAAACTAATGCAACGCTCCGACTTCTCCTATGAGCTTCCACCGGAACTGGTTGCCCAGCATCCCCTGTCGGATCGCAGTGCGAGCCGGATGCTGTGCGTGGATGGCATGACGGGCGCGCTGCGAGACAGCCGCGTGACGGCATTAATTGAAGAACTGCGCGTGGGCGACCTGCTGGTGCTTAACGATACGCAGGTGATTCCTGCACGGCTGCATGGGCACAAGGACAGTGGCGGCGCGGTGGAGATCATGGTTGAGCGGATGGTCGACGATTGCCAGGTGTTGGCGCAGGTCCGAGCGAGCAAGACGCCACGCAACGGCACGGTCATTACCTTGATAGGTGGCAACGCAAGGCTGGAAGTGCAGGGCCGACAGGATGAGTTTTTTAGTTTGCGCGTGCTGGATGGGAGAACCGTCATGGACGTACTGGAGGCCCATGGCGAGATTCCCCTGCCACCCTACATCGAGCGCGCGCCGGGTGCGGCTGACCGTGATCGATACCAGACGGTGTATGCCCGCGAGCCAGGTGCAGTGGCTGCCCCGACCGCCGGCCTGCATTTTGATAACGCCATGCTCGACGCAATTCGTGCCAAAGGCGTAGAACTGGGTTTTGTCACCCTGCACGTGGGTGCTGGCACGTTCCAGCCACTCAGGGTCGAGACGCTGGAGGATCACACAATGCATGCGGAGCGTGTGGTCGTCAGCCCCCTGCTATGTCAGCAGGTTGAACAAACACGGCATCGTGGCGGGCGCGTAATCGCGGTCGGCACGACGGTCGTGCGCAGTCTGGAAAGCGCGGCGGGGGATGGCGTGTTGCGCCCATTCTCGGGCGAGACGAGATTGTTCATCACGCCAGGTTACCGATTCCGCATCGTGGAAAGGCTCTTCACGAACTTCCACCTGCCGGAGTCCACGCTGGTGATGCTGGTCTGCGCCTTTGGCGGCTATGAGAATGTCATGCGGGCGTATGCCCATGCTGTGCGTGAGCGTTATCGGTTCTTCAGCTACGGTGACGCGATGTTCCTGTCGCCGGCACGCAATGCACACCAATAAAAAACCCTCTGGCGACAGGTGTCGCCAGAGGGCAGGTGTAAGTGGTTGACTTACTTCTTGTTGAGGACAGCGTCCTTCAGGCTCTTGGCCAGGCGGAACTTGCACACGCGCTTGGCTGGGATCTTGATGGCTTCACCGGTCTGCGGGTTGCGGCCCATGCGTGCCTTGCGGTCGGCCAGCACGAGCTTGCCGAAACCTGGGAGCACGAAGCCATTCTTGGCTTGCTTGGTGGCCAGTGCCAGGGCGGCATCGAACACTTCGCCGATCTGCTTCTTGCTAAGCCCAGTCTCTTCGGCGAGGTGGGAAAAGGTCTGAGATTTGGTCATCATCTTCGCCACTGTTTTTCCTCCATAACGATGTTAAGTGGTCGTAAAGCGCAGGCAGTAATACCATAGACCAAAGCGATTAGCACCACTTTTTTCAGGCCCAGAGCGGATAATCGGACGAGGACAAGCTGCGTCCGATGTCAAGCTCTTGATTAAATAAGGCACCTCACTCTTGAAATACGAACTGCTGGCCAGCGATGGCGCCCCACGGCGCGGACGACTTGTTTTTGAGCGCGATGGTGTGCGCCATGTGGTCGACACCCCGGCCTTCATGCCGGTTGGTACTTACGGAACGGTCAAGGCCATGACGCCAGAGGAACTCAAGGGCCTGGGTGCGCAGATCATTCTCGGGAACACCTTTCACCTGATGCTGCGACCAGGCGCGGACATCATTCGCGCGCAGGGCGGGTTGCACAAGTTCATGCACTGGGATGCGCCGATCCTGACCGATTCCGGCGGCTTCCAGGTCTGGAGCCTGGCTGAGCTGCGCAAGCTGGAGGAGAAGGGCGTGACCTTCCGCTCGCCAATCAACGGCGACAAGATATTCCTGAGTCCTGAGGATTCGATCAGGGTCCAGCACGCACTGGGTTCCGACATCATCATGGTGTTTGACGAGTGCACCCCGTATCCGGCGACAGAGCCGCAGGCGCGCACGTCGATGGAACTGTCGATGCGCTGGGCTAGGCGCTGTCGTGACTACCACGCAGACCATCCCTCGGCGCTGTTCGGTATCGTGCAAGGCGGTATGCACCCGCCGTTGCGGGCGGAGTCCCTGGCTGCGTTGGTTGATATTGGTTTTGACGGGTATGCCATTGGCGGCCTGTCCGTGGGTGAGCCCAAGGATCAGCGCGCACAGATCCTCGGTGACCTGTTGCCGCGCATGCCGGCCGACAAGCCGCGCTACCTGATGGGCGTCGGTACGCCGGAGGATCTGGTCGAGGCCGTCGCCTGCGGTGTGGATATGTTTGATTGCGTCATGCCAACGCGCAATGCGCGCAATGGCCATCTGTTCGTGCATGAGGGGGAGGTGCGAATCCGCAATGCCCGCTACCGTGATGACCCCTCACCATTGGATGCCCACTGCCAGTGCTATACCTGCCAGAACTACAGCCGTGCCTACCTGCATCACCTGGACCGGTGTAACGAGATACTGGGTTCACGGCTGAATACCATCCACAACCTGCATTTTTACCAGAGCCTGATGCGACGCATCCGTGAAGCCATTGAGGCAGGCAGCTTCGAGGCATTTCGGCGGGGCTTCCGGTCAACACGGGCTTCTGTGGCATAATCCAGCGCTGCATTTTCCGCACACGTCGCTTAACTTCGAGGGTTCTTTCATGAGTTTCCTGATTTCAGACGCCTGGGCACAGGCCGCACCTGCCGCACAGCCTGGCCTGATGGCGCAGATGCTCCCTTTGCTGCTGCTATTGGTGGTGTTCTACTTCCTGCTGATCCGTCCGCAGATGAAGCGTGCCAAGGAGCACAAGGCCATGCTTGGCAGCTTGTCCAAGGGTGACGAGGTTGTCACCAGCGGCGGCGTCATCGGCAAGGTACGTGAGATTGGCGAGAACCTGTTGGTCATCGAGATTGCCGACAAGGTTGAGGTCCGCGTGCAGAAGCAGGCCGTTACCAGCGTGTTGCCGAAGGGCAGCATGCAGTCACTCTAAGCAACAACAGGCATACGCATGAATCGTTACCCACTCTGGGCTTACCTGCTGCTCCTCACAATTGCATTCGGGGGCGTCTTGTACGCATTGCCGAACCTGTATGGCGAGGACGTTGCGGTTCAGGTATCGCACGAGGGTGGGGAGCCCCTGGGTCCTGACCTGGATGCACGGGTCGCTGGCCTTCTGTCCGCAGATAACATCGAGGCACGCGGCATCCGGAACGAGGAAGGCCGCCTGTTGGTTCGCGTGGCTGACGAGGAGACCCAGCTCAAGGCAGCGGACGTGCTCAAGCGGGGTCTGGGCAAGGACTATGTGGTGGCATTGAACCTGGCCTCACGCACACCCGCCTGGCTGGCGGCGCTGGGTGCCAAGCCAATGGCGCTTGGTCTTGACCTTCGCGGTGGCGTGCACTTCCTGCTGCAGGTGGATCTTGAGGCAGCGCAGTCGCTGGCACGGGAACGCATGATCCGCGACCTGCCACGCTACCTGCGCAAGGAGCGCATGCGATATGCCGATGCCATCGAGCAGCCTGATGGCCTGCTGATGGTTTTTCCTGACCAGGAATCGCGCAAGAAGGCCAAGGATGCCATCGATTCGGAATTCACAGAGCTCAGCGTGAATGAAGAGCAGGCCGTGGCAGGCCCAGCCTTGCGGTTGCGCCTGAGCGAAGAGGAGGTCAAGCGCATCCAGGCCAATGCCCTGGACCAGAACCTCACGACCCTGCGCAACCGTGTCAACGAACTGGGCGTGGCAGAACCCGTGGTCCAGCGCCAGGGCTCTGATCGCATCTTGGTACAGTTGCCTGGTATCCAGGACTCGGCAGAAGCCAAGCGCATCCTTGGCAAGACGGCCACCCTTGAGTATCGACTGGTCTCCCTGGATGGTGATACCGAACGGGCCGCGAGGACTGGCATCGCGCCACCGGGCACCGAGCTCTTCCAGGACCGGCAAGGTCGGCCCATCCTGCTGGTGCGTGATGTCATCGCGACCGGTGATCAGGTTGTGGGCGCGACGTCTGGCCTGGACCAGGAGACAGGTAGCCCGGCGGTATTCATCACCCTTGATGGCACCGCAGCAAAGTCCATGCTGGAAACAACCCAGAAGAACCTGAAGAAGCCGATGGCGGTATTGTTCATCGAGAACAAGACTGAAATCCGCTACAAGGATGGCAAGGAGATTCGTGAGAAAGTCACGGTCAAGGAAGTCATCAGCGTTGCCACCATCCAAGGGGTGTTTGGCAAGCGCTTCCAGACCACGGGTCTATCAGCACAGGAAGCCAAGGATCTGGCCTTGCTGATGCGCGCGGGTGCACTGGCAGTGCCGGTGGATATTGTTGAGGAACGCACCATCGGACCAAGCCTCGGCAAGGACAACATCCGTCGCGGCACCCTTGCCGCAACGATCGGCTTGATTGCAACGCTGATCTTCGTGGCGATTTACTATCAGGTCTTCGGTCTGATCGCGAACGTCGCCTTGATCACCAACCTGATACTCACGGTTGCGGCCATGTCGCTGTTGCAGGCCACGCTGACCCTGCCGGGTATTGCTGGCCTGGTGTTGTCATTGGCCATGGCGGTTGACGCCAACGTGCTGATCTGTGAACGCATCCGAGAAGAGCTGGATTCCGGCAAGAGCCCGCTGGCGGCGATCGCGGCTGGCTATGACCGTGCCTTTGTCACCATCGTGGATGCCAACTTGACGACGCTGATTGCGGCCGTCGCCTGTTTTGCCTTGGGCAGCGGTCCGGTCAAGGGCTTTGCCGTGACGCTCATACTGGGCATCGTGATATCGATGGCCACGGCCATTACCGGCACGCGCGCCATCGTGCATCTGGTGTATGGCGGGCGGCAACGCGTGAAGACACTGTCGATCTGAGCAGGACATAACAGCTATGCGCTTTTTAAAGAAACGTACCACCATCGATTTTGTCCGTGCCAGCCGAGTGACCGGCATCGCGTCCATCGTGCTGGTCATTGCATCGATTGCCTGCATTGCGCTACGCGGATTCAACTTTGGCATCGACTTTACCGGCGGCCTGCTGGTTGAAGTCAGCTATCCGGCCACAGTGGAATTGGAATCTGTCCGCTCGGCACTGGAGAAGGGCGGCTATGCCAATAGCGTGGTGCAGTACTACGGCACCTCGAGCGACGTGATGATCCGGCTTGCCGCAGATGCCGATATCAAGCCGAACCAGGCTGAAAATCCAATACTGACGGCCTTGCGAGTGGCAGAACCGGAGGTGCAGATGCGCCGGATTGAATTCGTCGGGCCACAGGTTGGGCGTGAGCTTGCCGAGAACGGCGCGATGGCGATGCTGTTCACCCTGATTGGCATGCTGGTCTACATCATGTTTCGGTTCGAGTGGAAGTTTGCAATCGGTTCAGTGGCGGCCCTGGCGCACAACGTGCTGCTGACACTCGGCGTATTTTCAGCTCTGCACATCGAGTTCGACCTGACCGTGCTGGCGGCGGTACTGGCGGTCATCGGTTATTCAATCAACGACACCATCGTCGTGTTTGACCGCATCCGCGAGAACTTCCATTTGTTGCGCAAGCACACGGTCACCGAGATCGTGAACATTTCCCACAACCAGACCCTCTCCCGTACCCTGACGACCGGTGTGACGGTATTCATGGTGCTGTTTGCATTGTTGTTCCTGGGCGGTGAAGTCATTCGCGGGTTCTCGCTGGCCATGCTGATTGGTATTGCGGTGGGTACCTACGCCTCAATCTTCGTGGCTGGTTCTATCGCGCTCGAGCTTGGACTCAAGCGTGAGGACCTGATGCCACCGAAGAAGGAAGAGATCGACCAGCTGGTCTAGCCGCCGACAGGTTCCTCGCATCGGTGGCATTGCCATCCATGCTTGTATCGCTTTCAATGAGTCTTCCGCTTTAACGATGGAACCTCGATGAAAGTCCTGCGCACCCCTGAGGCCCGTTTCCAGCAGCTGCCGGATTATCCGTTCTCGCCCAATTACCTGCAGCTGGGCGAAGTGCGCATGCATTACCTCGACGAGGGCCCGCGCAACGCCCCTATCGTCTTGATGCTGCACGGCGAGCCGACCTGGTCCTACCTGTATCGCAAGATGATCCCGCCGGTGGTAGCGGCCGGTTATCGCGTCATCGCGCCCGACCTGATTGGCTTCGGCAAGTCCGACAAGCCAACTGCACTGTCCGACTACAGCTACCAGCGTCATGCGGACTGGGTGCTGGGTTTGCTTGAGGCGCTGGACCTGCGCGACATCACGTTGTTTTGCCAGGACTGGGGTTCCTTGCTCGGCTTGCGTCTTGCTGCGGAGCATGAGGATCGGTTCGCCCGCATCATGGTGGCGAATGGTTTCCTGCCAACGGCGCGGCAGGGCATCTCGCGCGGGTTTAAATTGTGGCGGGCATTTGCACGCTGGTCGCCGCTTTTCCCCATAGGTCGCATCGTCAACAGCGGCTGCGTGGTCAAGCTCAGCCCGGAAGAGTTAGCGGCTTACGACGCGCCGTTCCCTTCTTCGGCCTACAAGGCCGGTACGCGCGCGTTCCCGAGGCTGGTGCCGACGGAAGAATCCGATCCCGCAGTGCCGGCCAACCGCGCAGCCTGGGACAAGCTCGGCAAATGGCAAAAACCCTTCCTCTGCGTCTTTGGCAAAAATGATCCGGTGCTGGGTCGGGCAGACAAGCCTTTGATAGAGCACGTGCCGGGTGCGAAGGGGCAGCCACATGACCGTATCTGGGGTGGGCATTTCGTGCAGGAAGACCGCGGCGATGAGCTTGCGCGGCGCCTGATCGACTGGATGTCTTCGGCCCGCTAGTCCTCGTTAAAGGGCGTTCTGGATGATGCCAAGACTCGCGAGCCAAAGACTCGTCGGTTAGCTTGCCTACTTCAGCATCGGACGCAGGGCGGAGGCCAGTGCGTCGAATACCTTCTGGTTGCCAGCCAGTACATTACCGGTCTGCAGCGGGTCGGCATCATTGCTGGCCAAGTCACTGATGCGACCACCGGCCTCGCTGATCAGCAGCATGCCGGCGGCCATGTCCCAGGGCTGCAGCCCGAATTCCCAGAACCCGTCCAGGCGTCCCGCCGCGACATAGGCCAGGTCCAGCGCGGCAGAGCCTGCGCGCCGGACACCGGCGGTGTTTTCCATGACATGCCGCAGCATCGGCAGGTAACTGTCGAGGTTCTGGTTCTGGCGGAAAGGGAAGCCGGTGCCAATCAGGCTGCCATCGAGGGCGCGTGCCTTGCTGACCCGGATGCGGCGGCCATCCGCCTGTGCGCCCTGGCCACGACTGGCGGTGAATAGTTCCTGCGACCATGGGTTGTAGACCACGGCATGCTCGATCTTCCCGCGGTATTGCAGGGCGATGGAAACCGCAAAGTGGGGCAGGCCATGCAGGTAATTGGTGGTGCCATCCAGCGGGTCAATGATCCAGACGAAGTCACTGTGGCCGTCGGCACCGCCTTCCTCGGCAAGGATGGCGTGGTCGGGATAGGCACGGCGAATCACGCCCACGACTTCCTGCTCGGCCATGTGATCCACCTCACTGACGAAGTCATTGCGGCTCTTCGACTTGATGGTGAGCTGCTCCACCTGGTTGAAGTGGCGCATGATGACGCGGCCGGCGGAACGGGCTGCGTTAACCGCTATGGTGAGGTTTGGATGCATGGCATGTCCGGCTTTAAAGATCGCACGGGTTGATCAAAACGCATCAAACCCGCGAAGGCCGCGTAGAATATCACAGCCCCCCACACTGAACGCAGACATGGCCCAGCTTTCCGATATCCGCATTGTCCTGGTCGAGACCTCGCATCCCGGCAATATTGGCGCCGCCGCCCGCGCCATGAAAACCATGGGCCTGACGCAACTCGTGCTGGTGGCACCCAAGCACCATACCCACCCGGATGCGGTTGCACTCGCCAGTAACGCGCCGGATGTACTGGAAAATGCACGGATTTGTGACTCGCTGCAGGAGGCGGTGGCGGACTGCACCCTGGTCATGGCTACCTCGGCCCGTCCACGGCACCACAACTGGCAGGTGGTGACCCCGCGCGAATGCGTGACCGAGCTATCAGCGCTGGCAACGGGCGAGTCCGCAGCGCTGGTCTTTGGCCGGGAAAAGTTTGGCCTGACCAACGATGAGCTGGGCCTGTGCCACCGGCTGGTGCAGATTCCGGCCAACCCGGAGTACAGCGTGCTCAATCTCGCGGCTGCAGTGCAATTGATGGCTTATGAAGTGCGCCTGGCCCTGGTGGAACCCGCGCCTGCTGAGTTGCTTGAGCCCGGCGTCAGCAATGCGGCCATGGAGGACTTCTACAGGCATCTGGAGGATGTAATCACCCGAACGGGCTTCCTCGACCCCGAGAACCCCCGCAAGCTGATGCGTCGGCTGCGTTGCCTGTTCAA
>JBFKCG010000015.1:0-22584 GCA_041620675.1 Nevskiales bacterium
TCACAAGAATGTGGCCACACCGGAAGATCCTGCCAGTTCACGGCTCGGCGAGAACTTCTATGAATTCTGGCTGCGTACCGTCATTGGAAGCGTCAGGTCTGCTTGGAAAATCGAAAAGGCCAGGCTCGCACGCTGCGGCAAGAGCCCATGGACATGGCAGAACGAAAACCTGCAGGCATGGTCAATGACCGTGGTTTTGTGGGGCGCATTGATTGCAGTGTTTGGTCCGGTGCTGCTGGTGTTCCTGGTCATCCAGGCCGTCTATGGCTTCTCCCTGCTTGAGGTGGTGAACTATGTCGAGCACTACGGATTGCTGAGGCAGAAAGAGGCCAATGGCCGTTACGAGCGCTGCCAGCCACGCCATTCCTGGAACAGCAACCACATCATCACAAACCTGTTGTTGTACCAGCTGCAGCGGCATTCGGATCATCACGCGAACCCCACGCGTCGTTATCAGGCGCTGCGTCATTTCGACGAGAGTCCGCAGCTGCCTTCCGGCTACACTGGCATGGTGTTATTGGCGTACTTCCCGCCACTCTGGCGCCGCGTCATGGACAAGAGAGTGCTGGCCCACTATCACGGCGACCTCAGCAAGGCCAACATTCACCCCCGTGTGCAAGACAAGATCCTCGCCCGTTATGGAGCAAGCGTGGCCTGATTATTACAATCAGGTAGAATTCCGAGGCGCAGCGCATGCAGGCTGCGCCTTTTTGATATGTGCAGATGCAATTGAAAAGGACTTGCGATGGCCCGCTACCAGTGCCCTGACTGTGGCTATGTCTACGATGAGCTCAAGGGCGACCCCCACGAGGGCTTTCTAGCAGGCACGCAATGGGAAATCATCCCGGACGACTGGTCATGCCCGGACTGCGCAGTGCGTGACAAGGTAGATTTCAAGAAAATCGATAATTAGGATTCTTCAATGAAAAAATGGCAATGCGAAGTTTGCGGCTTTATATACGATGAAGCCTTGGGGATACCTGAAGACGGCATCACTCCAGGCACAAAATGGGAAGACGTGCCCGATGACTGGACCTGCCCTGACTGTGGTGCACCAAAATCCGACTTCAGGATGGCCGAAATCGACTGAACCTGAGCTTTTCTTAACCTAGACTGTTTAGCAGACAGCCATCACGTTGGTAGGTGTCGCCTGAGCCAATGCCACAATTCTGCTTGTAACCGCCTTGCCAATGGGCCAGTTAGCTCACAAGCCGGATACCTGGGAAGTCTCAGACGCTACCCTACTTAAAGCCGCCACAGTGACCTAGGACTAATCCTTGCGGCCAAACAACGTATTCAGGCCCCCGCCGATTAGGTTTGCACCTGCCTTGGCGATCGTGTTGGCACCCTTCTCGGGTAGGCTCGTCATGGCATTACGAAAGCCAGCCTCGACCCGCTCCTGGAACGCCGGGAGCAGTTCCATACCCGCATCCTTGACACCTTTGTGTACACGAGCCTCCAGGAGGTCAGCCAGCTCTTCCAGTCGGGACTCCAGTCGCGGCCTTAGGCGGGCCTCATAGAGCCACCAGGCCAAGCCTAGTGTGACCAGCGAGGTTAGTATGGCGGTGCTCACCAGAAGCAGGATTGAGATGGTCATTGAGGCTCCCCTGTAGGATTTTAGGTGCCATTCTAGGCGACACGGGGAAACAGCGCGACGGGACTAGTGCCGGAACAGCCTCCAGGCCGGCAGTTACCTATTCTCAATCAGCCAATCGCAATCAAGCACATTCCAGAACTCCCTGCCCCCATCATTGTCGTAGTGGGTGTGCCTGCGTCTACGCTGGTACTGTTTCCGGCTAACTGGCAGACTTAACGCCTGATCGGCTGGCGAAGTCACTATAAAGGCCGACGTGTGCAGGAGGATGCTAGTTTGATTCGTAAAAAAATGACATTTGCGCTGGTGCTGGCCATTTTGGGATGGCAATCGCCAGCTGCCGCAGTGGTTTCCGCCGAAGAGGCGGCTCAGCTTGGCAAGACCCTGACCCCTTTGGGCGCGGAAAAAGCAGGGAACGCAGAAGGCACCATTCCTGAGTGGACTGGCGGTCTGACGACGCCACCCCCCGGTTACAAGAAAGGTGGACAGTACCTAAACCCCTATCCTGATGATAAGGAGCTGTTCACAATCACCTCGAAGAATTACACCGAACACCAGGACAAGCTCACCCCTGGGCAGGTCGCCTTGTTCAAGAACTTCCCGGAGACCTACAAGATGCGGGTCTATCCAACCCGCCGGAGCGCGGCATTCCCGCAGTTCATCTACGACGAAACCATCAAGAACGCCACCCGCGTGGAGCTCACTAACAAGGGAAATGGCTTCTCAAACACGGTGGCAGGACATCCCTTCCCCATCCCAAAGTCAGGACGGGAAGCGATGTGGAACCACATGGTTCGCTACCACACCAAGGGATATCGCGGTTATTACAACCATGCGGCGACCACCAACACGGGTGAATACCTGGTCGAGCGCTCCTATTTTGAGCTTGCGGTTCGTTACAACCACCCGGACACGACACTGGAGAACTTCGAAAACAAGTACTTCTACGCCCTGTATCGCATCACTGCGCCGGTTTCCAAAGCAGGCGACGCCTATTTGCTGCACCTGCCACTTGACCGGGTCAAGGACAATACCGGGCTATGGGTTTACAACCCTGGCCAGCGCAAGATACGGCGCATCGGCGAAGTGGGTTACGACAACCCAGCCTTCGACGGCCTGATGACCCATGACCAGATCGACATGTTCAACGGCCCAATGGACCGATATGACTTCAAGCTTGTTGGCAAGAAGGAGTTTTACATGCCGTACAACTCCTACGACCTCAACAGTGACAAGCATAAATACAAGGAAATCCTGACCAAGGGGCACATCAATCAGGACCTGCCACGGTACGAGTTGCACCGCATGTGGGTGGTTGAGGCCAATGTCAGGAGCGGCGTCAAGCACATCTACAGCAAGCGCGTGTTCTACCTTGACGAGGATAGCTGGCAGATCCTGTTCCAGGACATCTACGATGAACGTGGGCAGTTCTGGCGCACCGGCGAAGCGCATTCGATCACAGTGTACGAGGTCCCTTCCATGATCAACCGGCCCCAAGTGCACTATGACCTGCAGTCAAGACGCTACGTGGCACTCTATCTGACGCAGGAAGAGAAAGGGCCACTTGAGTATGACTGGTTCCAGCCGCCGGGATACTTCACGCCCGCGCAGTTACAACGCTTCGCAACAACCAGGCACTAGACTTCAGGACTTGATGAACTGCGCCCGATAGTGGCGCAGTTCATTGATCGAATCGCGCACATCGTCCAGCGCCAGATGCGTGCTGCTCTTGGTATAGCCTTCCAATACTGCGGGTGCCCAGCGTCGCGCCAGCTCCTTGAGGGTGCTCACGTCCAGGTTTCTGTAATGGAAGAATCGCTCCAGTTCCGGCATATGCCGATACAAGAACCTGCGGTCCTGACAGATGCTATTGCCACACATCGGCGAACTATTGGGCGGCACATGCTGCGAGAGGAACTGTAGCGTCGCCAGCTCCGCCTCTCGCTCGCTCGTCGTGGCTTCCTGCACCCGCTTGGTGAGGCCTGACTGGCCGTGCTGGCGCGTGTTCCAGGCATCCATTCCCTTCAGCACTTCATCCGACTGATGTATCGCGAAAACCGGACCCTCAGCGATTAGCTCAAGGTTTTTATCCGTGACGACTGTCGCGATCTCTATGATGCGATCCGTGTCCGGATTAAGACCTGTCATTTCCAGGTCAATCCAGATCAGGTTATCAGGGTGCAGACTCATGGTTACCCGAAATATTAACAGAGGCTAGGTGGCAACAGGGGGTGATGCTACTGTATCTGTCCTGTTCATAGGAGATTCCTGCATGGATTCAGCCTTGGTTACTCGTCGGTGCAAGCCCTGCGAGGGTGATGTGCCCTCCCTCACTGTTGCAGAAGCACAAACATTGCTAAAAGAGCTGTCAGCCCACTGGAAAATCCAGCCGGACAACAAAGTCCTAAGCGCCCAGTTCAATTTTCGCAATTACTGGCAAACTTCAGCATTCGTCAATGCCATCGTCTGGATTGCCCACCAGGAAAACCATCACCCTGATATCAGCTTTGGCTATAAAACCTGCACGGTCAGTTACAGCACTCATGCCATCGGCGGTTTGTCTGAGAATGACTTCATCTGTGCTGCCAAGGTTGATGCATTACTGCGAAAACCCGAGTGACCCAATCACCAGCCAGCAATGCCCACGACGGTCGCGTTGTCGTTAACTATGGTGGACGCTGCCTCGTCGAGACAGTCGATGGCTCCCTGATCCGTTGTCGCAGCCCGCGCAAACTTGGGCAACCCGTGTGTGGTGACTTCGTGCGCTGGCAGGATGTCACTGGTCAAGAACAGGGGTTATTGACCGAGCTAATCGCCAGACGCAATGAGTTGCTGCGCCATGACCTACATGCAGGCAGTCGCGTGCTGGCCGCCAACCTGGACATCATTTTCATCGTCATCGCCGCACGACCAGAGCCTGACCTGTCACTTGTTGATCGTTATCTCGTAGGCGCAGAGGTGCTGGGCCTCAATCCCGTACTGGTATTCAACAAGGCTGATTTGCTCACTCACGGCGAACGCAACCAATGGGAGGTAGCACTGCGTGAGTTCGTGCAATTGGGCTACAAGCTAATCTGGTGCAGCACCAAGACCCGTTCAGGCCTTGCTGAGCTGAACGAACAACTGAGGGATAGAACCGGGATCATTGTTGGTCAATCCGGCGTTGGAAAGTCCTCTTTGGTCGATGCGCTCATCCCTGATGTCAGCCTGCGTGTACAAGCCCTGTCTGAGGCAAGTGGAGAAGGCCAGCACACAACCACTTCAACTTATCTCTACACGCTGCCAGACCAACATGGCTGCGTAATCGACTCACCCGGTGTGCGTGACTTCCGTCTTTGGCCAATGCCACCAGCCGAGCTGGCTCGCGGGTTTCCTGAAATGCGGATGCTACAAGGCGAGTGTCGTTTCCTAGATTGCAAGCATATGAAGGAACCCGGATGCGTGATTAAACAAAAGGTCGAGTCGGGTGACATTTCCGCCCGGCGCTACGCAAGCTATGCAAACCTCGTGGAATGGGCCGCCCAACAAGGGCCCACATACTAAGAAATATTAGACCTGCAGACGCCCCGCAAAAGCGTGAGCGAGCGTGCCGCTGTCTACATACTCAAGCTCGCCACCAACCGGAACTCCGTGCGCAATGCGTGTCACGCGCTTGCCGTGTTTTCTGGCCAATTCGGCGATGTAATGCGCCGTCACCTCACCCTCGACCGTTGGGTTGGTTGCGATGATGATTTCCTTGATTTCGCCTTGGTCGATCCTTCGAGCCAGCAAGTCCAATCCGAGTTCTTCAGGCCCAATGCCATCCAGAGGTGACAGGTGACCCATCAACACAAAATATCGACCGCGGTAATGCGCGCCCTGCTCTACCGCCAGGACATCAGCCGGCCCCTCTACAACACATAACAGGCTGTCGTCGCGATTCTTCGCGGCACAATATTCGCAGTGAGTGCCTTCACTGAACATGCGGCAATCCTGGCAATGCTGGATGCCATCCATCGCCGCCCGCAACCCTTCCGCCAACGCTAACGCGCCAGGCCGGTCGCGCTCCAGAAGATGAAACGCGATGCGCTGGGCAGATTTTGGGCCCACGCCCGGCAAGCGGCGCAGTGCCTGAATCAGTTGGGTCAGTAAAGGCGAATAGTTCAAGTGACGGTCAAGACTTTACATACCCGGGAACTTGAAGCCGGGGGGCAAAGGTAATCCGCTGGTGATGGCAGCCGTCTTTTCGCGGCTGGCCTGTTCAATACGCTGGCTGGCGTCGGTGATTGCCGCAGCAATCAGGTCTTCCAGCATATCCTTGTCCTCAGTCAGCAGGCTGGGATCAATACGAACCGCGCGCGCTTCGTGGCGACCGTTCAGCGTGACCTTGACCAGCCCGGCCCCGGACTCGCCGGTGATTTCCATGGCGGCGATTTCTTCCTGCATTTTCTGCATATTGGCCTGCATCTGCTGGGCCTGACGCATGAGATTGCCGAGGGCACCCTTGTTCATGACTACTCCTGAATGATGTTCACTTTTCCAGTGGCTCGACCGATCCTGGTCGCACACGCGCACCGAATCGGGACTGTAATCCCTGTACGACGGGATCTTCCGCAATCGCCTGCTCTGCGCCGCTGTGCAAGGCATCACGTCGGCGTTCATCGCTTTGTGCCGGTGTTTCCTGCTCGCCACTTTCGACCTTAAGTTTCAGCCGCACTTCGGGTCCCCACAAGCCCTGCAGGGACTCTTCCAGCTTTTTATCCAACCCATTTAACAGAAGGCTTTCATGCCGTGGATCTAGGCGTAGATAGATGTTTGTGCCGTCTCGCCCCAACCATGCGCAATTGCGCGCCAGTTCCGTGACAGGTCCACGCAAATCCAGTTGTGCCAGGGTTGACTCCCAGTCGCTCGCCGCCATCTGGCGCTTTGATTCTGACCGCTTGGCTGGGCGCGGTGGAACTGCCACCTTGCGCGCCGGCGAGCCCTGGGAGGCCGCCGGCTGTCCGCCATCATCAGGTCGAAATGCGAGCATTCTCAGCAACGTCATTTCAAGTCCGCTGCGTGGATCGGGTGCCCAGTCGATGTCTCGACGCCCCTGCAAGACAATCTGGTAATAAAGCTGCGCGTCCTCAGGAGTCAGGACCTGCGACAACTGGATCAGCTCTTCAGCGGCCTCTTCGTCAGCCAGGTCAGCATCAGGCACTAGCTGGATCAAGGCAATTTTCTGCAACAAAGCTGACAAATCTGCGAGTACCGCATCGTAATCCGGCGCCTTCTCATCCAAGGCCGCAAGTGCGGCCAGAAGTGCAGAACCATCGCCCACCGATAGTGCTTGGATAAGGGCCAATACGTCGCGCCGCGACAACGAACCCAGCATGTCGCGGACTTCTGTCTCCCGTAACTGACCGCCACCAAAAGCAATTGCCTGATCCAACAAGCTCAGGCCGTCTCTCATGCTGCCGTCAGCCGCGTGCGCCAGACTCGCCACAGCAGCCGGCTCAAATCGGACGCCCTCACGTTCAAGCACGTTGGTGAGCTGATTACGGATTTCCTGGGCGGGAAGACGCTTGAGGTGGAACTGGAGACACCTGGAAAGTATCGTGACTGGCAGCTTCTGCGGATCGGTCGTAGCCAGGATAAAGTGCACTCGCGGGGGTGGCTCTTCCAATGTTTTCAAGAGCGCATTGAAGGCGCCCTTGGAGAACATATGCACTTCGTCGATGAGGTAAACCTTGCGCCGGCCACGCGTAGGCGCATACACGATGTTGTCCTGCAGGTCGCGAACATTGTCGACGCCGGTATTTGACGCGGCATCGATTTCAATCAGGTCAACAAATCGACCTTGGTCGACCTCGCGGCAGCTACTGCATTCACCACAGGGATTGGCGCTAACGCCCTTCTCACAGTTAAGGCAACGGGCCAGAATTCGGGCGATGGTGGTCTTGCCTACCCCGCGCGTGCCGGAGAACAGCAGGGCATGATGCAGCCTGTCCTGTTCCAGCGCATGTGTCAGTGCGCGTACGACGTGTCCTTGCCCGACCAGTTCCTGGAATTGGCGTGGACGCCACTTTCGGGCCAGTGCTTCGTAGCTCATAAGTACACCCGTAAGGTGGCGGGCCGCGCCAGCCACACCCCGGCGCCCGAATCAGTCACTACCGCTGCTCCCTTCCGGGCCTGACGGGGTTCACAACCTATCGTCGCGAGGGGACCGACGCGGACCACCATAGAAACCATGAAACTCTACGTCTCGCCACAACAAAATGGCGGAGAGAGAGGGATTCGAACCCTCGATACGGTTTGACCCGTATACACGCTTTCCAGGCGTGCTCCTTCAACCACTCGGACATCTCTCCGTTCTATGAAAATCCTCAAAGCTCGACCGGCTCTGCCTCCGGATCATCCCGCATTTCGCTTTCTGAATCAGGGCTGGTTTGCAGCCCTTCGTCCGGATCAGATTCGCTTTCAAAACCCACATCATCTTCGTAAGCTGGCTCCAGCTCACGCGGCGGCGACACAACCACCAACGGGGGTGGCGTATCGAGGCAATCGGTGCGCGACCTGCCCGCAGCATCCACTGTGGGCGTTGCGTATTTCACGTCTGCTCCCGTTGCCTCGGGGATGGCGAAATTGGGATCTGGTTCCGGCACCTGCAGTCCATCTGGGGACACCAGGGGGGCTTTTTCAGCCGCTGATTCGTAGACTTGCACACCACGTTCGCAATAACGGGTTGCGCAGCCTGTAAGCATCAAGCCCAGAACCAATACTAAAACCACTTGCTTCATACCAATGCTCCAGCGCTGTTCAGCGCGTCACGCAGCGGCGCATGATACTGCACATCGAGTGGCGTCAATGGCAACCGAATGCCATCTGGAATCAGCTTCATTTGCTGCAAGGCCCATTTTACGGGGATCGGGTTGGGCTCCAGGAAAAGGTTCTTGTGCAAAGGCTGCAATTTTGCATCCAACTCCAGAGCCCGCTCACGATCACCAGCCAGCGCGGCCGTGCACATCTCGTGCATCAGTCTCGGCGCTACGTTGGCCGTCACCGAAATATCACCCTTGCAGCCCATCAATATCGATTCGCAGGCAGTGGCGTCATCGCCGCTGTAGATATGCATCTGACCAGCGACCCGATCCAATAATTCCCGGATGCGCGGTAACTCGCCCTTGGCCTCCTTGAGGCCAACAATATTCGGTGTGCCCGCCAGTCTCTCAACCGTCGCTGGCTGCATGTCGCAACCTGTACGACCTGGCACGTTATACAGAATCTGCGGAATTTCAACTGCCTCGGCGACCGCACGGTAATGACGGTACAAGCCTTCCTGTGTCGGCTTGTTGTAATACGGCGTCACCAGCAGGCAAGCCTGAACACCAGCAGTCTTTGCCTGACGCGTCAGCTCGATCGCTTCTCGGGTCGAATTGGCCCCGGTGCCGGCGATGATCGGTATACGCCCAGCGGCGTACTCCACCGTGTGCGCGATAACCTCCAGATGTTCCTTGAAATCCAGCGTGGCCGACTCACCCGTAGTTCCCACGGAAATGATGCCATCCGTGCCCTCACGCACGTGGAAATCCACCAGCTGGCGCAGGCTGTCGAAATCGACGCGGCCATCCCCCATCATAGGGGTCACCAAAGCCACCAGGCTGCCGGTAAACATGAATTTCCTCACCACTCGCGAAAGTCGCAAAGTATAACGCAAAGACCTGTGCGGACACAGAAGAAATCCTTCTGAAAACATCAGCCTGACCCCTGCCCGTCGGGCATGGATGGGTGTTACCATCTGGCTGAACACGCTTTTTAGTGCCCATGGGCAGGCCACCCGTTCAGCCGGCTGAATATTCACCCATAACTACATAAATGCCAGAAACCAGCAACCTGCTCGCCCTCACAGCAATCGGACCTGAACGCGAGGGACAATTCTCGGAATTGGCCCGGGCCATCCTTGACCGCGGCTGTGAGATCGTGGAGTGCCGACTTGCGCATATGGGCGCCAGTTTTACGGCCAGCCTGGTAATCAGCGGCAACTGGAGCACGCTGGGGCGACTGGAAACCGCCTTGCCCCCATTAGCTGAACGCTTGGCCCTGAAGCTGAATTTCCATCGCACGGGTCCCGCAGCCGACCAGCCAAACTTTCGTCCTTATGCTGTTGAAGTGGTTGCGCCCAAGCGTCCCGACCTCATCGGCCACCTGCTGTCTTTTTTTGATGGGCAGGAGATACGCGTGCGCGAGGTCATGGTCCAGGACTATGCATCCGGACATACCAGTGCAGAAATGACGAATATCCACCTGGTCGTGCATGTTCCGATTGACCAGCACCCGCAGGCGCTTCGGGACGGCTTCATGGACCTCTGCGATGAATTGAACGCGGATGGCATGTTCGATCCGATAAAATCCTGAACGGGAGTATGGAATGGGCGTCAGCATCAACAAGAAGGTTCCTGCCTTAACCCTGCCAGCCACCGGCGACGTGGACATTGCCCTGTCCCAGTATCTGGGCCAGAAACTCGTGGTTTATTTCTACCCAAAGGACAACACGCCGGGCTGTACGCAGGAAGGTCAGGACTTCCGTGACCTTTACCCCAAGTTCAAGAAAGCGGGCACCGCGATCCTGGGTGTTTCACGTGACAGCATTCGTTCACATGAGAATTTCAAGGATAAATACGATTTCCCATTCCCCCTGCTGTCCGACAGCAAGGAACAGGCGTGCAAGCTATTTGACGTCATCAAGGAAAAGAACATGTATGGACGCAAGGTGATGGGAATACAGCGCAGCACCTTTCTGATTGATGCAAAGGGTGTTTTGCGTCAGGAGTGGCGCGGCGTCACAGTCAAGGGACACGCAATCGAAGTACTTGAGGCAGCGAAGGCATTATGATGAACCAGCGTGTTTTCGTGCTTGATACCAATGTCTTGATGCATGATCCCAGCTCCCTGTTTCGATTCCAGGAACATGACATATTCCTGCCCATGGTCGTACTGGAGGAGCTGGATGCCGCAAAGAAGGGCCTGTCTGAAGTCGCACGCAACGTGCGCCAGGTCAGTCGCTTCCTTGACGAGTTGATGAGTAGCCGTACCCACGCCGAAATTGATGAGGGCATACCGCTGGTGGCAGCGCGCAGTCCGGACTCTGGGGTCAAATTACCCTCAACCGGGCGCCTGTTTTTCCAGACCCGGCCCTCCAACGTGCAGTTGCCGGATGCCCTGCCCGGCAGCAAGCCCGACAACAGCATCCTGGTCACGACCCTGTCACTGAAATCGCAATTCCCAGAACGCCGCGTCACGCTGGTGTCCAAGGACATCAACCTGCGTATCAAGGCCGCGGTTGTTGGCATCCATGCCGAGGATTACTCCAGCGACAAGGTCCTGGACGACCTGGATCTGCTTTACCGGGGCTACGCCGCACTGCCTACGGACTTCTGGGATAAACACGGCAAGGATATGGAGTCCTGGCAGGAAAATGGACGCAGCTACTACAAGCTGCGCGGAGTTGCCGCACAGGAATGGCATCCAAATCAGTTCCTCTATTTCGAGGAAGAAGACCCCGGTCTTGAATTGATGGTCCGTTCCGTTGATGGCGACAGCGCTGTGCTGGAAGTCATCCGCGATTTTCGTCAGGGCAAGGCTTCGGTCTGGGGGGTTCATGCACGCAATCGCGAGCAGAATTTCGCACTCAACTTGCTGCTTGACCCGGATATCGACATGGTCACCCTTCTCGGCACTGCCGGCACCGGCAAAACCCTGCTGGCATTGGCGGCCGGCTTGGCCCAAAGCCTGGATGACCAGCGCTACCGGGAAATCGTCATGACACGCATCACCGTCCCGGTCGGGGAAGATATCGGCTTCCTGCCAGGCACAGAAGAAGAAAAAATGACGCCTTGGATGGGCGCATTGATGGATAACCTGGAAGTACTCACACAGACCCTGGATGGTGGTGACTGGGAACGTGCAGCCACCAATGAGCTGCTGTCAAAACGAATCAAGATTCGTTCGCTCAACTTCATGCGCGGGCGTACCTTCCTGAACCGATACATCATCTTGGATGAAGCCCAAAACCTGACACCCAAGCAGATGAAGACCCTGATCACACGTGCGGGGCCTGGCAGCAAGATCATCTGCCTGGGAAACTTAAACCAGATTGATTCACCCTACCTGACAGAGACGACTTCCGGCCTGACCAACGTGGTAGATCGGTTCCGCATCTGGCCTTACTCTGGCCACATCACGCTGGCACGCGGAGAGCGTTCTCGGCTTGCGGATTTCGCCTCATCGCGCCTGTAAGGTATTCAGGCCTGAACCTGTATGACAAGCCAGTGTCAAACGCAGTAGATTTCCTTAGCTACCTTTTACCTGGCGCGGAGTTTAATTGAATTATCAGCGCATCATCGCTGTATTCCTGGCCTGCATGACGTTTGTGGCCGCCGGGCAAGCACCTATTGAGCTGCCGAGCATAGGCGAGCCGGCAGATCAGGCACTTTCGCCCATTGAGGAGTCCAAACTCGGTGCCAGCGTGGTGCGCCAGCTACGCCAGCATGGCTTCATGCTGGATGACCCCCAGCTATCCGAATACGTTGACATGACAGGTCGAAGGCTGGCCTCTTTCAGTGGTGCCAACCCGGCCGGCTTCGAATTCTTCATCATCAAGGACAACCGCATCAATGCCTTTGCCCTGCCCGGTGGCTACATTGGCGTCAACGCTGGGCTGATACTGGCTGCTGAGGAAGAAAGTGAGTTTGCGGGTGTGATGGCTCACGAAGTGGCTCACGTGACGCAACGCCATATAGCACGCCAGATCGAGACCACACAGGCATTAAACATGGCAACCATGGCTGCACTGCTGGTCGCACTGATCGCAAGCGGCGGGAGTGGTGACTTGGCCCAGGCCGCATTGACGATGGGCATTTCCGGCATCCAGCAGCGGCAGATCAACTTCACACGCTCTCATGAAATTGAGGCCGACCGTGTGGGAATTCGAACACTCGCCAGTGCGGGTTACGACCCCAAGGGCATGGTCAGCTTCTTCCAGCGCATGGAAGAGCGCACACGCTTGTATGGAGATGGCTTGCCGGAAATCCTGCGAACTCACCCCGTCCATGTGACCCGAATCACGGAAGCTCGTACCCGTGCCGCAGGTTACCCTCCTGCAAAGCTTGCAGATGGCCGTGAATTTGCACTGATGCAGGCACGCTTGCGGGTTCTCAGCAGCCCGCAACTGACGGATGCACTGGCGCATTTTCAGGGGCGCACCCGAGGTGACACCAGCACCGAGGCAGATCGTTATGGGCTTGGGCTGGCCTTGTTGCGTTCAGGGCAGCCTGAAGCGGCTCGCCCGATTTTTCAGGCGCTCATCAAGCAACAGCCGGAGCAAATACATTTCCAACTGGAATGGGCAAGAACGCAGCTGGCGGGAGATTCGCCAAAGGAAGCTCTTGCAACGCTGGATCGCTTGCACACACGCTACCCGAACAACCTGCCAGTCGCGGCCACGTATGCCGAGGCGCTACTGCGTTTTAAGCGTCCCGCCGATGCCCGGCGCGTCATCCTCGGCATCAAGGGAGCGCTGGACGGAAGCCTGCCTGAACTCCACCGATTACTCGCCGTTGCCGCACAGGATCTGGGCTGGAAAGCCGAGGCCCTGTTCCGGATGGCTGAGTACCACCATTTGCAGGGAAACTACACGGCAGCCATGAACCAGCTCGATGCCGCCTTGCGCCTGCCTGACATTAGCGCCAACGACAAGGCACGGGTCCGCGCACAGCTTGAGGTCTACGAGAAGGAAGCCCCGACTGAGGCCGCCAAACGACGCTAATCAGTCAACAAGCCTGTCTAGCCAAGCCGTGCTGTCTTCTATCATGCGTTCGACCGGAACGGGGCTGTAACCCAGTTCCTTTTGCGCCTTATGACTTCGGCAGTAACTATGCGCCGACAATATCTGGATCATTTCGCGGGTGATGTCTGGCTTGCCTCGCACCAGGGGAGACAGCAATTCCTGCATGCGCGCATAACCATTGAGTACACGGCTGGGCAATGGCTTGGACAAAGTCGGCCGTCTGAGTGCAGCACCCACCATTTTCAGCAGCCTGACATAAGTCAGGTCTGTGCCGCCCAGCAGGTAATTCTGCCCAATACGGCCCTGGGTGGCAGCCTGCACGTGGGCCTGTGCGACTGCCTCAACGTGACAAAATGAGCCTCCTCCCGGCGGTGCCGCAATAATCCGCCGCTGCTTGACCAGCCGGATGATTCGGCCCCATCCATGCAGGTCATACGCACCCAGCATATGGGCCGGGTTCATGATCACGGCGGCCAGCCCTTTTCTCATGCCTCGTCGAACCTCGCGCTCAGCCTGAGCCATTGTACGAACGAAATTGATTGTCGAACGGGATGCACGTGACGGCGTATCTTCTGAAATCGTCCCACCGTGCAGTCCATAGGCCAGGATGCTCGAGCTATGGATGAATCTGCGAGCACCCTTGTCCAAGGCCGCTCGCACCACATTGCGTGTTCCATACACATTAAGTCGCGTTTGTTCATCAGCGTCTTCCTGCCAAAGGCTGATGTTGTAGGCTGCATGGAAAACAGCATCAGGCTTGGAGGGCATGACCTCTCGAAGCTCTCGCCCCAGCCCAAGGTCGGCTTCAACCCAGTGCACACCGGGCTGCTTGAGTGACCGTGTGTCCGTTCCGGGCCGGCATAGCGCAATTACCTCCCAGTCTGCGGCACGCAGTGCAGCGACCAGATGGTGGCCGAGAAATCCGGTGGCACCAGTGACAAACGCAACAGGCATGTACCCTCCCTATCGGAATAGTACGTGCATTAGACGATTTTCGGAATAACGTCCTTGAGCGGGGTTACGCTGTTCCACTGCCTGCAGCCCGGGCAGAGCCAATAAAGGCTTCGTGCATGGAAACCACAGTGGCTACACTGGTAGCGTGGACTTGCGTCCGTCACTCGCTTGAGTGCATTGCGCAGCCCTTCAAGCGATGACTGCAATGCGCTACTAGCAGGTGGCGCCAGCTGCAGCAACTGATCCAAGCCTATCCAATTGGGCCTGGTATTCAGCGCATCTGCCAGATAGGTAATTGCCTCATCCGTCTTGCCCTGCTTTGAGAGCAACCGCGCCATGGCAATACGAGGGGCCGGGCCATCATAGACCGCAGACACATTCTGCAGAAACTCCTGCAATGCTGTGGTTTTTGACAACTCCTCATAGCAGCGCGCCAGTGGCTCTATTACCTCGCACACAAATTCGAGGTCTTGTTTAACTACACGACGGTAATGGCGAACGGCCTCTTCATAGGCTCCCTGTGCCTCTGCAATCTCACCAAGCATTAGGCTTGCGCGTACACACTCGGGGTATTCAGACCTGGCCTGCTCCAGCAGTTTGATGGCTCCTGGAAAGTCACGCTGAATACGCGACTCATCGGCCAACTCGCAGAGATATTGCGCTATCACAGGCCGCCTTGAGTGACCACGTACTGCCTCCAGTTGGCGTGTCGTCACCAGAGCCTTATTCCAGTCACGTTCCTGCTCGTAAATTCCCACCAGTCCAATCAGGGATTTTTCGCGAAACGCAGTCTGCTGGGAAAGCTCCAGGAACAGATCCTCGGCGCGATCCAGCACACCGGCACGCAAGTAATCACGTGCCAGCTCATATCGGGCTTGACTGCGATGCTGCTCACTGAGGTTAGGACGCGCCACGAGGTTCTGGTGGATGCGTAATGCTCGATCCACCTCACCTTGGCGACGGAAAAGGTTTCCCAAGGCCAAGTGAATTTCGACTGTGTCCTGATCTACCTCGAGCAGCCGGGTAAAGACCTGGATGGCCTTATCCGCATCCTCGTTCACCAGGTGATTCAGGCCACTGAGATAATCACTGCTGAAGGCAGGGTACTGTGACTTCGATAGCCGACTGGTGTGCCTGGCGAGAAACCAGCCAGTGGCTGCTGCTACCGGCAACAGCAATAGACTCAGTAAACCAGCGTCAGGCATCTTGGATTGGCAGATTGCGCAGGTTTCGAATCTCGGTTTGAGCCGTATCCAGTTTCTTACGGGTGCGATCGAGTTCCAACCGTAGTGCCAGCTGCTTTGGCAGGTAGATCAAGGCACCCAGGGCCAGTCCAAGCAGCAAGTCCAGCATCAGCAGCGCAACCAGGGGGATATCAAAACTATCGAACAGTAAGTCTACGGTAACGCTGTCGGCATTAAACAAAGCGAACATCATCCCGACAAGCAAGGCGACCACAATCAGGGCAATACGGATTATTCGCAGCATGGCAACTCCAGCACGCTATCAGAAAGTCTAACAACGATGCCTAGTGTGCCGCCTGTGAAACGCTTAGGAAAGGTTTAAATGACCTCAGCCGGTGATGGCTTGGGTGCTGCTGTTGACTCGCTCACGCATTTCCTTGCCCGGCTTGAAGTGCGGTACACGCTTGGGCGGAATTGACACTGGCTCGCCGGTCTTCGGGTTGCGACCAATGCGAGGGGGCCGGTGATGCAGGGAGAAGCTGCCAAAGCCACGAATTTCGATGCGCTCGTCCTGGGCAAGGCACTGGCAGACGTGCTCAAGCAGCAATTTGACGGCCAGTTCAACGTCTTTGTGGGATAGATAGGTCTGCCGCTGGGCCAGACGATCGATCAATTCAGATTTGGTCATCTGCACACCCCTCATGGCAGTGCAGCGGCTGTAATCTTTTGTTTCCGCTGCCTTTCCCCCGAAAAGTCACACTAATACAAAAGCCCGGGTCACGCAAGCGCAACCCGGGCTTAACACAATGACTCGCTTGGGTTTTTAGCCCAGTCTCGTCTAATTAATCGCTATCACCGGTCTTGATATGTTCCTTGAGGATATCCCCCAAGCTGGCACGACCGGTCGGCTGGGTGCGGCTGTAGTCCTGAACCGCCTCTTCCTCTTCACGGATTTCCTGGGCTTTGACCGACAGCGTCACTATGCGGTTCTTGCGATCCACACCAATGAACAGGGCCTCAAGCTCATCACCCTCATTCAGCACGGTACGGGCATCTTCCACCCGCTCACGCTTGAGGTCAGCCGCACGGATATAACCCATCACGCCGTTGCCGAGGTCAACATTGGCACCACGGGCATCCACTTCCTTGACAATACCCTTGACGCGGTTGCCCTTGGGGTGTTCGGCCATGAAGTTGGACAGTGGGTCCTGCTCCATTTGCTTGACACCCAGGCCAATGCGCTCACGCTCGGGTTCGATCGTGAGCACCACGGCCTCGATCTCCTGACCCTTCTGGTAGTTGCGCACAGCCTGCTCGCCCTGGTCAGACCAGGACAGGTCGGACAGGTGCACCAGGCCGTCGATGTTGCCAGACAGGCCAATAAAGATACCGAAGTCCGTGATGGACTTGATAACGCCCTTGACGCGATCACCCTTGTGGTGGTTCTGCGCGAACTCTTCCCACGGATTGGGCTGGCACTGCTTCATGCCGAGCGAGATGCGGCGACGCTCCTCGTCGATCTCCAGCACCATGACCTCGACTTCCTGGCCCACCTGGACGATCTTGGACGGGGCCACGTTCTTGTTGGTCCAGTCCATCTCAGAGACGTGCACGAGGCCTTCAACACCCGCCTCGATCTCCACGAAGGAACCGTAATCGGTGATATTGGTGACCTTTCCGAACAGACGCGTGCCTTCGGGGTAGCGGCGCGAGATGGCGACCCAGGGGTCGTCACCCAGCTGCTTCAGGCCCAGCGAGACGCGGGTGCGTTCGCGGTCAAACTTGAGGACCTTGACCTCGACTTCCTGACCCACAGTGACAACTTCACTTGGATCCTTGACGCGCTTCCAAGACATGTCAGTGATATGCAGCAGGCCGTCAATGCCACCCAGGTCGACTAATGCACCGTAATCGACCAGGTTCTTGACGACACCGCGCAGGACCACACCTTCCTGGAGCTTGTCCAGCAGCTGGCTGCGTTCGGCACTGTATTCTGCCTCCAGCACTTCACGGCGTGATACCACGACGTTGTTGCGCAGTCGATCCAGCTTGATGATCTTGAACTCAA
Organism: Nevskiales bacterium; assembly: GCA_041620675.1. GTDB lineage: Bacteria > Pseudomonadota > Gammaproteobacteria > Nevskiales > DATLYR01 > DATLYR01. The sequence continues at coordinate 17,607 of JBFKCG010000015.1, forward strand.
GCGGCTTGCCTTCCAGGTAGGTGGTGTCACGCACTGGGCGGACATCGACCAGCGAGCCGGGCAGGAATGCGCGCACGCTGCCGATATCGACGGTGAAGCCACCCTTGACCTTGCCGGTGATGATGCCGGTAATGACTTCCTTCTTCTCGAAGGCGGTGTCGAGCACGTCCCAGGTACGGATGCGCTCAGCCTTCTCCTTGGAGAGGCGGGTTTCGCCGAAGCCGTCCTCGACGGTTTCCAGTGCAACATCAATCTCGTCTCCCACCTTGACGCTCAGTTCACCGTCATAGCTGGGGAATTCGGAAATGGGGATGACGCCTTCGGACTTGAGTCCGGCGTCTACGATGACGACATCTGACTTGATCTCAAGGACCATCGCCTTGACGATGGCACCCGGCTGCATGGACTGGCCGGCCAGACTTTGCTCAAAAAGTTCGGCGAAACTTTCGCTCATGGGGTTATAAATCCAAGATAATGACGGCCTTTCGGCCTTCCACCGCCGGCATCCTGCTGCGCGTGGGCTGTCTGAAAAAAAGCCCGGATTTCCCGTCCGGACCACCTGAACTAGTTTGCGAGACCCCGTTCACGAATGAGGCGAAGTGCTTCGCTGAGGACCGCCTCAGCAGGAATCGAGGTGGTATCAAGGATCACTGCGTCTGCGGCGGGGATCAGCGGGGAGTGCTCGCGTTGCTGGTCACGCTCGTCCCGGGCTGCTATCTCGCTGTAAAGCCGGTCAATGTTAGCATCCAGTCCTAGCTCCTTCAACTGCGCGGCCCGTCGGCGCGCGCGTTCCTGCGCGCTCGCCGTCACGTAAAGTTTCAGCGGCGCATCCGGAAAAACCACCGTTCCCATGTCACGGCCATCCGCCACCAGCCCCGGGGGCTCGCGAAAGGCGCGTTGGCGCTCCAACAGGGCGGCACGGATTTCAGGCATGACGGCCCAGCGGGAAGCCTGGTTGCCTGTCACTTCATCCCGTACGAGCTTGGTAACATCCTGTTCTTCAAGGAGAATTGATTCTTCCCCGGAAGCGTGGGCCACGAACTCAACGCGCATGCCGCGCGCAAGGACGGCCGCCGGCTGCACCGAGCCAGCTTGATTTGCGTCTAAGCCACTGCGCGCCGCAAGAATGGCCGTGAGCCGATATAGCGCGCCACTGTCGAGCAGCCGCCAGCCAAGTCGCAGTGCCAGCTGGCGACTTAACGTGCCCTTGCCTGAGCCGCTGGGTCCATCCACGCAGACAACCGGTATCAAAGCCATTACTCACGTTCCTGCTGGATGCCCAGCCCGGCGGCTGACGCCAAGGCGGCAAACCCCGGGAATGAGGTATTCACGTTGTCACAGTCATCGATCGTGATAACACCCCGTGCACGCAAGGCAGCAATTGCAAATGACATGGCAATACGGTGATCCCCGTGTGACCGGATGTGGCCCTGAGTCATTTGCCCACCCTGGATTGTGATGCCATCCGGCTTCGCCTCCGCCTCAATACCCAGAACCTTCAGCCCATCGGCCATGACTGCGATCCGGTCACTTTCCTTTACGCGCAGCTCTTCTGCTCCAGTCAACACGGTCTCTCCTTCCGCACAGGCCGCGGCAATGAACAACGCCGGAAATTCATCAATAGCCAGCGGGACCAGTTCTTCGGGAATGTGAATGCCGCGCAGTGAACCGCCACGGATTCGAAGGTCGGCAACCGGTTCGCCACCAGTTTCACGCTCATCCAGCACTTCGATATCTGCACCCATGAGGCGCAGGATTGCCAGGACGCCCGTACGCGTTGGATTCAGGCCTACCGATTCAATCACCAGCTCACTGCCAGGCACGATGGCGGCACCCACCATGAAGAAAGCGGCAGAGGAAATATCCGTGGGGACTGCCACTGCCCTCGCCTGCAGCTGGCCGCCACCCTTCAGGCTGACACAGGCACCATCGCGCACGACTTCGTAGCCAAAGCCCGCCAGCATGCGCTCGGTATGGTCGCGACTGGGTGCCGGCTCGACCACCGCAGTTTCGCCCTGCGCATAGAGGCCTGCCAGCAAGAGACTGGATTTCACCTGGGCACTGGCGACGGGCATCTGGTAACGGATTCCCGTCAGTGTTTGTCCTCCGTGGATGTGCAGCGGTGCTGTCCCCCGCTCGGTGGAATCAATGCGTGCGCCCATTAGCGCTAATGGCGCCGTCACTCGCTTCATGGGTCGACCACGCAAGGAATCGTCCCCTGTCAGGGTCGAATCGAATTCCTGTCCTGACATCACGCCCACCATGAGGCGCATGGAAGTGCCCGAGTTGCCAAGGTCAAGCACTTGGGCAGGTGGTTTCAGCCCACGCAAACCCACGCCACGGATACTCAGGCTGGTTTCGTCGTGTTGACGGATGTCCACGCCCATCGCGCGAAAGGCCCTGATCGTGCACAGGCAATCCTCACCATTCAGGAAACCAGTGACATCGGTGGTTCCTTTGGCCAGAGAGCCCAGCATCACGGAACGATGCGAGATAGATTTATCACCTGGGACACGGATCCGCCCCTTCAGCAACCCTTTGGGCTGGACAATGAAACGCAGGCTCATCCGTTAACCTCAGGCACTACTGCTGGCATTGGGGCCAGCCAAGTTGATCAGGCGATCTCGCGCCTGTTTGGCACGTTCAAAGATCGTGAGGATGGCCTGGTGATCACCCCGCGCAATTGCATCCCTGAGCTGGCTCAGGTCCTGCATGTAGTCGTCCAGGACCTGGGTCAGGGCGGCATGGTTGGCGCAGGCAATATCGGCCCACATCTCCGGGCTGGAAGAAGCAATACGGGTGAAATCGCGGAAGCCACCGGCGGCATAGGCAAAGATCTCCCGTCGATCGTCCATGGCAGCCAGATGGTCTACCAGGGCATAGGCCAGCACGTGCGGCAGGTGACTCGTAGCCGCCAGCACCTGATCGTGATGCTCCGCGCTCATTTCGCTGACCTGGGCGCCTACTTGCTCCCACATTGCCTTTACTCGGGCGAGTGCGTCTGCATGGGTTTCTGGTGTAGGTGTCAGGATCACGCGTCGCTGGCGGAATAAATGCGGAAAGGATGCCTCGACCCCCGTCTTCTCTGCTCCCGCGATTGGATGACCGGGCACGAATCGGCCAGGCACATCACCAAACACGGTTTGTGCGGCAGCAATCACGCTGGCCTTTGTGCTGCCGACATCGGTCACTACCGCACTGGGCGACAAAGCCGACTTGATCTGCTCGAACAGGCCATTCATCGCGCCCACGGGGGCTGCGATCACGACCATGTCAGCATTAGCCACGGCTTTTGCAGGATCGGTGCTCCAGTAGTCGATCACACCCAGATCCTGCGCCCGTTGCAGGTGTACCGCATCACGGCCACAGCCAACCACCTCGCCCACCGCGTTACTCTCACGCAAGGCGCGGGCCAGGGAACCGCCAATTAGGCCTACGCCAATAACGGCCAGTCGCTGGGTAAAGAAGCTTGTCTCGCTCATACCGTCGGCTGATTCAGTCGAAAAGGGCGCACATGATAAACCTTTGCGCCCACTCGGGGGCGACTGCCACCTATAGGCTGCGGCGCAGGGCCTCAATGAAGCGGGCATTCTCTGCGGCTGAACCGACTGTTACACGCAGGAAATTGGGCATGGCATATGAGGCCAACGGCCTTACGATTACACCCTGCCTGAGCAAGGCATCGTAGGTGACAGAGGCAGGTCGGCCGAGATCTAAGCTCAGGAAATTGGCTTGTGATGGCAGGCAGCGCAGGCCCATGGCCGTGAGTTCTGAGCGCAGTTGGCTTAAGCCGGCGTGATTGTTGTCCACTGAGCGTTGCACGTGATCGGGATCAGCCAGTGCTGCTTCTGCGCCAACCAGTGCAAGGCTGTTGTTGTTAAAGGGCTGACGTGCGCGGTTTAGCAGGTCGGCGACCTCAGGGTGTGAAACGGAGTAACCCACTCGCAAGGCCGCCAAGCCATGAATCTTAGAAAACGTGCGCGTGATGACCAGATTATGATGACGCTGCAACAAGGCCAGGCTGTCGGGACGTTGGCCGACATCCATATATTCGTAATAGGCCTCGTCCAGCACCACCACGACATCTTCTGGCACTGCCTTGAGGAACTTCCCGATGTCATCCGGATTTAGCCAAGTTCCAGTGGGATTATTCGGGTTAGCGATAAAAACCAGCCGCACCTGCTCATCCAGTCTCTTGCGAAAAGCGTCCAGGTCATGGCCCATGGGCATGTCATGGGATGCGCCATGGGCTGGAACCAGGCGCGCCTCGGCACCAACGGCCTGCGTCACGATCGGGTAGACCGCGAAGGCGTATTCGGAAAACACGGCCACTCGTCCAGGCCCAAGGAAGACGCGTGCCAACAATTCCAGGATCTCATTGGAACCATTGCCCAAGGTGATCTGGCTTGCGGACACGCCGAGCTGCCTGGCCAGCGCCTGCTTCAGGCGGAAGCCACTGCCATCTGGATAGAGGTGGAGCTCGGCCAGGGCCTTCTCGACCGCGACTTTGGCCTTGGGACTTGCGCCCAGCGGGTTTTCATTCGAAGCCAGCTTGATAACGTCAGAAAGGCCCAGCTCTCGCTGGAGCTCATCAATGGGCTTGCCGGGTTGGTACGGCGTCAGGCCACGAACGCCAGGCTGCGCGTGAGCGACACAAGGCAGCGACATGGCTGTGCGCCGTTCTAGATCACGGTGCGGGGATAAGATCCCAGCACCTTGAAGAAGGGCACCTCGGCCTGTACACGGCTGATCACGGCCTGAACCTTGGCGTCCTCGACGTGGCCTTCAATGTCCACGAAGAAGTTGTAATCCCACTTTGCGCGCCGCGAGGGACGCGATTCGATGCGTGTCAGGTTGACACCTGCCTCGGCGAAGGGAGATAACAGGTCATGCAGTGCGCCAGGCTTGTTGTGCACGGACAGCAGCAATGAAGTCATATCGTTGCCGGTGGGCGATACGTTTTGCCTGCCGATGACCA
>JBFKCG010000016.1:0-22482 GCA_041620675.1 Nevskiales bacterium
AGTCCGTCCAGGAGCTGGTCGAGCCCGGCCTCATCCAGCAACTGGCTGCCCTGCATAAAGGCCAAGACACCCTGGTGGTTCACGCCCTCGGCACGGTCGTCCAGCGCCTGAACGTCCACCGTCTTGACGGTTACCTTGCGCTCCCCCGCCAACTGCACGAGTTCCGCGCTACGCCGGTCCTCGCGCCCCCTGCGAACCCAAACCTCCCTGACCGAACTGCCTGGCGAGCGCAGGGCGGCCAAGACCGCATGCCAGCCGACAATCACGGCATCATGATTCGACATGACTTTATTTCAGGTACCGAGATAAGGCGGTTTGCGCTCGGCGTCCTGCTCACGGCCCTCGACAACCGTCTTGATGACGATATCCACGCGCCGATTCTTGCGCTTGCCTTCGGGGGTCGCATTGCTGGCGACCGGCTCGCGCTCACCACGGCCCTCGATGCGGACGCGCGAGCTGGGTACACCATTATTCGCCAGCAGGTTGGCCACAGCCTCTGCACGTCGTTCTGACAGCGCCTGGTTGTGCTGGTCGCTGCCATCACTGTCGGTGTGGCCTACAACATGGATGATGGTCTTGTCGTAATCCTTCAACACCGCGGCAATCTTGTCGTAGGTCTGGCGCGCGTTGAACTTGATCTCTGCACTGTTGACGTCAAACGAAATATCGCTGGCGACACCCACCTTCAGCGTGTCATCGGACATACGCACGATGGACAGCTCGTTGCGTGCGGCTTCCTTGGCCAAGTCTTTTTGCAGCTGCTTCTCCTGCTCGTCCATGTAATGGCCGACGGCACCGCCTGCAATGGCGCCAACGACTGCACCCACATACTTGCCTTGCCCACGGTCCACCTTGCTGCCAACGGCTGCGCCGATGACTGCCCCGGTTGCAGCGCCTATCTTGGCGCGGCGGTTCGGATCGCCAGCACAGGCGGTCACGCTCAGGACACAAAGTGACAACAGGATGATATTTATCGATTTCATGGTTCTATTTTCTCCACTTCTTGGATTTTGATGGTCTGGATTTCTTACCAGGCACCTTCTGGGATGTTGGACTCCGAGCAAGCCCGACCGGTTCAAAATCAATTTTCCGCTCATCCAGGTTGACGCGCATCACGCGGACCCGGATCTTGTCGGAGAGATGGAATACATGGCCTGAGCGCTCGCCACGCAGGCGGTGGTGACGGGGCTCGTGGTGGTAATAGTCGTTGGCAAGACTACTGACATGTACAAGGCCTTCGGCGTAAACCCGTTCGATCTCGACAAACAGGCCAAAAGGCGTCACGCCGGTAATCAACCCGTCGAACTCTTCGCCGATGTGGTCGAGCATGTACTCGCACTTGAGCCAGCTAACCACGTCACGTGTGGCGTCATCGGCTCGACGCTCGGTCATTGAACTATTGGTGCCCAGTGCCTTCATCCGCTCCAGGGAATAGGGAAAGTCCTCTGCCTTGCGTCTGGCCAGTACATGCTTGATCGCTCGGTGCACCAGCAAGTCAGGATAACGACGGATAGGCGAAGTGAAATGCGCATAGCACTCCAGCGCCAATCCAAAATGACCCAGGTTCTCCGGTGCATAGACGGCCTGTGAAAGCGAACGCAGCAACACGGTCTGGATCAGTCGCGCATCGTCCCGTTCCTTGATGCTGGCCAGCAGCTTGGCGTAATGCTGCGGCTCGGGTGATGCACCGCCACCCAGGCTAAGGCCAATCTCCTTGAGGAAAGCCCGCAACTCTTCCAGACGATCCGTCTCGGGTCCCGAATGCACGCGGTACAACAAAGGGAGCTTGTGCTCGGTCAGGAACTGCGCAGCCTGCACATTGGCCGCGATCATGCATTCCTCGATGATTCGGTGCGCCTCATTACGCACCACGGGTATCACATCCTCGATCTTGCGATCCGTGCCGAACTTGATCTTGGTTTCGGTGGTCTCGAAATCAATCGCACCCCGTCGCTGCCTGGCTGCGAACAGGGCATCGAATACCGCCTTGAGGTTACGCAGGTGCGGCAAAATGCTGGCATGACCCAGGCGCTGCGCCTCGGTCTCGTCCTCAAGCATGAGCGCCACCTCGTCATAGGTGAGCCTTGCCTGCGAGCGCATGACCGCGTTATGAAAGCGAGCGTCGCTGACTTGCCCCTGCCGGTTGACTTGCATCTCGCATACCAGGCACAGGCGATCCACCCGTGGATTGAGCGAACACAGGCCATTGGAGAGCACTTCCGGCAGCATCGGGATCACCGAGCCTGGGAAGTACACCGAGTTGCCACGGGTTTCTGCCTCCCGATCCAGCGCAGAGCCCGGCTTCACATAGGCCGAGACATCCGCGATTGCCACCCATAGTCGCCAGCCCTTGGCTTTACCCTCGCCCAGCGGTTCTGCAAATACGGCATCGTCGTAATCACGCGCATCAATGCCATCGATGGTGACCAATGGCATCTGCCGAAGGTCAAGCCGACCCGCCTTCTGGTCTTCCGGCACTTCCTCGCTGAACCCGGCTATCTCGCGCCCAACCTCAGTGGGCCATTCATAAGGCAGGTCATGCGAGCGCAGCGCAATATCGATTTCCATGCCTGGCGCCATGTGCTCGCCCAGCACCTCAACAATCCGGCCGATGGGTTGGCTGCGCTTGTCTGGTTGCTGCATGATCTCCGCAGTCACGATCTGGCCGTTACGAGCACCACCCCGATCCGATTGCGGAATAAGGATGTCCTGGCTGATACGCGCATTGTCCGGCACGACCAAACCGATGCCGTGTTCCTCGGTATAACGCCCCACGACCCGCGGATTACGCCTTTCCAGCACATCGACGAGGGAGCCTTCACGTCGCCCCTTCTGGTCCTGTCCGGTAATGCGCACCAGGGCACGATCCCCGTGCAGGAGCGAGCGCATCTGGCGAGGAGACAGGAACACATCATCGCCACCCTCATCTGGCTTGAGGAAACCAAACCCGTCGCGATGACCAATCACCCGGCCATGCACCAAATCCATTCGCGTGGTCAGGCCATAGGCACCTTTGCGGTTTTGCACCAGTTGACCATCGCGGATCATGGCGCCCAGGCGCTTGCGCAAGGCCTCCTGATCCTGCGGTTCGGTCAGCGCAAATGCCTCCAGCAAGCCTGCCAGATCAGTTGGGCCTCCCTGGTCAGACAATTGCTGCAGGATCAGCTCACGGCTAGGGACCGGACGCTCGTACTTGCCGCTCTCTTGCTTGTATTGAGGGTCATTTCGGCGCCAGTCCAGTGATGACTTGCTTCGTTTTGTCTTTGATTTCTTCATTCATTTTCCATGTTCAGCGTTGACATTAGGCCCCGCTGCGATTAGATTCTCGCCGCTTCAACGCTACGCCGTTTTGCGGTGTTAGCGCCACCTGCCCAGGTGGCGGAATTGGTAGACGCACTAGTTTCAGGTACTAGCGGGTAAAACCGTGGAGGTTCGAGTCCTCTCCTGGGCACCAATCAAACCGGCCTTGTGCCGGTTTTTTTGTGCCCCACGTGCCCTGAAACCCGCTCAGCCGTCCAGCGGGTGGCGCAGGATGATGGTGTCAGCCCGATCCGGGCCTGTGGAGATGATATCGATCGGGGTCTGGGTAATTTCCGCGATCCGCGCAAGGTAGTTACGCGCATTCTTCGGCAAGTCCGCCTCCCGGCGAACGCCCACCGTCGACTCCTTCCAACCGGGCATTTCCTCGTAGATTGGCTGGCATTCGCCAAAGGCCTCGGCACCCAGCGGGGGTTGGTCGATCATCTTGCCATTGGACTGATAACCCACGCACAGGCGGATGACATCCAGGCCATCCAGCACATCCAGTTTGGTAATGCACAGGCCGGACAGGCTGTTATTGAAGATTGAGCGCTTCGCGGCAACAGCATCAAACCACCCGCAGCGACGAGGCCGGCCCGTGGTTGAGCCAAACTCATTACCCCTGGTAGCCAGGTGCTTGCCAACATCGTCCGTCAGCTCGGTGGGGAACGGACCTGAACCGACTCGAGTCGCATATGCCTTGAGGATGCCCAGGACGTAATCAAGCTCACGCGGGCCCACACCGGTGCCGGTAGAAGCTCCACCTGCCGTGGTATTGCTGGAGGTCACATAGGGATAAGTGCCGTGATCAACGTCCAGCATGGCGCCCTGTGCGCCCTCAAAGAGGATGCTGTCACCTCGCACGGTGGCATGCATGAGCACTTCCGTGACATCACAGGCCAGCGGCTTCAATACCTCGGCATGCGCCATGGACTCATCCAGCAGCTTCTGGAAATCCACCGGCTCCTCACCGAAATATTTCTGCAATACGAAGTTGTGATAGTCCAGCGCTTCACCCAGTTTCGCGGCAAAGCGCTCGCGGAAGAACAGATCCATGACGCGCAGCGCACGACGCGCCACCTTGTCTTCATACGCCGGGCCAATCCCACGCCCCGTTGTGCCGATCTTGCCGGCACCCTTGGCCTTTTCTCGCGCCACATCTAGGCGTACGTGGTAAGGCAGGATCAATGGACAAGCCAGGCTGATGCGCAGCCGCTCCCGCACTGGCACGCCACGCGCCTCCAACCCCTTCATTTCCTTGATCAAGGCCTCGGGTGACAACACCACGCCATTGCCGATCAGGCAGTGCACGCCGTCTCGGAGGATACCGGAGGGAATCAGGTGCAAAACGGTTTTTTCACCCTCGATCACCAAGGTATGGCCGGCGTTATGCCCCCCTTGGAAGCGGACCACGACGCCACAGCGGTCCGTCAGCAGGTCAACAATCTTGCCTTTGCCTTCGTCGCCCCATTGGCTGCCGATTACTACAACGTTCTTGCCCATCGAAACTTTGGCTCCACTCACGATTTGGATTTCTTTTTGCGCAAAGGCTTGGTCCTTTCCTGCCCTGACAGCCGCAACAACATGGCCATATCCGCACTAAAACCGGTTGCGGGGCGGGCACGGCCGAATACTTTGCCAGCCGCATCATAGCGACCGCCGCGTGCGACCTCTCGCCCCTGCCCGGGCACGAATGCAGCGAACACCATTCCGGTCTTGTAGCGATACCCACGCAATTCTGCCAGGTCGATATGCAGAGGCAGCTTGGGGTACTTGCTCCCCACGCGTTCAATCATTTGCTCGATGGTATCCAGCGCGGACAGGACCGATCGCCCCGCCCCCTTCAATTGCGAGCGTGCGCGCGCAAGTACGCCCACATCACCATTGAGGTCAATCAAGGCCGCGAGCCAGGCCGCAGTCTTGTCCGTCGGCTTGTGCGTGCGCAGAAAAACCTCAAGATCGGGTCGGGACTTTCGTTGCAACACGCTGAAGAGCGCTTCTTCTTGATCACCGGTGAAGCCAGCCTGCGTTGCGATCGCACGATAGATGCCGACATGGCCAAGGTCCAGGTGCACATTGCGAATACCGCAGTTGGCCAGTGTCTCCAGCATGAGGCCGACAATCTCCACATCACCATCAATGCCCGGCTCGCCAAATAGCTCAACACCCACTTGTTGTGGGCAGCGCGAGCCACCGAGCCCGTCCGGCAGTGTGCGCAGTACCGTGCCGATATAGCACAGGCGGGTAGGCCCTTTAGCCTTGATGCGACTGGCGTCAATTCTTGCCGCTTGGGGCGTCATGTCCGCCCGCACGCCCATCATGCGACCACTCAGCTGGTCGGTGAGCTTGAAGGTCTGCAGGTCAAGGTCATGGCCTGCCCCCGTCAACAGGGAATCCAGGTATTCGATCAAGGGCGGGACAATCAGCTCGTAACCGCGCTTGCGATAGAGGTCGAGCAGGCGCCGACGCATGGCTTCCAAACGCCATGAATCTGGCGGCAGGATTTCCTCCACACCTTCAGGCAGCAGCCAGCGGTCAAGTCCCATGACAAATCAAGATCCCATGAACAGCGAATAAGGGGTTATTGGCGCAGCAAGTGTAGCAGGATGAGGCCACCGCTGACCGCTGCTGCACCGGCGATGCGCAGGCTGCGGCTATCCATGCCGGATACCTGTATCAGCACGGTTTTCCATCGATCCGGTGCCAACAAGGGCCACAGCCCCTCGATAACCAGAACAAGGCACAGAGCCCGCAGCACATCGGACCATAACGGCGACACGACTACCTGCCAGCCGGGGGATTGAAGTAACGGAAGAACTCCCCCTCAGGCTCCAGCACTAGCAGGTCATTCTTGCTGCGCAGAGTGCTTTGGTAAACCGTCAGGCTACGGTAGAAGCTGTAGAACTCAGGGTTGCGGTTATAGGCCCGCGCGTAGATTTCCGCGGCTTCGGCATCACCCAAGCCTCGCGTTTTTTCTGCCTCGCGATACGCTTCGGCCAAAGTCACCTCACGCTGGCGATCAGCATTCGCGCGGATCCGCTCAGCCGCCTCATCACCCTTGGCACGCAGCTCGTTGGCAACGCGCTTGCGCTCGGACTCCATTCGTTCATAAACCGAGCGTGTGACCTGATCCGGCAGGTCGATTCGCTTCACCCGTACGTCCACCACTTCAATTCCCATGTCGCTCAGCTGTGGGTTCGCGGCGGTCGCCAGCTTCTGCATGATCTCGGTACGTTCGCCCGAAACCGCCTGTTGGACAGTCCGGGCACCAAACTCGTCACGCAGACCACCCTTGATGATCTTGGAGAGGCGATCCAGCGCCTTGGCCTCTTCACCACCTGTCGCGCGGTAATAACTGCCAACGTCCTTGATGCGCCACTTCACGAAGAAATCGACGATCAGGTTCTTTTTCTCGAGCGTCAGGAAGCGCTCTTCCTTGCTATCCAGTGTCAGGATTCGGCTATCAAATCGCTTGACCTCGTCAGCAATCGGCAGCTTCAGGTGTAATCCCGGCCCATAGTCCGTGCTCTTGCCGACGATCTTACCCAGCCGAATCACGACGACCTTCTCGCGTTCATCCACTGTGAATGCCGATCCCATGACCAGCACCACCAGCAGCAGGGAAACAAAAACTGTTGTTAATTGGCGTGACGTCATGTGTTATCTCCCCCGTCCACGATATTCATTGGGCGGTGGTTCTTGAGTTGGCGCACGGCTGGCAGCCGGCTTCTGGGCAGGTATCACCGTGGGGGTGTTGGCATTCTCCGGCAAGGACTCAGAATGCTGGCGCAGGATCTGGTCTACCGGCAAGTAGAGCAACTGGTTGCCCTTGCTGCTGTCCACGATAATCTTGCTGGTATTGCCAAGGACCGATTCCATGGCATCGAGGTACAGGCGCTTGCGCGTCACCTGGGGGGCCTTCTCGTATTCGGTAGCCAGCGCCCTGAAACGGTCCGCATCACCCTTGGCCCGCTCCACCACTCGGCTGCGATAGGCCTCAGCCTCGGCGGTCAAGCGCGCAGCCTCACCTCGTGCCGTTGGCAGGATGGTATTGGCATAGGCCTCGGCTTCGTTCTTTTTCTTGACCTCGTCCTCGCGCGAACGGGTTACGTCATCAAAGGCGACTTGTACGGGTTCAGGGGGTTGTACGTCCTGCAACGCCAGCGTTGTAACCACAAGACCGGATGTGTAGGCGTCCATCAAGTCTTGCAGGATGGTTTGGGTCTGCTGGGCAACCTCCACACGGCCTTCGTTCAGCACGAAATCCACCTTGCTCTTGCCCACCACCTCGCGAACCGCGCTGCGGGTTGCCTCACGCAAGGTATCTTCAGGATCACGCAGGTTGAACAGGTAGTCCTCGGCATTTATCACGCGATACTGGACCACCAGTTCCACGTTCACGATGTTTTCGTCCTGAGTCAACATCATTGCGTTGTCGCTGAGCGACTGCACCTGGTCGACGTCAACCTTTTCAACGTTCTGGATCGGATAGGGCAGGTGCCAGTGAAGGCCTGGCGTGGTCGTGTGGACATGCTTGCCGAGTTGTAAAACGACACCGCGCTCGGCGGGCTGGATGATGTAGATACCTGACAGTAACCAAATTGCGACCACGGCACCGGCGATAGCCAGCGCGCTGATGCGATTCTCTCGCCCTGATCCACCGCCACTGCCGCCCTTGCCCCCGAAGCCACCACCAAAGCGGTTGCGAAGGTTGCGCAGCAGTTCCTCAAAATCAGGTGGTTTTGGTCCTTGGCTATTCTTGCCCCAAGGGTCCTTGCCATTACCGGGTTCGTTCCAGCCCATCCGTACTTTCTCCGCGTTTGAACCCAGAAGTTTACTCGATACCTTCCTGCTTATACAGACGTTCCAGCTGCGCGCGCGGCAGGCAGATGCGCAGTTGGCTCACGCCATCTTCGTCAGTTGACTCACTCTTGACCGCGCCCATCGCGAACAGGCGAGCACGCAGGCGGCCCGCGCTGGCTGGGATCGTGAGCTCGCGCTCCTCGATATCCGAATAAAACCGCTCGACCAAAGCTTCTCGCACAAGGTCCAGTCCCGCCCCCGTGATCGCGGATACATAAATCCGCCGGACAACACCGGCCTCGTCGCGTTCAATACGTGGTTGTACGCCCTCGATCAGGTCGATCTTGTTGAAGATCTCGATTTGCGGCACTTCGGTCGCGCCGATCTCGTCCAGCACGCTTTGCACCTGCTGGATTCTCTCGATGCGTTCCGGGTCAGCGGCATCCACCACGTGCAGGAGCAGATCCGCCTGTCGCGTTTCCTCAAGCGTGGCATGGAAGGCATCAACCAAGTCATGTGGCAGGTCACGGATGAAACCGACGGTGTCTGCCAGGATTACCTTCTCACCCGGACCCAGCGGCAGCTTGCGTAACGTGGGATCCAAGGTCGCGAACAGCTGGTCAGCCGCATAGGCTTGGGCCCCTGTCAGTTGGTTGAATAATGTGGACTTACCGGCATTGGTATAACCAACGACCGATACGGCCGGAATTTCAGCCTTGCGACGTGCCGCCCCGCTGGTGCGGCGCTGGCCACGGACTTTATCCAGGCGATCCTTGAGTCGCTTGATCCGTGCGCCGACCAGTCGACGATCCGTTTCCAGCTGGGTTTCACCCGGACCGCGCAATCCGATGCCACCCTTCTGGCGTTCAAGGTGTGACCATCCTCGCACCAGGCGGGTGGCCAAGTGTTGCAGCTGCGCCAACTCCACTTGCAATTTACCTTCGTGTGAGCGGGCACGCTGGGCAAAAATATCGAGTATCAGTCCAGTACGATCAAGCACCCGACACTGCAATAGCTTCTCGAGGTTGCGTTCCTGGCTCGGCGAAAGATCGTGGTTGAAAACCACCAACTCGGCCTTGTGTTCGACTACTGCCGCGGCAATCTCCGCAGCCTTGCCGCTACCTACAAAGTACTTGGCATCAGGGACATCACGGCGTCCTGTGAGGCTAGCCAAGACTTCGGCGCCTGCGGATTCCGCAAGCTCCACAAACTCGCTTTGCGCCTGGCTGTAGTGCGTGCCGGGGAATTCCAGGTGAACCAGGACCGCCTTCTGGCCGCCGCGGGGGCGTTCAAACATGCAGATCCCGCGGGTAGTGGTTACTCAGCAGCAGGTGCTTCATCCTCGCCCGGCGCCATTGACACATTACGCGCGGGGACGACCGTGGAAATGGCGTGCTTGTAAACCATCTGGTTGACGCTGTTACGCAACAAGACGACAAATTGGTCAAATGACTCAATCTGGCCTTGCAGCTTGATGCCGTTGACCAGGTAGATCGAGACGGGAATGCGCTCTTTGCGCAGGGCATTCAGGAACGGCTCTTGCAGGGTCTGTCCTTTTGACATGTTTTTCTCCGGTTACCCTTTTATTAGGTGTAAATCCACGGTTTAGTGCTGATTAGTGTAACAGGCTTCAACCGCTTCACGCAGTAATTCCCCATCCAGCAAGCTTGGCCAAGGCCTGCCCTGAGAGGTCAGGTGCCAGACTATCCAGCCAGTTACCCGCCTGCTCACGCCTGAGCCATGTCAGCTGGCGTTTGGCGAGGTGGCGACTGGCGTAAATCCCCCTGACCGCGGCCTCCTCAAGGCCAAATTGCCCCTCCAGGTGCTGCCAGAGCTGTCGATAGCCCACTGCCCGCAGTGACGGCATATCGACACTGAGATCCCCTCTTTCGCGCAGGCATCGAACCTCATTCAGGAATCCTTGGGCAAGCATTCGATGAAAACGCTCAGCCAGCCTCGCATTGAGTTGATCACGGTCGCCAGGCGCCAGAACCAAGGCATGCAATGCCCAAGGTGCTTCAGGCCGGCTCTGACGGTAGTGATCTGTGGGAGTAGTACCCGTCAGCTCAATGATCTCGAGGGCACGCTGGATACGCTGCGCATCGTTGGGATGAATGCGCGCGGCAGATACTGGGTCCTGCTGGGCCAGGCGATGATGCAAGGCGGGCCACCCCTGCACCTGTGCTTCTGCCGTGATGCGAGCACGCAATTCCGGTTCTGCTGATGGCAAGGTACTCAGGCCTGCCTGCAGGGCGCGAAAGTAAAGCATCGTCCCGCCCACCAGCAGCGGTATCCTGCCTTGCTTGTGGATCTCGCCGATCTCACGAATTGCGTCATCACGAAATCGCGCCGCCGAATAGGGCTCAGAGGGATCCAGGATATCAATCAGACGGTGAGGGGCGCGTGCGAGCACAGCCGCTTCTGGTTTGGCCGTGCCGATATCCATGCCGCGATACACCATGGCCGAGTCAACGCTGACTATTTCACAGGGCAGTTGCTCAACCAGAGAGACCGCGAGATCCGTCTTTCCGGACGCCGTCGGACCCATCAGAAAAATCACGGGAGGCTTCATTATTGAAACTAGCGGCCCCGAAGGAACAGACGGTCCAGCTCCGGCAGGTCGACCTGGACCCAGGTGGGGCGGCCATGGTTGCAAACGCCCGCGCGTTCCGTGCGCTCCATGTCACGCAGCAGTCGGTTCATTTCTTCGTGTGTGAGCCTGCGATTGGCGCGAACGGCGCTGCGACAGGCCATGTTGCCCAAAATGTGATCCTGGGTTTCCTGCAAGCGGGAGGCACTGCCATGTGTGTTGATATCAGACAACACGTCATTGACCAATTGCGCGACATCCTCCCCTTTGAGCAATGTCGGCACGCTGCGCACCCGCAGGCTTTGTGGCCCGCTCCGATCCAACTCAAGCCCCATCTCGGTCAAGGTTGTGGCGTGCTGCTCGGCCAGGTCGGCAAAGACAGCACTGACCTTGAGCATAAACGGCACTAGCAGTGGCTGGCTGCGCACCTTGCCCGCCTCCAAGTCGCGCTTCATGGCCTCGTAGACTACGCGCTCGTGCGCAGCATGCATGTCCACCAGCACCAAACCCTCCTGGTTCTGGGCCAGGATAAAAACTCCGTGTAGCTGCGCTAATGCATAACCTAGCGGGGGAACCGTAGCATCCTGTCCCAGTGCCGGCATGGCCTGCCTACCATGCAAGACATCAAATGCCGGCCGGTAAGCCGTCGCAGGCTGTTCTTTCATGGCCAGCCCCAACCCCGCCTGAGTGGGCGCCTGGTACTGCGGCCTGATGGCAGGCACAGGAACGGTCCCGCCAATCCGGTGCTGGTCAGCATCGGGCCGAACCTCAGCGAGAGTGTCGTGAACCGCCCGGTACAGGAAGTCATGTACCAGGCGTGACTCGCGGAATCGCACTTCATGCTTGGCCGGATGTGCATTGACATCAACCTGGCGTGGATCCATCTCCAGATAAAGCACGAACGCCGGATAGCGGCTGCCATGCAAGACATCCGCATAGGCTTGCCGCAATGCGTGGTTCACCAGCTTGTCGCGTACGGTTCGCCCATTGACGTAGAAATGCTGCAAATCAGGCTGGCTGCGAGAAAATGCGGGGAGTGCCAGCCACCCGCGCAGAATCAGGCCTGCCTTTTCGTGCTCAATGACGCGAAGGTTTGCCGCGAACTCCTCACCGCATATTTGTGCCAGTCGCCTGAGGCGCGTCTCGGACGAGGTTGCCGCCGGCAGCGCATAGACTTCGCGCCCATCGTGAGTGAGCCGGAATTCAACGTCGAAGCGGCCCAGCGCCAAGCGCTGGAAAACCTGACTGATGTGGCCGAATTCGGTACGTTCCGTGCGAAGGAACTTACGCCTGGCCGGCACGTTATAGAACAGCTCTCGAACTTCGATGGTGGTACCCGGCGGGTGTGCCACCGGTTTCGGCTTCTGCATATCTCCTTGAAGGGTCCAGGCAGCCTCCTCGCCGCGCAGCCGCGATGTCAGCCCTAGCCTTGCAACCGAAGCAATGCTGGGCAGGGCCTCTCCGCGGAAGCCCATGCTGCGCACAGATTCCAACTCATCAAGGCTGCTGATCTTGCTGGTAGCATGCCGGGACAATGCCAATGCGAGTTCTGTACCTGCGATGCCAATGCCGTTGTCACGCACACGGATCAGGCGCAGGCCGCCTTGCTCAATCTCAACATGGATCGAATCTGCGCCTGCATCCAGGCTATTCTCGACCAACTCCTTCACCACCGAGGCCGGTCGCTCCACCACCTCGCCTGCGGCGATTTGAGAAATCAGTTGCTCGGAAAGTACGCGGATTGGCACGGTGGGCACATCAGGTTTGGGCTGTGCCGTGCATGATAACGGGGTTGGCAAAGCCGCCGAAAGCGGCGCACCTCGTGGCCCCGGGAATGAATTACGGTTCAGCCGCTACCAGGATCTACAGACGCGATAGTACTCGGGCGGTAGTTGGAGAAATAACCCCTGATTCCGCGCATCAGCGCCCGTGCGATTCGATCCTGGTGCTCTGAACTGCTGAGCTTGGCTTCTTCCTCCTTATTGGAGATAAACGCCGTTTCAACCAGCACCGAGGGGATATCGGGGGATTTGAGCACCATGAATCCAGCCTGCTGGACATCACGCTTGTGCAGGCGATTGATTTGGCCCATTTCACCTAGCAAACGGCCCGCAACATCAAAGCTGGCCTCCAGTGAGGTGTCCTGCAGGACACTCAGAAGAAATGCGTCGCGGTCATCGCGCCCAGTCAGGCGCACACCCCCGACGAGGTCAGCAGCATTTTCTCGCTCCGCCAGAGAACGCGCATGCGCGCTACTGGCGCCACGGGGTGATAGCACGTATACCGATGTGCCGTGGGCTCGGCGGTCCGTGAAGGCATCGGCGTGCACGGAGATGAACAGGTCAGCCTCGGCCTTGCGCGCCTTGATCGTACGTTCACGCAGACCGACGTAGTAATCGCCGTCTCGGATCAGGACGGCCTTCATGCCGGGTGTAGCGTCCACCAGCTTGGCCAGTTTGCGCGCAATGGACAGGGCAACATCCTTTTCTTTTACGCCGGTAGGCCCGCGTGCTCCCGAATCCTCGCCGCCATGCCCTGCATCAATGGCAATGACAATCTGGTCAACTGACGAGGAGTGCTTGTTGGCCGGCGGGAAGCTCGGCTGTGAATGCATTTCTGCCAGTTCCATCTGGGCGGCAATTGATGTAGGCGTGAGGTCGACCACAAGGCGATGGCCGTACTCGCCATTCGGTGGCAGCGTGAAACTGTCCAGCTTGACGCCGGTAGATACGTCCAGCACCACGCGTGTAACACCACCAGGCTGGATGCCGGTACGTACCCCGGTGACCAAGCCCTTGCTGTAGCGCGGCTCTTTCAGTGCCTCGCTGCGGCGTGAATTGCGGATATCAATGACGACACGGTCGGGGTTTTCGAGCGAGAAGATGGAATGTTCAATTGGGCTGCTGAGGTCAAAGACGACGCGGGTCTGTTCGGGACCGGCCCACAGGCGTATGTCCTGCAGCCGCGCAACGTCCATCGCAGTGGCGGGCACTACCCACAACAACAAACTGACTGCCAAGGCTCGAAACATGGACCTCCCTCGTCCCCTCAACCCTGAGGACCGACTACGGCGATTTGTCGCCGAGCTGGCCGTTATTACTCATTTGGCCAGCGGTCTATGCTTCAAACTGTAGTCCCCTGTTTGGAGAACTTCAAGTATTTCCTATTAGAAACAGTTAGTCGGACGCTATTTGCAGTAAAGTGCTTTAGATGACGTACGTATCTTACTACTAGATAAAGTGGTCAGTAGCATTCAAACCACTAAGGATAGTGGCTCCGGGCCCAGACATCGCTTTTAGGCTGGCTCGTCTGGATTCTCCCTGATGGGCCAGCTCAATCACGACATCTGCCGGTGGAAGTCCCCCTTGGCCGCGTTCAGGCCATTCGATGAGGATCAGGTCCGATTGGGGATCCAAGTCGCGCAATCCCAGATATTCCAGTTCTTCGGACCCGGACAGGCGGTAAAGGTCGAGATGAAAAACACGTCGGCCCTTGATTTCATAAGGCTCGACCAATGTGTAGGTCGGACTGCGGACACGGCCATCATGGCCCAATGCCTGCAGCAAGGCGCGCGCTAGCGTGGTCTTGCCGGTTCCGAGGTCACCTTGCAGGTAGATCACGGCGCCTTGCTGGCCGAGTGCTGCACTCAACGCGGCACCCAGTCGTTCGGTAGCCGGCGCATCCGCCAGCTCCAACTCAATAGGCTTCATGGGTTGGCCAAGGCCCGGATCGGCAGTAATAGGTCACTGGGCAGAAGACCCCGCTCTCCACCCTGCATGGCAGCGGCATCCCCCGCCCGTGCATGAATCTGCACTCCGACGAGTGCTGAGGTGAGTGCATCCAGGCCCTGTGTACGTAGGGCAGCAATGATTCCGCACAACAGGTCACCCATCCCACCGCAGGCCATACCAGGGTTGCCGGCATCACAGACAAACAAGCGGCCTGAATCTGAACTGACCAAGGTACCTGCGCCTTTCAGCACGGCAATTCCACCATACCGCTTGGCCAGCGCTGCCACCGCAGCCGGTCGATCCGCCTGGATATCCTGCGTCGCTGTCTCCAACAGTCGGGCGGCCTCTCCGGGGTGAGGGGTAAGGATCCAGTCTTCGCGACGCATTGGCTTGCCTGCCAACAAGTTCAGCGCATCGGCGTCCAGTACCAGCGGCAAAGAGGAAGCCATGATTTTTTCAAAGACTGCGCGCCCCCATTCTGACTGGCCAAGCCCAGGCCCAATGGCAATGACCGAGGCTCGATCGAGTAAGCGCTCGAGATCTGCAATCTGTTCAACGCCGTGGCACATGAGTTCAGGCCTTGCTTGCGTAATCAGGCTGGCATGGGCAGCGCGAGTCGCGATGCTCACCAATCCCGAGCCCGCCCGTAGCCCAGCCTCACCCGCCAGCCGGATGGCACCAGCCATGCCAAGATCACCACCGACAAGCAGCAGATGCCCATGACTCCCTTTATGCGCATCGCGGCGACGTGGGGGCAATGCTGCGCGACGTGCCTCATCCGTGATCCGCATGGCCGCGGGAATTTGTTCCTTGTACACGTGCGCCGGAACCTCAAGGCCGGCAAAGACCAGGCGCCCACAGTGGTGCGGGCCCGCCCCCGTCAGCAAGCCCAGCTTGAGGCCGATGAAGCTCACCGTGACGTCAGCCTCAACTGCCACGCCAGAGACCGCACCCGTATCCGCCGACAGGCCGGAAGGAATATCGACCGCCAGCACCTTCGAACCCGTTGCGCGTGCCCGGTTGATCTCGAGGATTATGTCCTGCATGGGCCCAGTTAGCGGCCTGGACAAGCCCGTCCCCAACAAGGCATCCACGATGACATCGGAGCCATTGAGCAGTACGGGAGAAAAGTCCTGAACCCTGAGGCCTGACTTCTCAAGTTCCGCCAACGCAAGAGAGGCATCACCCTTGAGCGTACCCGGCTCAGCAGCGAGAATCGCATGCACTTCAAGTCCTGCCGCACGGGCCTGGGCAGCGATTAGCAGGCCATCCCCCCCATTGTTCCCAGGCCCGCATACCACCGTCACGCGGCGGGTATCCGGCCAGCGCCAACGCAATTCCCTGAAACTGGCTGATGCCGCCCTTTGCATGAGCGTAAAACCGGGGATGCCCTGCCGTTCGATGGCACACCGATCCAGTTCACGCACTTGCGCGGCACGATATATCTCAGTGGGAAGCGTACTCATGTGTCCTTGCGGAGGATGGCAAGCAAGTCGGCGGGCTTCATATGGGGAGTCGAATCAAGTTGTGCCTGCACTTGAGAGGCCAGTTGTTTGCCCAGCTCAACACCCCATTGGTCAAAAGAACAGATATTCCAGATCATCCCCTGAACATAGACCTTGTGCTCGTACAGGGCCAGCAAGGCGCCGAGCGTGGCGGGTGTCAGTTCCTCCATGAACAAACAGCTGCTGGGCCGATTGCCGGGGAAAACCCGATGCGGAATGGCCGATTCGAGTTGTGTGCCAGTCATCCCGCGTGACAGCAGCTCTGCGCGAACCTCGTCCGCATTCTTGCCACGCATCAAGGCTTCGGCCTGTGCCAGGCAGTTCGCCACCAGTTGACGCTGACGTCCATCGTCTGCCTTCACCAACGGCAGGATGAAATCCACAGGTTGCGCCTGGGTGCCCTGATGCAGTTGCTGGAAGAAAGCGTGCTGGGCATTGGTCCCCACACCTCCCCACACCACCGGTGACGTCGCGTAATCAATGGCGGCTCCCTCACGGTCAACCGACTTGCCATTACTCTCCATCTCCAGCTGTTGCAGATAAGCCGGTAGCTGATTCAAAGCCTCGCTATAGGGGATGACCGCCTGCGTCGTCATATTGAGGAAATTCACATTCCACACACCTATCAGGCCCATCAATACCGGCAGATTCTCCAAAAAAGGCGCTTCCTGGAAATGCCGATCCATGGCATGCGCTCCCGCAAGCAAGGCACGAAATTGGTCCATCCCGAAGGCAAGTGCAATTGACAGACCCACAGACGACCAGAGCGAATAACGCCCGCCCACCCAATCCCAAAAGCCGAACAGGTTCTGGGATGGGATGCCAAAATCTTGCGTCGCTGCGGCATTGGTCGAAACAGCCACGAAATGCTGCTGAATGGATGCCTCATCTCCGCCCGCCTGCAACAGCCACGCACGTGCAGCCCAGGCATTTGCCATCGTTTCCGCCGTGGTGAAAGTCTTTGAGGTCACAATAAACAGGGTGCTTTCAGGCCTGACGCCTGCCAACACCCGATCCAGCGCCAGCGGATCCACATTGGAGACGAAATGTGCGCGGACGAGTGGCTGCGATTGTGCCTGGAGTACCTGGCACACCAGCCTTGGTCCCAAGTCCGAACCGCCGATGCCGATATTCACGACATCGGTAATCTGCCGTTCGGAATAGCCGCGCCATTTGCCAGCATGAACCGACTGACAAAACCGAGACATGCGTTCCAGTGTTTCGGTGACAGCGGCCATGACTGGCTCACCTTGCGCCTGCAAAGGCCAGTCTATCGCTCCCTGGTCGGAGAAATTGCGCAAGGCCACGTGTAGCGCAGCGCGATCTTCGGTCGGATTGATGGTTTTGCCAGCAAACATCGCGGCAATGCCCTGCTCCACCTTTCGCCCGCAGGCGAGATTGGTGAGCAGCTCTAGCGTACGTTGGGTGACACGCTGGCGGGAATAATCGAAAGTTAGGCCACAAGCCGAGACCGACAATTTATTGGCCCGGCCGGCATCCTGCTTGAATAAATCACGCAGCTTAAGCCCGTCAATCTCGTGCCGGTGCTGTTGCAGCTCACCCCAGGCTGGTGACTCCGTCAATGCAGACATTCAACCTCCTGTACCGTCCGCGCACAGTCTAACGCAGCCCATGGGCCACAAGCCCAGTGCTGGAGGTTGAAGGCGAAGTTAGGCGGCCTGAACCGGAATCGCGTTGGTGCTGCGCACGACGTGGTTATCCTGATCCAAATAGATCAGGCGCGGCTTGTAATGCGCCGCTTCACCCGAGGGCATCTGGCAGTAGGCGCCAATGATGACGCGGTCGCCAGGCCTGGCCTTGTGCGCAGCAGCGCCGTTCACCGAGATAATGCGTGATCCTTCCTCTGCGCGAATGGCATAGGTGGTGAAACGCTCACCATTGGTGATGTTATAGATGTCGATTTGCTCGAACTGCAGGATACCGGCAGCATCAAGCAGATCACCATCGATGGCACAGGAACCGTCGTAGTCGAGTTCGGCGTGCGTCACACAAGCCTTGTGCAGCTTGGCCTTGAGTAAGGTCAGTAGCATGGCGTATCTCGTCTTTTTAACTCGTGGAAGGCGGGTGGCCCACTAAGACATGCACCCGACATCCAAAGGTTTAGTAAGGCGGGCGGCCCACTAAGACATACGCCCGTAAGATCAGCAGCTCATCTGTGATCAGGTTCACGAAGTCTATCGCATTTTGCGGTTGCACAAAACTATTTTAATTGTTCTTAGATATCAGGCAAGTACGCGCAAATTATCGAGCAGGCGGGCTCTGCCAAGCCACGCGGCCACCAAGACCACAAAGTCACCATCGCCGGACTGGGGGGGCGTCAGCTCTGGCGTCAATATCGTGAAGTAATCAGGGCGAAATCCTGCTTTTCGCAGGCTCTCGTCTGCTTTGCCCTCCATGCCAGCAAAATCCCGGTCGCCCGACCGGAGTTGTGCTGCCGTTGCCTGCAACGTCTTGTATATAGTCGCCGCCTGCACACGTTCGTCGGCACTGAGATATTGGTTGCGGGAACTCAGGGCAAGGCCATTGGCATCACGAACCGTCGGCACACCGATGATCTTCACTGGCACGTGCAGATCACGCACCATCCGTTTTATCACCGCGAGTTGCTGGTAGTCCTTCTCTCCAAACAGAGCGACATCCGGTTGAACCATATTGAAGAGCATGTTCACGACCGTCGCCACGCCCGTGAAATGACCAGGCCGGAATAGACCACACAGGATGTCAGATAAGCCGGGAACCTCGACGCGCGCCTGTGTATCAAGGCCCTGTGGGTAAACTTCCGCCACGGTCGGGGCAAACAGCACTTCGGCACCTGCCGATCGCAGTTTTTCCGCATCAGCCTCCAGAGTCCTTGGGTAGCGGTCGAAGTCCTCGTTCTTGCCGAACTGAAGCGGATTCACGAATACGCTAACCACAACATGCTCTGCCTGTTCACGCGCACGTGCAACAAGGTCTATGTGGCCATCATGCAAATTGCCCATGGTGGGAACCAGCGCAACACGCTGTCCAGCGCGGTGCCAACCGTCAACCTGGCTACGGAGATCGTCGAGACGTGTCAGGATTTGCATGGCGACGGCTTGTCAGGCAACAGCAGAGCTTGCACCAGGAACACAGCCTCAGCTGAAACAGTGTTCCGCTGCGGGATAGGACTTGTCCTTGACCGCGCGCACGTAAGCTTGAACGGCTGCATCCAGGCTCGTGCTGCCTTCCATGAAATTCCGGACAAATCGTGGCCGGCGCCCGCCGCCAATGCCCGTGGGAATGCCGAGAATGTCGTAGAGCACCAGGATCTGGCCATCGACTTGGGGACCGGCGCCTATCCCTATCACCGGGACCTGTGATTTCTGCGTGATTTCAGCGCCTAGCTCGGAAGGTACGCATTCCAGCAACAACATGTCAGCGCCCGCCTCCTGCAGGACCTCGGCATCACGGATCATGGCCTTTGCCGCTGCATCATCTCGCCCCTGAACCTTGAAGCCACCGGTCTTGTGCACGAGTTGCGGCTTGAGTCCAATGTGGCCACAGACCGGCACGCCGCGTTCTGTCAGGTAGCGCACGATGTCAGCCTGGATCTCTCCGCCCTCAAGCTTGACCATCTTGGCACCACCCTCTTGCATCAAGCGTGCCGCATTCACCACCGCGTGGTCACGTGTGGCATAGCTCAGGAAGGGCATGTCCACCATCAGAAATGATCTCGACAAGCCACGCGCGGTCACACGCGAGTGATAGATCATGTCGTCCATGTTCACGGACACGGTGGTCTGAAGGCCATGAATAACCATACCCAGCGAATCGCCGACCAATACCACATCGACGCCAGCGCGATCTTCGAGCGCGGCAAAGCTCGCATCGTAGGCGGTCAGGCAGGCAATCTTCTCGCCTTGCGCCTTCATCTTGCGCAGATCGGTCAGGGTCAGTGGCTTGGCAGTATCTGTTGTCATATTCGTGGCCTTTTGCGCGCACTATAACCGATGCAGAGGCGCGAACAAGCTCAAGCCGGCAAGTGCCTGACCGGCTCCGGCGAGGCAAGCGCCTCAAGCAGGGCATCGAAATCCCTCGGCGCATTCACAAGGTCCAGTCTTGCACTGTCCACCGTCACCAGCTTGCTGGCACGGTAACGGCTGAAAAACGAGGCGTAGGCATTGGCAACCTGATTCAGGTAAAAAGTCGTCAGGGAGTTTTCCTCCGCCCGCGCGCGCTGGCGCACCCGCTGCATCAGCACCTCGATGGGTGCATGCAGGTAGATGACGCAATCCGGCCTCGGTGCCTCCCAGGACAGTCGCTGCCAAATCTGCTCATAGAGGTCCATCTCATGCCCCTCCAGGTTCAATTGGGCAAAGATTCGGTCCTTCTCGAAGAGGAAATCTGCCATCCACTGTTGCTGGAAGAGGTCCCGCTGTCGCAGTTGCTCGAGCTGTCTTGCACGCTGTAGCAAGAAACATAGCTGCGCGGGCAAGGCATTTGCGCGGCGATCCTGGTAGAAGCGCTCGAGGAAGGGGTTCTGCTCGGGTTGCTCCAGCAAGACCTCAGTTCCCAACACCTTCGACAGGCGACGCACGAGCGTGGTCTTTCCCGCGCCAATCGGGCCCTCAATCACCAGGTAGCGTAAATGCGTCAGTCCTGCCATGGGCGCAACCCTGCGGAATCCAGCATGGCCGCAAGATCGCGGACCCTGCCCAGTCCGGGAATGGTCATGTCTGCCGCAATGTCACGAAGCGGAAACATGACGAAATTCCTGGCGGTCATGCGCGGGTGCGGTACTGTCAATCCAGCGTCCGTTTGTATTAGGTCCCCATACACCAGCAGATCAAGATCCAGGCTGCGCGCAGACCCGCGCGTCTGGCGCACACGGCCTTGTGCAAGCTCTGCGGCTTGAAGTGCATTGAGTAGGTCATGGGGCGAAAGCCTCGTATCGAGCAAGGCAGCCGCGTTGCAGAAGTCCGGCTGTTCAACCGGCTGTCCATCAGGCCCAATGGCCTTGCTCCGATACAGTGGTGAACACGCGACCAAGGCAGTATCAGCCAAAGCTGCCAGTGCGGTGAACGCACGGTGGACCTGGTCTGCCGGATTTTCAAGATTGCTGCCTAGCGCCACTGCCACGCGGACAGGTTCAGGCTGGAGCATTGCTCGTGGGTCCCTTGCCCCGCTTACGCCGGCGACGTCGGCGCTTGTTGCCGGTACCGGGCGCTTGTGGGTCAGATACCTGCTGAGTCATCTGGTCACGAGTCTCAGCATCCGCGAACTGGAAGTCGGTCCACCACTTGGCCAGCTCCGGGTCAGCCTCGCCAGACTCTGCCCGTAACAGGAGGAAATCATAGGCGGCACGAAACCTGGGATGTGCCATCTGCTTATGGGCCTGTCTGCCACGGCGGTTGCCAAAGCGCAGCTGCATCTGCCAAATCTCGCGCATCGGGATGCTGAAGCGCTTGGGCAGTGCGACAACGGCGTTTTGCTCCTCGACCACATGCTGTGCGGCCTCTGCGAGTGCTGCGTGCGGATTGAGCCCAGCCTGTATCGCGGCTTCCATGCGCAGGCGCACCGGCTCCCACAGCAGGGCGGCGAACAGGAATGTTGGGGTGACTGGCTTGTCTTCCGCGATTCGCTGCTCCGTATTCTGCAGCGCACGTGCCAGAAGTGTCAGCGGAAAATCACCCAGCTGTTGCGTAAGTGCCTGCTCGGTGAGCGGAAATAACCTGGCAAAGAGGCCGTAGTGGCGGAGCTTTTCGAAGGCCTCCAGCGCATAGGGGGACAACAACAGCTTGAGTATCTCGTCGAACAAACGTGCGGGCGGCACATCATTCAGCAAGCCAGCGAGCTTGAATATGGGCTCTTCGGATTGTGGATGAACCTTGAAACCCAGCTTGGCAACGAAGCGCACGGCTCGCAACATGCGAACCGGGTCTTCCCGGTATCGTGTGACGGGATCGCCGATCAAGCGCAGCACTCCCTCGCGGACATCCTGCATGCCGCCCACGTAATCGACTATGGAATAGTCCTTGATGTTGTAGAACAGCGCGTTGATGGTGAAGTCCCGGCGGAACGCATCCTCTTCACAGGTCCCATAGGCATTGTCGCGCAGGATACGCCCCCCCTCATCCAGCTTGGAGTTGGCGTCAGGTAATGTCGGCATGGAGCGGAAAGTCGCAACTTCGATGATCTCAGAGCCCATGCGCACGTGCGCGAGTACAAAACGACGACCGATCAGGCGGCAACTCCGCTTGAATAGCGTCTGTACTTCCTCCGGACGTGCCGAGGTGGCGACATCAAAATCCTTGGGTTCATGTCCAAGCAGCAGGTCGCGTAGCCCACCGCCAACCAGATAGGCTTCGTAGCCGGCATCCTTGAGCGTGTAGAGCACCTTCAGTGCGCCGCGGGAAATGCTGGCACGCGAGATGGGGTGGTCCGAGCGCGCGATGATGTTTGGGGCAGTAATGGCTAAAAATCCGAGTGGCTAGAGTAGCTTGTACCCAAGTAAGGCGACGGTATGATACACGCCCGCCGCATCTCGGCGCACCCCTTGATTCCACCGTCA
>JBFKCG010000017.1:0-21854 GCA_041620675.1 Nevskiales bacterium
GCCGCCAGCAGCCTGGCACGTTGACCCGACTGCCGAGGGCCACACGCCCTGACCCTGCCTGATCCGACTGTGCATAGAGAACGCGCGAACTAAGATGCGACCGGCACTCCCCGTTCCCGTTTCTGGGCCCGCTTACTTGCTGCGTGGTTTTCGACTGATGTGGCAGCCGCAGGTTCGGCTCTTCGTATGGGCCCCGCTGGTCATCAACATCTTGGTCGTCATTGGGCTATTCCTCTGGTTGTGGCCGCCAATACAGGTCACGGTCGAAGCCTGGCTCTTGTTGTTACCGGAATGGCTGATGTGGCTGAGTTTTTTGGTCTGGCCGGTGTTCTGGTTAATGGGCCTGCTGGCATTCATATTGGTCCTGACCATTACAGCAAATCTGGTCGCTGCCCCGTTCAATGGGTTTCTGGCTGCGCGGGTTGAGCAAGCACTCACGGGCCAGATACCGGAAACGGGCATGGGTCTGTGGCAGGAGAGCCTGCAGGGCCTGCTGATGGAATTGCGCAAGCTGCTGTTCTTCCTGATGTGGGCACTGGTGCTCGCGGTTATCAGCCTGGTGCTGTTTTTCCTGCCCGGGCTGAACGCACTGATCCCGGTGTTGTGGGGCGTGTTCGGCGCTTATATGCTCGCACTCGAATATGTGGACTACCCAGCGGCAAACCATGGCCTGAACTTTGCCGAAAAAAGGCGGGTTCTCGCCAAGGATCGCTGGCTCACCCTAGGCTTTGGCGGGATGGTAACGCTGGCGACTGCCATACCGTTGCTTAACCTATTGGTGATGCCTGCGGCTGTGGCCGGAGCGACGGCGATGTGGGTCGATCATTTGAACAAGGAGACGGATTCTTGAAAGCTTATTTACTTGCCGGCCTGGTGGCGGCATTCAGTTCACCCATGCTCCTTGCCCGCCCGACCCTCACCTTGTACGACAGCCAGTCGCTTGGAAAAGCTTGTGAACAAGCACTTACCGCAACACGAGCACGCGCAGATGAACTGGCGAAGCTTCCCATGGACGAAGTCTCTGCCGAGAGTGTCCTCGGCACATGGAATGACCAGTCTCGTCTGGCTGAAGACGTCATCGGTCCCGCGACTCTGCTGGCTTATGTACATCCCGACAAGGCTGTACGAGACGCTGGCGAGGCCTGCATCCTCAAGACCACTGAGACCCAGACCGCCATCTTCCAGAACGAAGCCTTGTACAAGCGTGTGCAGGCCGTTTCAGCCAAGGATCCAATTGATACGCAGTACCAGAAGGAGCTGATTGAGTCCTTCGAAGACACGGGCGTCACACTGGCACCAGAGCCCCGCGCAAAAGCCAAGGCCATCATGGAGCGACTGACAGCGCTCGACCAGGAGTTCGATCGTAACCTGCGCGAGGTCAAGACCACACTCAGCTTTACACCCAATGAGCAACGTGGGCTGCCCTCGTCTTACATTGAGAAGCAAACCAAGGATGACGAGGGAAACATTGTTGTTGGTTTCGACTACCCCGTATTTTACCCTTTCATGACCCAGGCCGAGGATGAGGCTGCACGCAAGCGTTATTACATTGGCTTCCTCAGCCGGGGTGGGGAGCGCAACCTGGAAATCCTTGATGAGATCGTCAGCCTGCGCAAGCAACTGGCGGCGCTCTATGGCTTCAAGAGTTACGCCGATTTTGCAACTCGCCGGCGCATGGTCGGTAACACCAAGACCGTCCGCAAGTTCCTTGAGGAAGTCGAGGATGCCGTCCGCGAGGTCGAAGCAAGGGATGTGGCAACCCTAACGAGGCTGAAACAACTCTACCTTGGCAGCAGCACTGAGCAACGCCTGCAACCTTGGGACAAGGAATTCTATCTTGAGCGACTCCGCAGGCTGCGCTTTGACATCGATCAGGACAAGCTACGGCGCTATTTCCCGACCGAGCCCACGGTCAATTGGGCGCTGGGCATTGCCAGCGAGCTCTACGGACTTCGATTTGAAGAAGCCAAGGTTGCGATTTGGCACGAGGACGTACGCTATTACGATGTGAAGGATGCCAAGACCGGCCGACTCATCGGCGGCCTTTACCTCGACCTCTACCCGCGCCCTGGTAAATATGGCCACGCCGCCGCCTTTGGGGTTCGCGGTAGCAGTACGCAAGTTGCGCGCACACCTATTACCACCCTGGTGACCAATTTCGATCGCCAAGGCCTATCGCACCGCGAGGTTGAGACCTTGTTGCATGAGTTCGGTCATGCCATGCACGGTATCCTCTCGCATACGCGTTATGTGGATGTTGCGGGAACCAATGTGGAACTCGATTTTGTGGAAGCCCCGTCGCAGATGTTCGAGGAATGGGCGCGACGCCCGGAAAGCCTGCGACGCATGCAGTCCGTCTGCCAAGAATGCCCTGTTCTTGACGATAGCCTCCTCCGCCGACTCGATGCTGCACGCAAGCTCGGCAGTGGCCTTCAGTATGGCCGCCAGCTGTTGTACGCCAGCTACGACATGGCGCTGGCGGGAGAGAAACCGGGTTCTGCGCAGAAAACGTGGATTGAAATGGAGCAGGAAACACCACTGGGCCATGCCGAAGGCACCAGCTTTCCATCTACCTTCGGACATATCGCTGGGGGCTATGCGGCCGGATATTACGGATACATGTGGTCTGAGGCCGTGGCGCTGGACATGTTGTCAGCCTTTGGCGACAACCTGATGAATCCGGAAGTGGGCCAGCGCTTCCGCCAGGCCATCTTGTCCCGCGGGGGGGAGGTTCGCGCCCAGCAGATGGTGCAGGACTTCCTCGGCCGACCCAGTAACCGCGAGGCTTTTTTTGATGAAATCCGCGGTCAACGCTGATTAGCCGCCCGCACGCAGGAACTTGTGCAGGCGGTTCACACCCTCTTCCAATCGGGGCAAGGACGAAGAGTAGGCGAAACGCACGTGATGGCTGGCCTGATGCGAGCCAAAATCAATACCGGGTGTAATGACCACACCCGTCTTGTCGAGCAGCTCGTGAGCAAAGGCCTCACCATCCTCGGTAAAGCGGCTGGCATCGGCATAGATATAGAACGCGCCTTCCGGCACTCGTGGGATACCAAAGCCCAGCTCCCTCAGGGCCGGCAGCAGGAAGTCACGGCGCCGCCCGAACTCGAGGCGGCGTTGCTCCAGAAGCTCAATCGTATCTGGCTCGAATGCCGCCAAGGCCGCGTGCTGTGCCAATGTCGACGCTGAGATAAACAGGTTCTGGGCCAAGCGTTCGAACGCAGGGACGCTCTCTGACGGTGCCACCAGCCAGCCAAGGCGAAAACCGGTCATTCCGAAATACTTCGAGAAGCTGTTGATGACGTAGGCGCCTTCATCCGCCTCCAACGCACAGGGCAAGTCGATGCCGTAAGTCAGGCCGTGATATATCTCATCCACGACCAAGTGGCCGCCCCCTGCCCTGGCCGCGTTTGACAGCGATTTGAGCGCATTCAGGTCCAGCACGCTGCCACAGGGATTGGAAGGCGTTGCCAGCATTAATGCGCGTGTACGCTCCGTCCAGGCTGCACTCACATTGGAGGGACTGGGTTGGTATGCAGTCTCGGCAGACGCCGGAATCATGATCGTGCGCGCACCCAGCGCAGTGGCAATCTGGCGATTACACGGGTAAGAAGGATCCGGCATCAGGATTTCGTCGCCAGCGTCCAGTAACGCCGCCATCACCAATTGCAGTGCGCCCGAGGAACCGGGCGTGACGATGATCCTGTGGCTGGCAACTTCAAGGCCGTATCGATGCAGGTAAAAACCAGAGATCGCTTCCCGTAATTGCGGCAAGCCCAGGGCTGGGCTGTAGTGCGTCAGATCCTGCTCAAGTGCCTTGTGTGCGGCGGCAACAACCGCGGGCGGGGCCGGAAAATCTGGCTCGCCCATTTCCATGTGCACGATGTCGCGTCCTTGCGCTTCTGCCGCCCGCGCACGCGCCAATAACTCCATAACGTGGAAAGCCTTGACACGTGCAACGCGTCGGGAAAGACGTGGCTTTCGGCTCATTCCTCTTCTGCCGACTCTTCCACGCCTAATTCGGATTCCACGCGTAACGACAATTCCTGCAGCAGGCGCAGGGTTACGTAGCGATCCGTTCCTGGCTCGCCCTGCAACACCCTGAATGGGTCATCGGGTTCGCCCAACTTGTCGACCACCAGGATGGCATCTTCAAAGACATGGTGCCGGGTATCGTCATTCACCGTAATCAAGGTGGGAATTCCAGCACTGGTCGCGGCGATCAGGCCCATGCTCGAATCTTCCAGGGCAATGCAGTCAGTCGCAGCGAGCCCGAGCTTTAGCAAAGCCAGCCGGTAGAGATCAGGGGCTGGCTTCTTGTGAGCGACCTGTTCGCCACTGACGATGAAGTCAATACGGTCACACAACTCTCTGCCGAGCGTGTATTCGAGGAACGGTTCAAGACTGCTGCGGCTAGCATTGGTCACGATGGCAAGACGCAGGCCGGCCTGATCAGCCTCCGTGATCAGGCGACGTACGCCTGGGCGCAGGGTGACCTTGCCGGTACTGACCAGGCGACGAAAATACCGCGACTTGATCTTGTGTACATGATCCACCCAAGCCTTGGCATCCCGCTCTATCTCGCTGCGATGCCCACCCAGCGCAGGGTCATATTCGCGAAGGTACTCAACGATGCGTTCCTTGCCACCGGGCAGCAGCAGCAGCTCGCGGTAAAGTTCAGGCGACCAGCGCCAGTTCAGGCCCAGCTCACGGAATGCCTCGTTATAGGCCGGCAAGTGCCCCTGCGGCTCTGTGTCCGCCAAGGTTCCATCGACATCAAACAGCAAGGCCTGCAGGCCCATGATAATTCCCATACAGCGGCGAGTGACACCGCCTTTTGCCGGATATTTTGCCACATTCCTGTCGAGGGCAAATCGCGGTAAAATTCGTGTTGCCCGGGTTTGGTAGTTCTGGTATAGCTAACCAGTTGATTCAGGGCCCGATGCATTATTCACCCCCCGTGGCAAGAGAATTACAGTAATGTCAGCAAAACCAAGCGCAGTTGAATCCAAGCCATTCAGTACCTTTACCCCCTACAAGGAAAAGAAGGGCGAGGAGTACATGAATGAGAACCAGATCAAGCACTTTCGCAAGATTCTGGTCGACTGGAAGCACGAGTTGATGCAGGAAGTGGATCGCACCGTCCATCACATGAAGGACGAGGCCGCCAATTTCCCGGATCCTACCGACCGCGCGACCCAGGAGTCCGAGTTCAGCCTCGAACTGCGTACCCGTGACCGTGAGCGCAAGCTGATACGCAAGATCGACCAGACCCTTGATTTGCTGGACCGTGATGACTACGGCTACTGTGAGTCCTGCGGCACTGAAATTGGCATTCGCCGGCTCGAGGCCCGTCCTACGGCTACCCAGTGCGTGGACTGCAAGAGCCTTGAAGAAATCCGCGAGCGCCAGCTGGGAAAATAACCAATAAGAAAAACGCGGTGGAAGCCGGTCATCGGCCCTCCACCGCCAACTGACATTCGTGCCGCGCGCGCGGCAAGACCTTGGGCTTACTAACTGCCGTGTACCTATCCCACCGGCCGACAAGCCATGTCCAAATTAGCCGACAGGCCCATGCTTGCCTGTCTAATACCTTGCGTCATTTATTCGCGCTCCTGCTGGTCCTATCCCTCTCAGCGTGTGCATTTGGCGTACCACGGATACCAGCCGATGGTGAAGTCATGGGTCGCCGCCTGCAGACCACCGTGGATTCACCACTGGCCCAGTATTATCTGCAGGATTACCTGGCAGGCCGGCGAACTGCCCCACATTGGGATGAGCAACTGGACCGCCTGCATAGTGAGTCGGATCTGGTCTTTCGCGACAACCACCATGTCAAGACCTTGTCGCGTGAATACTCAGTCGACACCTTGGCGCTTTACTTTGCATTGCGGTTGCTAGAGAAGCCCGAGAATAGGCAGATTCAGGCCTTGTTTGAGCAGCAGCTCGCATTGCTCGATTCCCCGCGATCGCCCCTGCACACCCTGGATGAGTCCCTGGAGCAGCGATATCGGGTCATTTTCGTTCCGGGCTGGCTCTATCGTTCAAAACCCTGGACAGGTGCGGACTTCGCAGGGCCTCGCGCCATTCTGGACAGAATGGACATCGACAATCATTTCATCGAATTACTGGACAACGGCACCATTGAAGCGAACGCTGAGATCATTGCCAATGCCCTCCTTCCGCTGCTGGAGGACGGCAAGCCAACTATCATTATCAGCGGCAGCAAAGGTGGCCCTGAAACCGCTATCGCCTTGGGTCAGCTGCTGACAGCACAACAACTTCGCCCCGTACAGGCCTGGATCAATATTTGTGGCGCACTCGAAGGCAGTCCGCTTGCGGACATCTGGACGTCCTGGCCGAGCAATTGGCTATCCTGGCCGCTGTTCCAGCTGCGGGGTTATGGCAACCTTGAAGGCTTGAAAAGCATGCGCACCATGCGCAGCCATCTCCGCAACAAGAGCCTGAAAATTCCAGATGAGATCCTCATCGTCAACTATTTGGGCGTACCGGTCTCCGGAGTGATCATCGAAAAAGAATTTGAGAAAAGGTTCACCTATTCCCAGCTACGGGACTATGGTCCAAATGACGGGTTAGTCTTGATTCCGGACGAAATTGAACCAAATGGCATCACGGTCACGGAGCTTGGGCGCGGGCATTTCCTCAGTGAACCGGATTTTGACGTACGGACCATTGCCCTGTTATCGGCCGTCTTGCTTCAGCTCAATGGGTCGCAAGACAAAAGCGTGGCTAGCACTGCCGGCCCTGTCCCTTGACTCCCACAAGGCGGTATATCGGCCGGTTTGCGCCTTCCCCTTCTGGTCCGCTTCACCTCGGCTCCCTTATTGCCGCCCTGGCAAGCTGGCTGGATGCACGCAGCCGTGCGGGTGTTTGGAAGCTGCGCATGGAGGATCTGGACCGGCCACGGGTTAGTCAAGCACATGCCGATGACATCCTGAGGACACTGGAGCATTTCGGGCTGTTCTGGGATGGGGAGATTCTTTACCAGAGCACTCGAGATTCAGCTTATGCCGCCGCCATTGAGGTACTCACCCAACAGGGCTTGTTGTATGCCTGCACCTGTACGCGTCGCGAACTTGCCGATTCCGAATCCGGCATTGACGGTCCAATCTATCCCGGCACCTGCCGTGGCAACCCGGCTTGCCTGACTACGAAGCATGCATTGCGCCTCAAAGTGAATGATGGGCAGTTTTCCATTGCTGATCGCATCCAGGGTGATTATCGACAGGTTCTCAGTCGGGATATTGGCGATTTTATTCTGCGCCGGTCTGACGGCCTCTATGCTTACCAGCTGGCTGTGGTGGTGGATGATTCCAGCCAAGGCATTACGCACGTGGTGCGAGGCGCCGACCTCCTGAGCTCAACCCCGCGGCAGGTTTTTTTGCAG
The DNA here is from genome assembly GCA_041620675.1 of Nevskiales bacterium. Taxonomy (GTDB): domain Bacteria; phylum Pseudomonadota; class Gammaproteobacteria; order Nevskiales; family DATLYR01; genus DATLYR01. Next base: position 7,412 of record JBFKCG010000017.1, read on the forward strand.
GACTTGCTCGGCTACTCAACACCTGACTATGCGCATGTGCCACTACTGGTCAACGCCGTGGGAGCCAAGCTCAGCAAGCGGGAATCAGCAGACCCGGTTGCCGGATCACGGCAGGTGGATGCGCTGGTGCTGTGCCTGCGCTTGCTGGGCCAAAGCCCTCCCGACGTCCTTGCCGATGGCAAACGAGACGAGGTCCTGGACTGGGCGACCCGCCACTGGGATATTTCAAAGGTACCGAGAGTAGATCAGATTCCCGTGCCTTCTATGGCATAATTCCCGGCGTTTTTGCTGCATTCTATTGTTTCAGGAGCCCACGCCCATGTCTGAACCCGTCGTCATCGTTGCCGCTCGCCGAACTGCCATTGGCAGCTTTGGTGGCGCATTCGCCAACATCCCAGCCCATGAACTGGGTGGGCATGTCATTCGCAGCCTGGTGGAAGCGACAGGCATCAAGGGCGCCGAAGTGGATGAAGTCATCATGGGCCAAGTGCTCACCGCAGGCTGCGGGCAGAATCCAGCGAGACAGTCCGTGATTGCAGCCGGCCTGCCCATCAGTGTGCCCGCCATGACAGTCAACAAGGTCTGCGGTTCTGGCCTGCAGGCAGTGATGCTCGCTGCCCAGGCAATCCGTGCCGGCGACGGCGAGATCATCATTGCAGGCGGCCAAGAAAACATGTCTGCTGCCCCCCATTTGCTGCCACGCTCCCGCCAGGGCCAGCGCATGGGCAACTGGGCCCTGATTGACGCCATGCTCAATGATGGCCTTGTTGAAGCCTCTGATGGACGACACATGGGAGCCATCGTGGAAAGCCTGGTCGAAGAGTACGGGTTTGACCGGGCCGCGCAGGACGCCTTCGCAGCCAGTTCCCAGCAGCGGGCAGAAGCCGCGCAAAAGGCTGGGCATTTCCGCGAAGAAATTCTGCCTATCTCGGTACCCCAAAAGAAAGGTGAAGCACGCATCGTGGACACCGACGAGTTCCCGCGCGCGGGAACTACCGTCGAGAAGCTGGCGGCCCTGAAGCCTTCCTTCACCAAAGGCGGAACAATTACCGCTGGCAATGCTTCCGGTGTCAATGATGGCGCGGCTGCGCTGGTACTGATGAGCCAATCCCGCGCCAAACAGCTGGGATTGCCTGTTTTGGCCCGCATTGCGGCCTACGCCAGCGCCGCAGTCGAGCCAACACGGTTTGGTGTCGGGCCGATTCCAGCCAGCCGGCGCTGTCTGGAAAAGGCGGGCTGGAAGGTCAGTGACCTGGATCTGGTGGAGTCCAACGAAGCCTTTGCCCTGCAATCCCTGTGTGTGCTCAAGGATCTGGGCCTGGATCCAGAGAAGGTTAATGTCAATGGTGGTGCCATTGCCCTCGGACATCCGATTGGCGCGTCTGGCGCACGCGTACTGGTTTCACTCATCCACGAGCTGCGCAGGCGCAGTGCCCGACGTGGCCTGGCAACCTTGTGTATCGGTGGTGGCCAGGGCGTCGCTGTGGCAGTCGAGCGTGATTAGGTAGCGTAGGGCTTATCTGGCAGAATGACTGACTAACAGATCAAGGAAGGTCGGCTGACAGGCCGGTGAAATACCTCATGAGCAAGTCCCCGAGTAAATTGCGGGTCATCAAGAAGTACCCCAATCGACGACTGTACGACACCGAGATCAGCCGCTACATCACCCTTGACGAGATTCGCCAGCTTGTCATCGATGGCGTTGAGTTCGAGGTACAGGACAGCCGAGATGGCAACGATATCACCCGCTCTATCCTGCTACAGGTCATCAGTGAGCAGGAGGAAGGGGGAAACCCGATGTTCAGCACCGAGGTCCTCACGCGGTTTATACGCTTCTACGGGGACTCCATGCAGTCCAGCATGAGCCGATATCTCGAACTTAGCCTGCGCTCTTTCGCTGAACAGCAGCAATTCTTCGTTGATAACCTCAAGCAGCTGTTAAACAGCAATACCCCGCTCCACACCCTGCGAGAGATCTCCAAGCAGCAGATCCCTATCTGGAAAACCATCCGCAAGGAATTCCTCAAGAATCTGTCCCGCAACCGCCCCAATTCAGAAGAATAAAACAGAGCAAACAGGGCCTCCCAAACAGCTCTTTCTACACTCCTCAGGCGCGTTCAAGCCCGCCTGCCCACATCCTATCTCATTGTATTTATTGATGAATTATGGATAAGGCAGGTCAGCCAGCTTATTTAATGAATATTTAATAAAAACCCTATTGACATATAGGTAAGTGATCTTTATAGTGCACTGCAACATAGATTCTCGGCCGGAGCAAAAAGCTCAAGGCCAACAAAAAAGGCCCACTAGGGGCCCTTTTGAAAGTCTCCTCCGAAAGGCCGCCAGGCCTTTCTCGCACCTTGCCCCCTATCATCAGGGGGCTCTTTTTTTGGGGCTAGCCCCAGCCATCCAAGCTCTCAAGCTCTGATTATTGACTGCCAGCGCCTGACCAGTCATTTCACTGGCCAGGCGCTGACTGATATCAAGACTTGTTAGGCCTTTGCCTTGGCTTTTTCTTCTTCGTTGACCGCTTTCATGCTGAGACGAATACGGCCCTGCTTATCCACTTCCAGGACCTTCACACAGACATTGTCGCCTTCTGCGAGCTTGTCTGCGACGTTCTCAACACGTTCATCTGAGATCTGCGAAATGTGAACCAGGCCGTCCTTGCCCGGAAGGATGCTGACGAATGCACCAAAGTCCATCAGTCGCACGACCTTGCCGTGATAGATCTCACCCACCTGGACTTCCTTGGTGAGTTGCTCGATGCGCCGGATGGCTGCATCTGCGGCACCCTTGTCCACGGCAGCAATCTTGATCGTGCCATCGTCATCGATGTCGATCGTGGTACCAGTTTCCTCGGTAATGGCACGGATTGTCGCACCGCCCTTACCAATGACCTCACGGATCTTTTCGGGATTAATCTTGATGGTGAAGATGCGGGGTGCCCACTGCGACATCTCGGTACGGGGGCTGGCAATGATCTGGTTCATCTCGCCGAGGATATGCAGGCGACCTTCACGGGCCTGCTTCAGCGCAACTTCCATGATCTCGCGGGTAATACCCTTGATCTTGATATCCATCTGCAGGGCGGTGATGCCCTGCGTGGTTCCGGCGACCTTGAAGTCCATGTCGCCCAGGTGATCTTCATCACCCAGGATGTCGGTGAGGACAGCAAAGCCGGAGTCTTCCTTGATCAATCCCATTGCCACACCGGCAACCGGGGCCTTGATGGGGACGCCAGCATCCATCATCGACAACGAGGCGCCGCAGACGCTCGCCATTGAGCTGGAGCCGTTGGACTCGGTGATCTCTGAGACGATGCGGACAACGTAGGGAAATTCTTTTTCCAGGTCGGGCATGACGCCCATGACCGCACGCTTGGCAAGGTTGCCGTGACCAATCTCACGACGCTTGGGGGAAACCATCATGCCGGTCTCGCCCGTGGAGTACGGAGGAAAGTTGTAATGCAGCATGAAGGGCTGCTTGTACTCGCCTTCAACTGCGTCAATGACCTGTGCATCACGACCGGTGCCCAAGGTGGTGACCACAATGGCCTGGGTTTCACCACGGGTGAACAAGGCCGAGCCGTGGGTTCGTGGCAACACGCCTGTGCGAATGCAGATCGGGCGCACGGTCTTGGTGTCGCGACCGTCAATGCGGGGTTCGCCCTTGATTATGCGCTGGCGAACGATCGCCTTCTCCAGCTTCGACATCGCGCCCTTGACGGCATCGGCATCCCACTGGCCACCCTCTGGTGCCAACTTTGCGACCAGGGCATCACGAATCTCATTGAGCTTGTCCGTGCGCGCCTGCTTCTCACGAATATTGTAGGCTGCCTCGATATCGGCCTGAGCAGCTTCGGTGGCGGCTTTCTTGAGCGCCTCGTCTTCTTCAACGGCAGGGATTTCCCAGGGCTGCTTGCCCGCCTCGGCGACCAGCTCATTAATGGCCTTGATTGCCACCTGCATCTGCTCGTGCCCAAACAGGACGGCACCGAGCATTACGTCTTCTGGCAGCTGCTTGGCTTCCGATTCGACCATCAAGACGGCATCAGCGGTACCTGCAACGACCAAGTCGAGCTGCGAGGTTTCCATCTCCGTCGCGGTCGGGTTCAGCAGGTACTTGCCATCGGCATAACCAACGCGAGCACCACCGAGTGGGCCCTGGAATGGCAAGCCCGACAGGGCCAGTGCGGCAGAAGCACCCAGCAGGGCCGGAATGTCGCTCGCCACGTCGGGGTTAATCGACATGACAGTGGCAACGATCTGGACCTCATTTCGGAAGCCCTTGGGGAATAACGGACGAACAGGGCGGTCAATCAGGCGGCAGGTGAGGATTTCGCGTTCTGCCGGACGGCCTTCACGCTTGAAGAAGCCGCCGGGAATCTTGCCGCCGGCATAGGTACGTTCCTGATAATTCACTGTGAGCGGGAAGAAATCCGTACCCGGTTTGACTGACTTGCGGCCAACCGCCGTCACCAGGACAACAGTGTCGGCCACGGTGACCATGACGGCACCACCTGCCTGACGCGCAATTTCTCCGGTTTCGATGGTGACGGTGTGAGAACCGTAGGGGAAGGATTTCTTGATGCTCTTCAGAAAATAGGACACGGGGGATACCTTTTGCTGGGACCGCTAAAAGTGGAAACGCCGCGTTTAGCGGCGTAGACCGAGTTCGGAAACGATGGCTTGGTAGCGATTGGGGTCCCGGCTCTTCAGGTAATCCAGAAGCTTGCGACGACGGTTGACCATCTTGAGCAGACCGCGGCGCGAGTGATGATCGGCCTTGTTCTTCTCGAAATGTCCACCGAGCTGGTTGATGCGTGCGGACAGCAGCGCGACTTGTACCTCGGGCGAACCCGTGTCCACCTTGCCACGCTGGTGCTTGGTGATCACGTCGCGCTTCTGCTCATTGTTCAAAGGCATTGCAAACTCCTAAAGACGCTCGAATATCGAATATGGGGTCGCTGATTTCAGGCCGCGTATTTTAGCCATGAAGCACCTGAATCACAAGAAGAAACTGAATGTATTACGGCAGCTTAGACCGGTTCTGGGACCAGCAGTCGGCGGGGTGCGACTCGGCCGTCATCCAGCACCTCCCCCACCCCTAGCAGCCTGTCATCCGGGCCATAAATGCAAACCAAGCCCCCTGTGGGCGCCTGTGACGCCCTGATGGCCTGTCCACGCTGGAGGTACCAGGCACTGTCAGCCTCCAGCCGTACCGAAGGCCAGCCCTGGAAAGCGACTTCAATTGGCAATAGCAGCGCATCTAGCGCCGACAGACCCTTCTCCGCCAGAAGGCCGTCTAACTTGGCGAAGTCAACCATGGGCTTTCCCTTGAAGGGCCCTACCGAGACCCGACGCAGGCTTTCCACATGGGCACAGGTGCCCAGGCTCGCCGCAACATCCTCAACCAAGGTTCGGATGTAAGTCCCTTTGGAACATAGGATTTCAAGTGATATCGCCGCAGTTGACAGGCTAATCACACGAAAGTGATGCACAGTGATGGAACGAGGTGCCCGCTGGACCTCTATGCCGTCTCGAGCCAAGGAATAAAGCCGCTGACCCTGATGCTTGAGCGCGGAGTACATGGGCGGTATCTGGGTAGACTCTCCCAGGAATTGCCGCAAACACGCCTCAAGAATAGGCCGGGTAATGCTGGGTACGGGCATCTCTCGCAGGGTATCCCCTTCAAGATCGCCCGTCGTGGTCTGGCGTCCCAGGCGTGCCGTGACCTCATAACACTTGTCTGAATCCAGCAGATAACCTGATGCCTTGGTAGCCTCACCGAAGCAGATGGGCAACATCCCCGTTGCAAGCGGGTCCAGGCTGCCCGTATGACCGGCTTTTTGAGCCTGGAACAGGTGCTTGGCTCTCTGTAGGGCTGTGTTGGAAGACAAGCCGAGTGGCTTATCCAGCAGCAGGATGCCATCCACCCTGCGTCCTTTACGCTTGCGCCCCTGCATCAGACGCCGCGACGGTCAGGACTTTGCCGGGTCGGAATCTGGCTTGTCCTGATGATGGCTGGCATCATCGGCTACCGCCTGGTTGATCAAGGCAGAGAGTCGGCTGCCTTCGATAAGAACCCGGTCTTCGACAAAATGCAGCTCTGGGACACTGCGCATTTTCATATCGCGGGAGAGCAGTCGCCGGAGGTGGCCGGCGGCACTGCGCAAGCCTTCTACCGCCGTGCTGGCATCATCAGACCCTAGGACACTGACGAAGACCTTCGCATGCGCAAGGTCACGCGTGACCTCGACTTCTGTCACCGTCACCAAACGTACCCGTGGATCTTTCAGCTCCGTGGAGATCAGGTGTGATAATTCACGCTGAATCTGTTCGGCAACTCTACGGGCGCGGGGAAAATCCTTGGGCATGGCCGTCAGGGCCGGTCAGGCGACCGTACGCTTAACCTGGATGCGCTCGAAACATTCGATCTGGTCGCCAGCCTTGACGTCATTGTAGTTCTTGACGCCAATACCACATTCGGTACCCGCCTCGACCTTGTTGACGTCATCCTTGTGGCGACGCAGCGATTCAAGCTCGCCCTCGTAGATCACGACGTTGTCGCGAAGTACACGAATTGGCAAGCCTCGACGTACCTGTCCTTCCGTGACCAGACATCCGGCAATGCTGCCAAACTTCGAGGAACGGAAGACATCACGAACCTGCGCCAGGCCGACCATTTGCTCGCGAGTTTCGGTACCGAGCAAGCCTGACAGCCCATCCTTAACATCATTGATGACTTCATAGATGATGCTGTAGTAGCGAACATCTACCTTGCTTTCCTGGATGGCTTTTCTTGCCACGCTGTCAGCACGAACATTGAATCCGATGATGATGGCCTTGGATGCCAGCGCAAGATCCACATCAGACTCACTGATGCCGCCAACGCTTGTGGAAACAATCTTGACCTTGACCTCGTCAGTCGACAGCTTGGTCAGCGCCTCGACCAGAGCTTCCGCACTGCCTTGCACGTCAGTCTTGAGCATGATGTTGAGCTCGCGAACTGCCTGACCCTCGCCCATCTGTGCAAACAGGTCCAGTCGCGCGCTCTGCTGGGCTGCCAGCTTGGAATCACGCAGTCGGCTCTCACGGAACTGAGCCACCTCTCGTGCCTTGCGTTCATCGGAGAGCACGATGACTTCATCGCCTGCATCCGGAGTGCCATTCAGGCCGACAACAACGGCAGGTATGGATGGGCCGACTTCCTTGACCGACTTGCCCACATCATCAAACAAGGCACGGACGCGGCCAAAATAGGGTCCTGCCAGCACGATATCGCCCAACCGCAGGCTGCCTTTCTTGACCAGCACGGTAATGACGGGACCACGGCCTTTTTCAAGACTGGATTCCACCACTACACCCTGTGCCGGCACATCGACCGGTGCCTTCAGCTCAAGCACCTCGGCCTGTAGCAGGATCTTTTCAAGTAGCGCGTCAACACCTTCACCCGAATGGGCAGAAACGCCAATGCACTGGACATCACCGCCGAAATCCTCAACCACAAGCTCTTCGCTCAGAAGCTCGTTCTTGACCTTGTCGAGATTGGCTTCGTGCTTGTCGACCTTGGTAATTGCCACCACCATCGGTACGTTGGCTGCACGCGAATGCTGGATGGCTTCCTTGGTCTGGGGCATGACACCGTCATCGGCAGCCACGACCAACACGACGATATCGGTGAGCTGGGCGCCTCTGGCACGCATCTTCGTGAATGCGGCATGGCCCGGGGTGTCCAGGAAGGTGATGGTGCCACGTGGGGTGGTTACGTGGTAAGCGCCGATATGCTGCGTGATGCCGCCGGATTCACCTTCAGCGACACGCGTACGACGAATGTAATCCAGCAGTGAGGTCTTGCCATGGTCCACGTGTCCCATGATGGTCACAACCGGCGGTCTTGATTTTGACTCAGCCTGTTCGGTAGTGCTGACAGCACCCTGCAACAGCTCAGCCTCGACGTCACTGTCATCGGTCTGCTTGGACTTGTGGCCCATTTCTTCGACAACCAGGGTCGCCGTATCACGGTCAATTGACTGGTTGATCGTGGCCATGACACCCAGCTTCATCAATGCCTTGATGACCTCTGGTGCCTTGACTGCCATTTTCTGCGCCAACTCACCAACCGTCTGTATCTCCAGGACGGGAACTTCGCGCACGATGGGAGCAGTGGGAGCCACGAAGGCGTGCTGGGTATCAACCGTTACAGGGCCACGATGGGACTTGGTTTTTTTCTTGCGCTTGGCATGCTTGCCTGCAGCAAGATGAAGCGCGCCATCACGTTCAGTGCGTTCACGACGTCCCTCATCCGCGCGATACCCCTGCTTGGCACGCTCAAGGTTCTCCAGCACGCGTCTGCGTGTCTCGGACTCCGGTGCTTTGACGGGAGCCTCAACAGCCGCTTTGGCTGGCGCCTGTTCCTCGTCCTTCTTGGAGGGCTTCTCCTCGGTGGCGGGTGCCACCGCTTCCTCGGTTTTCTGGACTTCTTCTGCTGCAGCCGGCGCTGTCTCCGCGACAACTTCTGGCTGAACCGCTGGTGCTTCCTGAGGTTCTGTCGTTTCTGTCTGTGCCTCTTCGACTTCAGGCTCTTCCGGTTCGGCAACTTCTGTGCGCTTGACGTAGGTGCGCTTCTTGCGCACTTCGACGCTGACGGTTTTCGCCTTGGTGCCGCGTCCGGCACTCAGCTTGATTTCACTGGTGCTCTTGCGCTTGAGGGTAATCTTCTTGGGTTCGGCTGTCGCAGTCTCCGCGGTCGTGGCGCTACGCCCACCCAGATAGGCCAGCAACTTGGCCTTATCTGCTGCCGTGATAGGCGATTCCTCGCCTTTTACGGTTACGCCCGCCTCACGCAACTGCGTGAGCAGGCGATCGACCGGGGTGCCGACTTCGTCGGCTAGCTGCTTGACCGTCACTTGCGCCATTCGCTAACTCTCCGAGTCAGGCTCAAGCCTGCTCTGTCTCATTTTCTTTCGGATTAAACCAGTGTGCACGTGCTGCCATGATGAGGTCACTGGCCTGTTGCTCTTCCAAGCCAGTCATTTCCACCAGCTCGTCAGTGGCAAGGTCGGCCAGGTCATCACGGGTCTTGATGCCCGCCTCGACCAGCTTCCCGGCGACATCATCATCCATGCCATCGATTTCGCGCAGCTCGGGCTCGATGTCGATATCGCCCTTCTCAGCCTTGGCAATTGCCTTGGTTAACAGGGCGTCCTGGGCGCGGCTGCGAAGCTCCTCGACGATGGCATCATCAAACTCTTCGATTTTGAGCAGCTCGTCGGTTGGCACATAGGCAATTTCCTCGACTGAGGAAAAGCCCTCGTTAACCAGCACCGTCGCGACTTCCTCGTCCACGTTCAACTGATCGATGAACATCTTCTGCAGGGACTGACCCTCCGCCTCGCTCTTGGCCTCGGCATCGGTTTCGGTCATGACGTTGAGCGTCCAGCCTGTCAGTTCGGACGCCAGACGTACATTTTGCCCGCCCCGGCCAATAGCCTGTGCCAGCTTGTCCTCGGCCACTGCGATATCCATGCTGTGGCTGTCTTCATCCATGACGATGGACTCCACTTCCGCAGGCGCCATGGCATTGATGACAAATTGCGCGGGGTTCTCGTCCCACAGGACGATGTCTATACGCTCGCCTGCCAGCTCGTTGGACACGCTCTGCACACGCGAACCGCGCATACCGACGCAGGCACCGACGGGATCAATGCGCTTGTCCTTGGCCAGCACCGCCACCTTGGCACGCAGACCTGGATCGCGGGCGGCACCCTTGAGCTCAATCAAGCCTTGGCCAACTTCTGGCACTTCCAGCTTGAACAGTTCAATCAGGAACTTGGGCGCAGTCCGGCTGATAAACAATTGCGGTCCACGGGGTTCCGGGCGCACATCATAGAGATAGCCTCGCACACGATCGCCGGAGCGAACGGGCTCGCGCGGGATGACTTCCTCACGCGGAATGATTGCCTCGGCATTGCCACCCAAATCCAGAATAATGCTGCCACGCTCGATGCGCTTCACAAGACCCGTGATCAGTTCGCCAATGCGGGGCTGGTAAGCAGCCACGACCTGGGCACGCTCTGCCTCGCGCACCTTCTGCACGATGACCTGCTTAGCCGCCTGCGCAGCAATACGTCCGAACTCAACGGAGTCCATCGGCTGCTCTATGTACTCGCCTGGTTCTATGTCGCCCTTTTGCTCGCGGGCGTCAGCCAGGTAGACCTGCTGATTGGGCGACTCCATCTCGGCGCCATCCTCACGCACCAGCCAACGACGGAAGGTGTCATAGTCACCGGTATCGCGGTTAATTGCGACCCTGACATCGATATCATCCCCGTGGCGCTTGCGCGTGGCAGACGCCAGTGCGGCCTCGATTGCCTCGAAGATGATCGCCTTGTCGATGCCCTTCTCGTTGGAAACGGCATCTACCACCAGCAGAATGTTTTTATTCATAACCGTGCCACTCTGTCACGAATTTCCATATCAATGGTCGAATTCCGGCACGAGACGTGCCTTCTCAACCTGTTCCAACGGGAGCCGATAACTGCTTCCGTCGACCTCAATTAACACTGCATTGGCCTCCAGGCCCTGTAACTGGCCTGCAAACCGGCGGCGACCGTTGATGGGCGCACGCATCTGAATCTTGGCCTGTCGCCCTGCATATCGCAGAAAATGCTCAGGCTTGACCAGCGGCCGGTCCAGGCCCGGGGAAGACACTTCCAGTCGGTAGTTGCCGCTGATCGGATCGGCAACATCCAGCGTGGCGCTCACCTCTCGACTGACCTTTTCGCAGTCCTCGAGCCCGATTCCATCTGGGCTGTCTATATATAGTCTCAGCATCGAATGTTGTCCCGAACCATGCAGCTCAAGGCACACCAGCTCATAGCCGAGAGACTCGACCAGGGGCTCAACCAGTGCCTGTACACGCTCTTGCAACATTCCAATCACGGTCCACATCATCCGGCCACAGGGCCGGAGGAACAAAAAAGCCCCTGATCGGGGCCTTCTTTCAAAAGCTAGTTGGTAGCGGGGGTAGGATTTGAACCTACGACCTTCGGGTTATGAGCCCGACGAGCTGCCAGACTGCTCCACCCCGCACCCGGCGAGGCGCAATACTAGACATATAGCCGTGTCTTTGCAAGCAGATTTTGGCACAAAAGTGCCGTAAGTGCTTTCGTGCCAAGGATTTTCACCGATCAACGGTATTTCGACTGCTGGCGGCATGCCGATCTCCACAGACCGGGCATTGCAGTGTTTGCGTCTGGTTCCTTGATACCTGCGCCTGCGGCTTGTCGACGGCAGCCGGCATTACTGTCGATGGCTTTCGGAGTCCGACCCGTACGGCCAATGCGGCCATGGCCGTCACCAAGGATGCGATCATTAAGGTTGTCATTTCATTGCACCAGTTGAGTGCGTCAGGTATTGGGCCATCATGGTTGAAGCGATTTCTTGAAAGCCACCCGCAGTGGTTTCCATGACAAACAACACCGCAATTCTCTCACGCTCCGCGATCTTGATACCCTGCGCTGGACCCAGTACCAGCAAGGCCGTGGACCAAGCGTCAGCTTCCATTGCCGTCTCGGCAATCACCGTCACGGATGCGGCCCCATGGCTGACAGGATAGCCGGTTCTTGGATCAATCTCATGCGAATATCGCTTGCCTTTGATCTCAAAGAAGTTTCGATAATTTCCTGAAGTAGAAATCGCGGTATCCGTGAGTGACAGCTGCCGCAGCATGCCCTGCTGTCCAGCCTGTGGTTGCTCTATGGCCACCTGCCATGCCTGCCCTTGTGCATTCAGGCCCTTGAGCCGCATTTCACCGCCAATATCCACCAGATAGCGACTCACACCGATTTGCTCTAGTCGCGTTGCTATCACGTCAGCCGCATAGCCAGGCACGAGAGCATTCAGGTCAATGTCGATATCCGGTCGCCCGCGATACACGGCAGCTGGCGATGTGCGAAGGCGAAGGTGTTTAAAGCCTACGCGGCGCAGTTCGCGCCGAATTTCAGATTCTGCGGGGATGTTGTCAGGACGGAAATTCGGGCCAAAGCCCCATAGATCAACGATGGGAGCGACCGTCGTATCAAATGCACCGTCACTCAACCGGCTGATCCGTAACCCGGCCTCGATGACCTTGTATAGGTTGTCAGAGATATTTTGCCAACCCGTTGAAGGATCCTGGTTCAACCGAGACAGTTCGGAATCCGGGTCATATGTAGAAAATTGTTGGGTTATCTCGCCAAGAATGGCTTCCACCTCCAGGCGCAACCTGTCTTCGGTCAAAGACGCGGGAGGTTGTACAAACTTGATGGAATAGGAGGCGCCCATGGCGGGGCCCCGCACCTCAATGGCAGGCGTTGATGCACGCCAGCCGCAGGCACTCAGCGCCAGCAGGCTGACGCCCAGTCCCATCATCAGCAAGTAGCGCCAATTCACGCGGAGATATTCCCGATTGGCAACAACAAAGATTGGTGCGGATGGAGAGACTCGAACTCTCACAGCTTTCGCCACTACCCCCTCAAGATAGCGTGTCTACCAGTTCCACCACATCCGCAAACTAAAGGCCTATTCACTCGGACCAGCCATCAGTGGCCAGCCAGGAGATCAAAACTTACTCGGCGGCGTCCGGAGCTTCCGGGAGGGCCGGGATAACTGCTTCCGGTACAGCAGGCACCGGTGCCACAGGCGCTTCCTTCACAATGCTTTCTTCAACCTCAGTCTGATCATTGACCATGTACGCCAGGATCAGACTGTTGGCGAAGAATAAAGTTGCCAGTATGGCCGTGGTCCGGCTCAGGAAATTGGCGGAGCCGCGCGCGCCGAATACGGTGCCGGAAGCACCGCTGCCGAAGGCCGCGCCCATATCGGCACCCTTGCCCTGCTGTAGCAGCACAAGACCGATAATGCCAAGTGCAATAAGCACTTGCACAATGATCAGGAAGGTATGCATAAATCGTCCTACTCTCTAAAAAAGCTGGGGCTGTCGATTCAGGCCCCGTGCCCTGCGGCACAAATGGCTGTGAACTGGGCTGCGTCCAATGAGGCGCCGCCAATTAACCCGCCATCGACGTCCGCACAGGCGAATAGCGTGGCTGCGTTGTCGGGTTTGACGCTGCCGCCATACAGAATCCGCAAATCGCGCGCGATTATAGCATCCTCTGCGGCGATTAATTGGCGTAAATAAGCATGGGCCGACTGAGCCTGCTCCGGTGTCGCGGTGCGGCCGGTCCCAATGGCCCAAACGGGTTCATACGCAACCACCGCCTGCCCAAAGGCCTTGACCCCGGCGGCTGCAAGTACGGCCTTGAGTTGACGTTCCAGGACAGCTTCCATCTGCCCAGCCTCCCGCTCAGCCAGCGACTCACCGACACAGAGTATCGGTGTAAGGCCCGCGGCCTGGGCCGCAAGGAATTTGGCTGCCACACGATCATCGTTGTCACCGAAAAACTGGCGCCGCTCTGAGTGGCCCACGATGGCGTACTTGCAACCGAATTCGACAAGCATCTGTCCGCTCACCTCGCCGGTAAACGCACCTTGCCCGGTTTTTTCACAGATATCCTGCGAACCCAGGGCCAGCCGACTCTCACTGACCAATGCCTGCACTTGCGCCAGGTATGGATAGGGCGGGCATACCGCCACATCAACGCGATCGAATGCCTTGATACTCGATAGCATGTCCTGGACCAGCGTACTCGACCCCTCTTTTGAGGCGTGCATTTTCCAGTTACCCGCTACCAATTTACGTCTGCTCATACGTCCTACTCCCGGAAAGGTCGTGAAGCTTAGCCGGACATCCCGGCAGCATCAATGCATCAAGCCGATGCACGCACCATAGCGGCTATCTCCTCGGCAGAGGTCGACACGAGTGAAGCATCAGAGCCCTCAACCATCACCCGAATCAGCGGCTCGGTGCCGGAAGGCCGCAGCAAGACCCGCCCTTCGCTACCAAGCCGCTTTTCAACCGAGGCAACGGCCTTGCTCACGTTTGCATGCTTCAGTATGTCCGCTGCGGCACCCTTGACCGGCACGTTGATCAGTATTTGCGGGCATTTTTGCATGCCGGCGAGAAGCTCCCTCAGGCTTTTCCCGGAATCCACCATTGCGCCTAGTACCTGCAGGGCAGAGACGATGCCATCTCCGGTGGTGGTTCTGTCAAGGCACAGGATGTGCCCCGAAGACTCACCCCCGAGATTACCGCCCTTCTCAACCAGTCGCTCAAGCACATAGCGGTCGCCTACTTTTGCTCTTTCCAGCGCAATGCCTTGAGCCTTGAGAGCCAATTCCAACCCGAGATTACTCATCTGGGTGCCCACCACCGGGCCCTTGAGTCCCTTGCTACGCTGCCTTGCGAGCGCGATCACATAGAGGATCTCGTCGCCATCAACAACCTGTCCGTCTGCATCCACCATGATGCAGCGATCACCATCCCCATCCAGGGCCAC
>JBFKCG010000018.1:0-21817 GCA_041620675.1 Nevskiales bacterium
CACCATCCTGATCGTGAATTCCCTGAATACCTTTAGTCCACCCAACGTCAATAACCTGTTCCGTCCGGCCTTCCTCGACCTAGCCGAGGTTCTGCAACCGATTGGTGCGCTGACGGTTTCGACGCAGATCAATGATGCCCTGAGCGTGGAGGCGTTCTACCAGTATGACTGGGAGCAGGCCGAGATCCCTGCACCGGGCGCCTACCTTTCGTTCGTCGATGTGGGCACCAAGATGGACAAGCAGTTTGCCAACCTTGGTTTTGGCAAGGTGCCAGAAGATCCGCTACAGCTTGGCATTGCCGATCAGATCATGCTGTCCGCCATTACCGACACCGGGGAGAACTTCCCGATTGAGGAAGTCGACATTGGCATGGATGGGGGGCAGTACGGAATCGCATTCCGCTACTTCGCGAGCTGGCTTAATGATGGCACCGAGCTGGGGTTTTATGCCGCGAATTATCACAGCCGTTTCCCTTACCTGAGCACGCTCGCAGGCCAGTATGGTTGCCTTAGTAGCTACGCGGCAGCACCGCCATCCACCGCGCCTGACCAGCCAGGTCCGGGGGGTGCGCTCAGCGCGAAGGACACGGCGGATATCGCCACCGTATCGCAATTCTGCCCGGGGAATGACGGGCAGTTGTTCGCTGAATCTGCATTGCCAGTGGGTGCTGCACCGCCCGCAAGACAACAGGTGATTGGCCCCAATGGTGATGCCTTTGACGGTGATTCGATTGGTGCGCTGCTTGAATACCCCAAGGACATCAAGTTGTTTGGTGTCAGTTTCAACACGTCTTTTGGGGAGCTGTCAGTCCAGGGAGAGGTTGCCTATCGCCCAGATGCCCCGCTGCAGATCGATGACACGGATCTCGTGTTCGCTGCCTTGCAGAATTCCATTCCCATTGGGGATCGCACGGGCGGACCCAGTGACCGTTATGACTTCGGCGTAGCCGGTGCTGGTACGGTAGCGCAGCTGCCAGGCGGCCGTTATACCGTGCCTGATTTCGTATCGGCCTATCGTGGCATTGACCCTGCGACCTACCTGCCCGGCGAGCGGATCCGCGGCTGGGAGTATTTCAAGACATTGCAGTACAACATTGGGGGCACCTACATCATTGGCCCCAACAACTGGTTGAAGGCCAACCAGATACTGCTATTTGGCGAGATTGGTGCGACCCAGGTCATTGGCATGCCGGACCGTGACGAGCTACAGATAGAAGGTCCGGGCACCAATACGCATGCGTCAGCCGGCGCGGATGGCACAGGGGCCGACGGCTCCAGGCAGTCCAACTCAGGCGTGATCGGACCCTCGGGCATCCGCTTCAATCCCACCCAGCAGGTAGACGGATTCGCAGATGACCTGTCAGCCGGATATCGCGTGATAGCCATTCTTCGTTATGACAACGTCATGCCGGGCATCAGTTTCGAGAACACGGTGATTTGGGCGCATGATGTCTATGGCACGGCACCCGGGCCCGGCGAAAACTTTATCGAAGGCCGCAAGAATCTGATCGCCAATAGTGAGATGCGTTTTGCGCAGGGTTGGAGCGCTGCCCTGGGATATGTCGGCTTCTATGGTGCCGGTGAGTACAATTTGCTGCGAGATCGCGATTTCGTGAACCTTGGTCTGCGTTATCGTTTCTGACCAGAGGCCTGTGGGCTCAGGCCATCAGTACCTTCCTGCGTTTGTGCAAAGGCCCATGACAGGGACACGATTGCAATGATGGAAACCTGGCTCCAGTTCTTTTTCTGCCTCTTGCTCATTGCGTATGCGGGCTACCAGCTTTGCTGGCATGCCGATGTCATTTCCGAGAAAACTGGCTTGTCTGGTTCACTGGTTGGCGTTGTCCTGCTGGCCACCGTGACCTCTTTGCCTGAGCTGGCCACGGGCATTTCCTCCGTGACTGTCGCCATGACGCCGGAGATAGCCGTCGGCAACATCCTGGGCGCCTGCACGCTGAACCTGCTCATGATCGCAATATTGGATGCGTTGCTGAGGCGGCAATCGTTCTTTCGCCAGGTCGCTAAAGGCCATGTCCTGACGGCAGCATTGGGAATGCTGATGGCGGCATTTGTCGGCTTCAACCTGCTGCTGAAGAATCATTTCCCAAATGCCAGCGTGTGGCATATCGGCCTGTCCACGCCCCTGATCCTGATTTTCTACGTCTTGTCCATGCGTTTAATCCAGCAGTACGAGGGGTCACAACAGTCGCAGTCTGATGAACAATCCATCCAGCTGCACGAAGACATCAGCCTGCGCCGCGCAATAGTGGGTTACTTGATTGCGGCACTTGTCGTTGTGCTGGCTGCAGTGTGGCTGCCCTTTGTGGCAGACGAACTGGCCACGCAGATGGGCTGGAACGAGAGCTTCGTGGGCACGGTACTGGTTGCGGTGGCAACCACGGCTCCGGAGGCGGCTGTGACCTTGTCTGCGTTGCGAATTGGCGCGCTGGATATGGCCCTTGCCAACTTGCTTGGCAGCAATCTTTTCAACATCACTATCCTTGCCGTTGACGATATCTTCTTCCAGGCAGGCCCATTGCTGGCTTCGGTGTCTGACATGCATGCGTTGACCGCGTTCGTGGTGGTCATGATGAGCGGGGTGGTAATCGTGGCGCTTACCTTGCGCCCGACATCGCGGATCATGCGCACGGTTAGCTGGGCCAGCCTTGCCTTGTTTGCGCTCTATATGCTGAATGCGACGATGCTGTACCTCTCCGGCAACGACTAGGTTGCCGCTCTTCTGTTGGGTTTTGCCGGTGGAGCAGCAACTCTCCATTACTGCCGGTGTTCAGTGCATCTGCTGGCGATTGACGCAGGTCAATGACGGCAATTCGTGTGGTCCCCACCATATTGGACTGGCGCCGTAATGGCGACCAATACCTAATGGATAATCAGGAGCCAACATGAAGAGCAAAGGCAAGAGTGGGGCCACGCACAGGAACAAAACGGATTGGCATGCCACGACCGATAAAATGCGAAAAAAACTGGAGTCAGCCTGGAAAAAAAGCGAACACTCCCTCGAGTCACTATGGCATCAGTCGGCGGTGGCCACCCTGCACTGGGTAGGGGCAAACAAGGCGCGTGTACAGGCCTTTCGTAATTCGGTGAAAAATACCCCGGTTGAGAAAGCCATGAATGCGGCTCTGAAGGCAATTCGCGCCGAGGCTCGGGCCAAGGCCAGGACAAGCAAGGCGAGGCGCCGGCCTGCTGCCCGCAAGGCCACCAGCCGTCCCCGCGCAGGGGCGGTATAACAAGGAAAAGGGAAAGCAGGCCGGGATATGGACATCCCGGCCTGTTTGAGTTGCTTCGCTATCGGTCGGCAGGCTTCAGGCTGCGTCCTGTGAATAGTTGACGCCCTTGCTTGCTGTCGTGTTAAACCACTTCTGCAGGCTGGACTGGAACCCTTCGGGCTTCAAGGCCAGCACATCACAGTTCAGGCGGTACAAGGTGCGCTCGGCGGTGCTGCCGAAGATGAAGCGATCAACGCCAGCCCGATAGACCGTTCCCATCACGATCATGTCTGTCTTGTGTGCGCTGGCAAATTCACTGATCACACCCTCGGCATTGACGCCTTCCACGAGGTGCCGCCGGTCCTTTGGCACGGAGTGCTGATCCATCAGCTTGTTGAAGGCTGCGGTGTGATCCTCACGCATTTTTCTTCGTACTTTCTCGAACTCCGTCATTGGCATGAATCCGGCTACGTTATCGCCACTCGGCAATTCCAGGGCGAGCGCATATAGCACATGCAGCTCCGCATCGCACTGGAGTGCCATTGCCAGTGCTGTCTTCAGCACGCGATCATTCAGCTCGATTGGCCCCCGCTCGGATTCCATCGGATCAACCGTTGCAATAATGCGTTTCGGCGTTTCCTCGGCGTCGGAGCTCACCAGCATGACCGGGACGGGGCACAGGCGCAGCAGTTGCCAGTCCAGCGGAGTGTGAAACAGCCTGGACACCGAATGCACCGAATGCACGTCCTTGATGACCAGATCCGGCTTCAATTCAAGGACCTTGCCCAGGATCATCTGTTCAGCTGGCTTGCCCCAGACTGCGCTGTACTCGGCCTTGATGCCCGCGGCCTTCAGCTTTTTGCAATGGTCCTGAAGCCAGGCCAGTCTCGCCTTCATGTGAGTGTCAATCAGGGTGGAAGCCAGGCTAGAGTCCACATGGCGAAGGCTGGCAAGCGTGGTGCTGTAATCCACAAGGCACAGGTGCAGCGAGGCCCCTGTCTTGGCAGCCAGGCCTGCGGCACGTGTGAATGCCGCGGACTGCTGCATCTCGTTATTCGTGATAAGAAGTATTTTCCTGAACTGATCCATGATGCTCACCTCAGCTGCGGTATGGGTGAAAGGATAGGTACGGGATGTTCGTCTCGCCTTGACTTACGTCAAATTCGTATAAAACAACACAGTAGGGGGCTTAGAATCAGATTTGGGGCGCAAAGGCAGTACCCGGGATATCACATGTCCCTGCGTGGGGTGGCGTTAGGCTAAGGCGAATCTAGAGGAGTTGATCGGATGACCGAGGTGCTGGACAACCCGATGCTGGAGGTGTTGCTGTTCGTGGTTTATCTGGCAGCCGCACTCACCGCAGGCGCACATGCGGTTCTGAACAAGCGCGACCCGCGCGCCGCCTGGGGCTGGGTCGCGATATGTTGGCTCTTCCCCCTGGCGGGTCCCTTGCTGTACCTCCTGTTTGGAATCAATCGCATCAGCCTGTCGGAGTTGCGAGGGGGCATCCCCATGCCGGCCCAGGTGGATGAAACAATGCTCCCCAAGCTTGTCGGGGTGAACCCATCCGAAGTGCGGGAACTGGTGCGTGTCGGGGAGGCGCTGACAGGCCAGCCACTGGTAAGTAACAACCGGATTATGCCGCTGTATAACGGCAACCAAGCGTATCCTGCCATGTTGGATGCGATCGCCAAGGCAGAGCACACTGTTTCGCTGGCGAGTTATATCTTCCGTGACGATGAAGCGGGCCTGCAATTTGCCAAGGCGCTTTCATCTGCACAGGCGCGCGGCGTCACGATTCGAATTCTCCTGGACGGCTTGGCCGACGTGGCCTATCGGCCACGTGCCAGCCGCATGCTGCGCAAGCACAGTTTGCAGCCCACGCTGTTCCTGCCGCCGAAGTTGCTGCCACCGATGATCCACATCAACTTGAGGAATCACCGCAAGCTGCTGATCGTGGATGATAAAGTCGCATATACCGGCGGCATGAATATCAGCCAGGATCACTACTCGTCGGCGCGGCCTGAAGAGAGTATCCAAGATGTGCACTTCCGCGTGGAAGGAAACCTCGTACACCAACTGCAGGCAGTGTTTGCCTCAGACTGGCAGTTTGCGACTGGCGAGAACATGCCCGTTGTGACCTCATCGCCAGCGCCCATCGGCCCCGGTGCAGTCGCGCGGGTTATCAGGGACGGACCCAACGATGCGCTGAACAGCCTTGAGCTTGTGTTGCAGGCTGCGTTTGCGGCAGCGCACTCTCGCGTCTGGATCATGACGCCTTACCTGTTGCCGAGGCCATCCATGCTGGCGTCACTACAGGCGGCTGCGTTGCGTGGGCTGGATGTCACGATCCTCATACCTGAACATAGCGATCAGCCTTGGATTGACTGGGCGACTGAGCATCTGTTGTGGCAGCTGCTCCAACATCATGTCACGGTCAAGCGCAGGCCAGCGCCTTTTGCGCATTCCAAGCTGATCCTGGTCGATGATTATTACCTGCAGTTCGGTACTGCCAACCTGGACACTCGCAGCATGCGGCTCAATTTTGAGCTCATGGTGGAGGTATATGACCGTCCACTGGTCGCAGAGCTGTCCCGGCATTTCGAGTCTGCCAGTGCCGAGAGCAGGCTCGTGACCCTGGAAGAGGTCAATAGCCGATCCCTCGGGGTGCGTCTGCGTGATGGCGCGTTCTGGATGTTTTCACCCTTCCTCTAGCAGATTGAGGAATGAGATTCCGATCGGGTGAAATGACTTAGGTCAAAGACGATAGGACTAAACCGGGCTAGTGTCATGACACGACAGTGATAGGTCATGGCATGAGAGCGTCTGTATGTTCAGTCTTAAGCACGATGCATGGGATATCGATGAAAGTGAGTTCCCGGATCATGGCAGCGATGCCGATAAATGGCGCTTCCTGCTCAAATATGCGGTGTTAGCCCCTTCAACGCGGAATACGCAACCCTGGGAGTTCAGGCTTAACGAGCACATGCTCGAGTTGTATGCCGACAGGAGCCGTGAAGCGACATCCATTGACCCACGTGGGCGTGAGCTGGTGATGAGTTGTGGTGCGGCGCTGTTCAATCTTCGCGTTGCGCTTGAGCATTTTGATTGTGCAGCAAAGATCAGCTACTTCCCAAGGTTTGATGACACGGATTGCCTCGCCCGTCTCGAAATGACGGCATCGAAGGCAATCACACGCGACCTGGGCGACCTGTTCTTGTCCATCCAGAGCCGCCATACCCAGCGTATGCCCTTTGATGGACGCAAACCACCAGACAAGTTGCTACAGCAACTGGAGCAGGATGCAAAGGCGGAACAGATCAGCGTTTACTTTGTTCACGAGGAAGCGCAACGACGGGAGGTCGGAAAGCTGGTGGCCGAAGGTGACCGCCAGCAGGCAAGCAGCCCCACATTCAGGATGCAACTGGCTGGCCTGTTTCGCTCGAACCTGTCGTTACGCAAGGACGGAATGCCTGGTTATAGCCATGGCATGGGCTGGCTGCGCTCGATGCTAATGCCCAGCCTGATCGACAAAGGCGGCTGGGGTGATGACGTTGCGGCGGATGATTTCATGTCAGTCATGCACGCGCCCTGTCTGGCGATCCTGTCGACAGAGGAGGACACCATGCGGGCGTGGCTTGCCACCGGGCAAGCCCTTTCGCGCATTTTGCTGCGTGCCTGTGGCGCAGGCGTCTCCGCCTCCTACCTGGGGCAGGCAATCGAGTTACCATCCCTGCGCAAACAACTGCAAAAAACGGCTGGTGACCTGGGATACCCCCAATTGATGTTGCGCATGGGTTACGGCGAAGAGGCACGCGCCACACCAAGGCTCAAGGTGAGAGATGTGTTGCGACGGGTGTGATACCCATGCCAGTGAACTACCGGCTTCACCGTGATTCACAGACGCGATCACGCGGTCGCATTGAAATATCGTTGCGAAAAGCCGACCAGCTATTCAATTCGCTGGATCCTTCTCCATTCCTGGAGAAGGACCTGGATCATGATGCCGAGCAGTTCCTGGTGGAGTGGGCTCAGGAGCATCCACGTGACAAGCCGCTGGAGCTGGTGCTCCATCTCAAGGAGTTTCCGAAAGAGCCGAATACCCAGCGGGTAATACGTCACGCTGTCCGTAATTATTTTTCCTATCGCGCAAGGCAAAGCAGTGTCGCACTACGCCAGCTGTTCCGTCAGGGTCAGGCCAGCCTCCTGATCGGGCTCAGTTTCCTGGCGAGTTGTCTCTTGCTAAGCGACTATCTGGCCACCCATGCCGCAGGTGCGCTGACAGGCATAGTGCGGGAAAGCCTGAGCATTGGTGGCTGGGTTGCGATGTGGCGCCCATTACAGATCTACCTGTACGACTGGTGGCCCATTCGCAATCGCACCCGTATTTACAAGCGCATGAGTCGAATGGACGTGCACCTGCAGCAGGTTCAACCAGAAGCTTCGCAAGTCTGAGCGTCCTTCCTTCCGATTTGCCTCAACACCAGTCCCGAACATCAAGGCCGGTAGTTCATGCAGGGGGCTTGCCTTGGCTCGTCGGATTGGCTTGTTCGAGCAGCATCTCGCTGGCGAACCTAAGATAGGCCTCCAGCAACCATCCAATCCGTAGCAGATCTTCCTCGACAATGGCAGAGTGCAGGAACAAACGCTCCATCAAATCTGACAATCGCGGGTAAGTGGGAATAGGCGGCTCCGATGGCCGGCATTGCCCTGTTTCACTGGGGGCGGAAGCTTCCAGCAACTGGATTAGCATACGCTCCTGTGCGGACAGGGCGCTCAGCATGGGTCCCATGCGCTCATTGCTCGTTTGCCAGTTTACGCGGTGTATCAAGGCGTAATTCCTGAACTGTCGAAACCGAAGCAGTAGTTCTTTTATGTGCGAGTGGCTCACCCATCTCTCCCAGTCCTGCTGGTGGAGAATAAAAAGGCGTGGATTGACTTGCCATGACCTATATCAAGGAAAAATACGGACGGAGGGGGTGTAGGCCGGGGCAGGCTGGTCCGGCTGTCAGCTTGGCTAACTGGCCAATGCAGGGTCTAATGTATGCCCTATGGTTCACCCCGAACGACGCAAACAAATCCCCACGTCCAAGGCGCAGTTGGATGCGTTGCTGGATGCGGCAGTTGACGCGATTATCCTGATCAGCACCGATGGCCATATCACGCTGTTCAACCACGCAGCAGAACGGCTGTTTGGCTATGAGGCCAGCGAGGTGATTGGACAGAACGTCAACTGCCTGATGCCGCAGCCTTACCGAGACGAACATGACGGTTATCTGCAGCGTTATTTAGAGACTGGTCAGGCTCGCATCATTGGCATCGGGCGTGAAGTTACTGGCCAGCGCAAGGACGGATCCATATTCCCGATTGAGTTGTCAGTCGGCGAGGTGAGCCATAAGGATAATCGAGGGTTCGTCGGGATTATTCGAGATGCGACGCGCCGCAAGGCGCTGGAAGAGCAGCTCCGGCAACAGGGTAATGAACTCAGGATGATCTTCGAGTCCGCCCCGACGGCGATTGCGGTAGCCACGCTGGATGAGATTATCCAGAGCAACAATCGGTCCTGGCAGGAACTGCTTGGCTACGATAACCAGGGGGATACTGACCTGGTCTTGTCCAATATCATCCACCCGGAAGACTACACAGCCCTGGCTAACGGGATCGAAAGACTGAAACGGGCGGATATCGACACCTGGCGAACCCAGACACGCCTGGTTACAGAGGAAGGCACAGTGCTGCCCGCCCAGGTACAGATTGGCCTGATTCGCTCGGGAGACTCCCCCCTGTACCTGATCATCGAACTGGTCGACCAGACAGCACAGGTTCGGGCCGAGCAGCAGGTGGTGCTGCTGAGGGAAAATCTCGCGCATATGGCGCGCGTCAATACGATGGGTGAGATGGCAACTGGTATCGCGCATGAACTCAACCAGCCGCTCACGGCAATAGGCACCTATGCTCAGGCGGCAAGAAGGATCATCGAAACAGGAGCCGCAGATCTATCGGACATCGTCCAGACGCTCGACAAGATATCGGCCCAGGCCGAGAGAGCCGGCGAAGTCATCAAGCGATTGCGCTCAATGCTGGTCAGAAGCGAGAGAAAGCGTGAAAGCACCGATGGTGCCCAACTGGTGCAGGACGTCGTGAGGCTGGCGGAGATAGACCTGCGCGACCAGAACGTTTCGCTCCGGCTGAATGTGGATGAGGACCTACCGCCGATCTCGGTAGACAAGATCCAGATTCAGCAAGTGATCCTCAACCTGCTGCGTAATGCCATGGAGGCAATGCAGGAGTCCGCCAGTGGACACGAAATCACGCTCTCAACCCGAGTGGCAGATGATCGCATGCTAGAGATTGATGTCAGTGACCTCGGGCCCGGCATCGACGATACCGTGGCAGGGCAGATCTTTGATACGTTTTACACCACCAAGAAAGAAGGCTTGGGCATGGGACTGGCGATCTGTCGCTCGATACTGCAGTCCCATGGCGGTGACTTGCTGTTCCAGAACAACCGTTATGGCGGGGCGACATTTACGATGCGGCTGCCTATAGACGAGGATTTACTGTGAAGACATCGGACCAGCCCGTTGTGTTCGTGATTGACGACGATGCCGCGATCCGGGACAGCCTGGCACTCCTGATGAAGTCGGTGCAGCAGCCAACGCAGCTGTATTCGAGTGCCGACGAGTTCCTGCAGGGCTGGAATCCTGACATGACGGGATGCCTGGTGCTCGACGTGCGCATGCCTGGCATGAGTGGGCTGGAATTGCAGAAGGAACTCATACGTCGTCGCATATCACTACCGGTGATCTTCATCACCGGCCATGGCGACATCCAGATGGCCGTGGAAGCGTTGAAGCTCGGTGGATTCGATTTCTTGGAAAAACCCTTTCGTGACGAAGAGCTGCTGGAGAAAATCAAGAGCGCACTGGCCCAGGAAAAAGAAGACCGTGAGCTTGAGCACCAGAAGGAGAGCATTCGCAAACGTGTTCTTTCGCTGACTGCGCGTGAACTGGAGATCGCGCAATTGCTGGCGCAGGGCAACTCAAACAAGACGGTGGCCATGGATCTTGGCATCAGCCAGCGTACGGTGGAGCTGCACCGTGCGCATGTCATGGAAAAAATGCAGGTTCGTTCCCTCGCCCAGCTGGTGCGCCAGTTCGTCATCATCGGCCAGGTCTGATGACCGGCGAGGATTGGGCTATTTTTGCCTAATCAGGCGCCGCCAGACTGGTTCAATACGAAAAACACCAGAAAAACCCCAATAAAGATGAGGGATTTCTGTTCGTATACGTAGTTTCCGCAGGGATGCTGTTGAAATCCCGAATGTTGTCGAGCGTCAGCATGATCCATCCTTTTGCACAGAAGAAAAGGAGGATCACCCATGGCAAGCGCACGTCCACAGGAAGCACAACTTTCCCCGCAGACATGTTCCGTATGCAAGTTTCAGAGCCTTTGCCTTGCGCGCGGCCTGAATGCGAACCAGAGCCAGAAGTTTGGCGAAATCAGCCAGTATCACCTGCACCTGACGCACGCACAGAATGCCCTGTACTGGGAGCGGGACGATTTCCAGAACATCTACGCGGTTCGCAGTGGTTGCCTCAAGACCTATACCGTTGATGGCGAGGGACGCGAGCATATCCGTGGCTTTCATTTGCCCGGTGATCTCGTAGGGCTGGATGCAATCTATGGGCGTCGCTATCCCAGTAGCGCGGTGGCTGTCGTGCCCTCGGAAGTCTGTGTCATTCCCTATACCGCACTGGGGCGCGTGGTGACGGATGTTCCGGCATTGCAGGGCAGCATGCTGGAACTGATCAGCAAGGATCTGTGCACGTCACTGGCATTGTCGGGAGATTTCACCGCAGAGCAGCGAGTCGCGGCATTCATACTCCAGTTCTACCAGCGTATGCGACACCGCAGGATGGCTGCGAATAATGAGATGCAATTACCCATGCCACGTCGGGATGTCGCAGGCTATCTGCGCTTGGCCATTGAAACGGTCAGTCGCGTACTGGGGCGCTTTGAGCGCGAAGGCTGGATAGCGGTCAGTATCAGGGATCTGCACCTGCTTGATGCGCAGGCGCTGTGGAAGTTGGCCGAACCGGTGGGGATTTGCGAGGCACCGCAGGCCCAACAACCGTCTTATGTGCCAAAGCATAGCCATGCGCCTGCTCTGCAAAGCGCCTGGGCATGATATGTGTGAGCGTGCCTGCAAGAATCTTTGGAAGCGACAACGCAATTTCTACACGGGGCTGGACCGGCATCAACTGACAACATGAGTGCAACCCTGCCATTGCCGGCTGGCAGCGAAACCGTCCAGGCTTTTTTTCACCCAGCCACATCCAGCGTCAGTTACATATTGCAAGACCCCGCCAGTGAACACTGCGCGATTCTTGATCCCGTACTGGATTATGACCCCGCTACTGCGCGCACTGGCACCCAGTTTGCCGATGGCATGCTTGACTATATCCGGGTAAATGACCTCAGTGTGGACTGGATACTCGAAACACACGCCCACGCCGACCACATAACGGCCGCGCAATACCTGCACAAGAAGCTGGGTGCGCCGGTGGCGATTGGCGAACATATCTGCCAGGTGCAGTACAGCATGAAGCAGCTGTTCAACCTGCCGAATACATTTGCCTGTGATGGTTCCCAGTTTGACCATCTTCTATCAGATGGCGAGCGATTCAAGATAGGCTCGCTGGAACTACGGGTCATGCACACGCCGGGCCACACGCCTGCCTGTGTCAGTTATCTAACCAATGACAGCGTGTTTGTGGGCGACACGCTCTTCATGCCGGACTACGGGACAGCACGTGCGGATTTCCCGGGCGGTAGCGCCAGAGCGCTTTATCAGTCCATCCAGCGCCTGTTTCGGCTTCCAGATTCAACCCGTTTGTATTGCTGCCATGACTATCAGCCTGGTGGGCGTGACCCGCAATGGCACGCCACGGTCATGGAACAAAAGAGATCCAATATCCATATTCGCAGTGGCATAGATGAACGGGGCTTCGTGCAGTTGCGAGAGGCTCGTGATCGCACTCTGGATTTGCCCGCGCTGATCCTGCCGGCATTGCAGGTCAATATTCGTGCGGGACATTTCCCTCCAGTTGAATCCAACGGGGTCAGTTATCTCAAGATTCCAGTGGACGTTTTCCGATGACCACTGGTTAATGCAACTGTATTGGTAGACCGGCGATCCATGCGGAAACTGACTCGGACATGGATGTCGGCGGGGGTCGTGATGCACTCAAGAGTCGCCGGTAACGCGGGAGTGGCGCAGTTGTACCCATACGCTGTGTCCATGCATCTGATCAATCCGGTTGAAACCTATGGGTATAACTGTTGTCTCATCACCAAGAATGAATAATTTACTCAGCCATGCCTGATCAAGACATTGCCGAGCAAAAACTCCTCAAGCTGCTGACGGTCAATACGCACAAGGGATTCAGTGCGTTCAATCGCCGATTCATGTTGCACGAACTGCGTGACGCGGTTCGCGAGGAGTCGGCCGACCTGGTGTTCATGCAGGAAGTGCAGGGCCGGCATGCGGGCCACTCCGCGCGTTACAAGGATTGGCCTGAGCAGCCCCACTATGAGTTCCTTGCAGACTCCATCTGGTCTGAATATGCCTACGGACGCAATGCGGTTTATGACGAAGGTCATCATGGCAATGCGCTCCTGTCCAAGTTCCCGATCCTGAGCTACAAGAACCACGATGTATCAATCTGGGGGCCGGAACAGCGGGGCATGTTGCATTGCGTGTTGCAGGTGCCCGAAACGCAGCAGGAGGTACATGCAATCTGTGTGCATCTTGGCCTTGCAGAAGCGCATCGCAGGAAGCAACTGATGCGCTTGTGTGAACTCATCGGCAAGCATGTCCCGGATCATGCGCCATTGTTCGTGGCCGGGGACTTCAATGATTGGCGACTGCGTGCCCACGAAATCTTGCGTGAACGCGCGGGCCTGAAGGAGGTATTTATCGAATTACAAGGCCGCTCTGCCCGGACATTCCCAGCGCGCATGCCCGTACTGTCGTTGGATCGCATCTACTACCGAAATGCAAAGCCTCGTACGTCAAGACGGTTATCCAAGAAGCCATGGTCGAGTCTGTCAGACCATATCGCGCTTAGCGCCGAGGTGGCGCTATGAGGAATGCGGTGTGGCGTGCGGACAACACATTTGCCCTGCTTGAGAACGGAGAAGGCTACTACCCGGATTTGTTCAAGGCTATTGATTCGGCAGAAGACGAAGTACTCATTGAGACATTCATCCTGTTTGATGATCCGGTCGGAAATCAGCTGAGCGGTCGCCTTTGCGCAGCTGCCCAGCGCGGCTGCCGTATCGAGATGACAATTGATGGTTACGGTTCACATGACTTGCCAAAGACATTCATCACCAAGCTAACGGAGGCTGGCGTCAGGTTGCATATCTATGATCCGCAGCCGACCTTGCTGGGTGTGCGAACGAATCTGTTCAGACGACTGCACAGGAAGCTGGTCGTCATCGACAGAAAACTGGCCTACATCGGCGGAATCAATTATTCGCATGACCACCTGGAGGAGTCAGGGTCCGATTCCAAACAGGATTATTCCTTGCGGGTGTCCGGCCCGGTGGTGAATGACATCCACGACCTCATGGAGGAGTTCCTCCGTACGGGCGGAAGGCGACACAATAAGTCTTTGTTGGCACGCTGGCGGGATCGCTGGCGCAGCACTATCGTGACTGAGCCGATCGCGATATCCGACTCTGGGCTGGCCGCATTGCTGGTGCGCGACAATGGCGCCCACCGTAAGGACATTGAGCTGGGATATCGGGCCATGATCCGTGCGGCACAGTCCGAGATTGTGATTGCCAACGCTTATTTCCTGCCGGGCCTGCGCTTGCTGCGCGAACTGCGCCGGGCTGCGCGCCGGGGGGTTGATGTGCACTTGATCTTGCAGGGCAACGGTGACTGGGCCTTGCTTGAGCCACTGACGGAGAGCCTTTACGACTCCCTGATTCGTGTCGGTGTGGTGGTCCATGAGTACTGTCGACGACCAATGCATGGCAAGGTCGCCGTCATGGATGGCCAGTTGTCCACGATAGGTTCCAGCAACCTCGACCCGCTGAGCTTATTCCTCAACCTTGAGGCCAATTTGTTCATCCGGGACAAGGAGCTGGCCACTGAGCTGAGGTCAAGCCTGATGGGGCTGATTGAGAAAGACTGCAAGACAGTCGAGCTTGCAGCTCCATCCCTGTTCGCCGGACTGAAGCGAATCAGGGCTTATGCGATGTACCACCTGCTGCGCAGGTTTCCTTATTGGACAGGCTGGCTGCCTGGCCATGCGGCACAACTCAAGCTGGCGAACGTGAAAACCTGACGACTTCAGCTGTCGTTGAGACGCGACAATCCATTCATCACGAAAAGCACGATGCAACTCCCTGCCAAATATGCAGGGATTTGCAATATGAGTGATTAGTTACCGCGCTGTCGTCCAATTTGGCATGTGCAGGCGAACTCACAAGGAGAACAGTAACGACCTTTACATTATCCAAGCTTCCTAAAGAGGGCTTCTGGAAGCAGCTCCGCTGGGAATCACCTGCCAGAAATATCGGGGCAGTCACGGCAACAAACCCGCAATGAATATGTCGTCACCATGCCCTCATCGCTTCTACCGGCATGCTCGTCAATTCGTGTCACGTCTGAATATGAAGCGGCTGGCAAAGATCCTGTTACTTCTGGCCTTTTTCCTGCTGGTGGGTGGCTTGCTGGCCACACAGTTGCAAGAAGTGCAGTGGGAGGGAGTTTTGCACCAGCTTCGTTCCTACCCCGATGACTTGCTGCTCGGCGTTGGGGTGCTATCTGGCACCAGTTATCTGGTCTACAGCCTGTATGACCTGATTGGGCGTCACCAGCTGCGCCATGGCCTGCCGCGGCTGCGGGTCATGGCGATTGCGTTCGTCAGCTATGCCTTCAATCTGAACCTGGGTGCCTTGGTTGGAGGTTTTGCCTTCCGCTATCGCCTCTATGCGAGGGCCGGCCTTAAGGCTGCGCAAACTACGCAGGTCCTTGGCCTGAGCCTTGTCACAAACTGGTTGGGCTACCTGGTGTTGGCTGGCGGAGTATTTGCGAGCGGCAGCATTCGGCTGCCGGATACATGGATGGAAAGCAATGGTTTCCTGCCTTACATTGGCGGAGGATTGTTGCTGATCGCAGTGACATACCTGCTGCTGTGCGCGCTGTCCGGGCGACGCAGCTGGTCGCTGGGCGGGCATGAGCTGCGCCTGCCATCGTCCAGGATCGCGACAACCCAGTTGGCCTTGTCGCTCACCAACTGGTTGCTCATGGCAGCCATGTTGTTCTACCTGATGGAGCAACGCGTACCCTTTGGTCTGGTACTGGGTGTGCTCATGCTGAGTTCAATCGCAGGTGTCATCACGCATATCCCGGCGGGACTTGGGGTGATGGAGGCGGTCTTTCTGGCCTTGCTGGGCAGTGTCATCGACAAGGGCGAACTGTTGGCGGCTTTGCTCGCCTACCGTGCCATTTATTACCTGCTTCCGCTGGTAATCGCGATGGGGGCCTACCTCCTGCTGGAAATGAGGGCCAATAACTCGCAGGCCGGCGCCGACCGTGCCATTGAAGGCGCATGAACGCCACGTAACTGCCTGAAAAAGAAGATTTTAGAGCGAGTGAAAGGTGTATAGAAACGTACAGACGGCCCCTTCCTTAAGGGATACCTTTTAGCTCATACGAGCAAGTCGAGCCCGTGTCATCCCAATGAGTCTACTTCCCCCAAGCGCGGCTCAGCACGGGTTCTTGTTGGGTCGCCAGCATTCGTGGGTGCTGGCGGCCCCTTTTATTGTTAGCTGCCGCTCATTCACTGCGGCCTCAAGAAAATAAGCACCTAGGCCTAACGGGCCCGTCTCCTCAGGGTTGAGGCAGGCATCAGATTCTCATCATCAGCTTACGCTCGCTTGTCGCGTATAGTTCCCAATCAGTCGCCGGGGGTCATTGCGCGACGCCACCCTGCGGCCTAGATTGCAGGCATCTTCAGTCGAGAAAATTGTCTTAATCAAAGCGTTATACATGGGGCTTGGCCCCATGCCTGTTGCGGAGTTCTTGTAATGTCCATCGAACATGTTGATGTCCTGATCATCGGAGCAGGGCTGTCCGGCATCGGTGCAGGCTACCACTTGCAGGCCAACTGTCCCGGCAAAACCTACATGATCCTCGAGGCACGGCAGGCCATTGGCGGTACCTGGGATTTGTTTCGCTATCCGGGCATCCGTTCGGATTCGGACATGTTCACACTGGGTTATTCCTTCAGGCCCTGGAAGGAAGGCAAGGCAATTGCCGATGGAACCAATATCCTGAATTACGTACGACAGACGGCAAGTGATCATGGCATTGATCGACATATTCGCTTCCAACACCGAGCGGTGCGTGCCAGCTGGTCAAGCCAGGATGCAAAATGGACCGTTGAGGCGGAACAAGGCCCAAGCAAGGAAATCGTGCGTTATAGCTGTAACTTTCTTTACATGTGCAGTGGTTACTACGATTATGGCACCGGCTACACGCCTGACTTTGCTGGCATGGAAAGTTATGCCGGTCGTCTGGTCCACCCACAACATTGGCCGCAAGACCTGGATTACACCGGCAAGCGCGTTGTTGTTATCGGCAGTGGTGCTACTGCGGTGACGCTGGTACCGGCCATGGCCAACAAGGCCGAGCACGTGACCATGCTGCAACGGTCACCCACTTACATTCTGTCCTTGCCCGCGCGAGACCCGATCGCAAACTTCCTGCGGCGCATCCTGCCCGCCTGGCTTGCCTATAAGATCGTGCGTTGGAAAAACGTCCTCTTGGCCTCCCTGATTTACCAGCTCAGCCGTCGCCGGCCTGAATGGATCAAGAAAATGATTCACGCCGGCGTGCGCCGGGAGTTGGGTCCCGACTTTGATGTTGATAGGCATTTCAAGCCCAGCTACAACCCCTGGGACCAGCGACTGTGCCTGGTGCCTGATGGTGACTTGTTCCGTGCCATCCGCAAGGGGCGCGCCTCGGTGGTCACTGATCACATTGAATGTTTTACCAAGACCGGCCTTCGCCTGAAATCAGGCCAGGTATTGGATGCCGATGTGATTGTTACCGCCACAGGGCTGAGCCTGTTGCCGATGGGTGGCATGCAGCTGGCAGTGGATGGCCATGCCATCGATATCGCCAAGACCATGAGCTACAAGGGCATGATGCTGAGTGGTCTTCCCAACGCCGCCTTTGCTGTCGGCTATACCAATGCTTCGTGGACCCTCAAGTGTGACCTCACCTCGGAATATTTGTGTCGTCTGCTGAACCACATGGACAAGCATGGCTACCAGCAGTGCACGCCGCGAGTCACTGACCCCGCCGTGCAGGAACAGCCCTTCATTGATTTTTCATCGGGCTATGTCCAGCGTGCGCTGGACAAGTTTCCCAAGCAGGGTTCGAAGACGCCCTGGAAGCTTTACCAGAACTATGCGCTGGACATCCTGACGTTGCGTTTTGGCAAGCTCGAGGATGGCAGCCTGGTGTTCTCACGGCGGGGATCGACGATGCCAGAAGCGGAAAGCCTGGCAAGCTAGCAGACCCACCCCGGAAGGGGAATACAATGACCGTCAACCCCGCGTTGCCAGTGTGCCCGTATGGATCGTCTCGAACGCTTCTATCGCATTGACCAGATGCTAGATGATCGCAAGATCGTCCCGCTGGATGTGTTCCTGACCGAGCTGGAAGTCTCGCGCGCGACTTTCAAGCGTGACATCGAGTACATGCGCAGCCGGTTCAATGCGCCCATTGAATGGGATCGTGAGTTGGGCGGCTACCGCTGGGGCAAGCACGATCCGTATGCGCCCAAGTACGAATTGCCGGGGCTATGGTTCAATCCTTCCGAGATACACGCCCTGTTGACCATGCAACAGCTATTGCATGAGCTGGAGCCGGGGCTGCTGGCGCCACATGTCGCACCATTGCTGGCGCGACTGGAGTCCTTGATCGAAAAAGGCGAGGGGACTGTGCAACAAGTGCGCAACCGTGTGCGTGTCCTGCACATGGCGCGGCGAGCCAGTGATATCCCCAACTTTGGTGTGGTTGCGCGGGCTTTGTTGGATCGGCGACAGCTGCTCATCCGCTATTACAGCCGCGAGCGGGATGAGACCAGCCAGCGCACGGTGTCACCCCAGCGCATGGTGCACTACCGAGACAATTGGTATCTCGATGCCTGGTGCCACATGCGCAATGACCTGCGCAGCTTTGCCGTGGATGCAATTCGTGCAGCCGACATGCTGGAGCATCAGGCCAAGGATATACCGGAGCAGCAACTCAGCGAGGTTTTGTCAGGCGCCTACGGCATTTTCTCGGGCAAGCCCAAGGCAACCGCCAAGCTGCGCTTCAGTGCCGTGCGTGCGCGGTGGGTCTCTACCGAGTCATGGCACCCTCAACAGAAAGGCAGTTTTGACGACAAGGGCCGATACCTTTTGGAAGTCCCTTACGCGGATGACCGCGAGCTGATCATGGATATCCTCAAGTATGGACCGGATGTCGAGGTTGTCGGGCCTGCGTCACTCCGGGAAAAAGTGGCAAAGCGCCTGGTTGAGGCGAGCAAGCAATACCGCTAACTCCAGGCCCCAACCGATCAAAAACAGGCTCACGCTGTGAGCCATCACCAAGTCAATGCTATCCCCGTCGCTGAAACCACACGGGAGATGACATGTCGACTCAAACAGATTCCCCCCAAATTGCCGAAACCGGCGCATTGGCCGAGCTCTTGGAAGCACTCCTGTCCGCGATGGCAGGATGCGGACTGGTCATGCTCTTGGCGTTTTTTCTCTCCATTGAATCCTGGGTACTCAACGCCACGGGCTTGAGGTAACAAGGCTTTCCGAACCGGACTGACGAGGCCCTAGGCTCGCCAGGACAGACTTTGCCAGGTTTGCATTGCTGACTCCTCCGCCGCCTTTGCGGCACTGTCGGGCAAGCAGGGATTCCCCGCCTTGCTTGCCCTCTTTTTGTGCCGACCAGCCAGCAGCACTGGGTAATGGCAATAGTCTTGGCATTTCATGCTGCCGTGCGGCATGCTTGGCAAGCTCGAAGTTTGGGCGTTATGGTAAGCACCCTTATCGACTCATCGAAGGCATTTCAATATGTCTCTCGGAGGTCGTGGGCGTGGCTTGAAATGAAAACACTGCGCCTGTGAAACGAGAGCCCACCAAATTTGTGAACCGGGGACCCGCAAGGCATGACTAACAAGATCGTACGTATCGCGAATGGCCAGGGATTCTGGGGCGACAGCTTTACCGGGCCCGTGCGCCTGGTTGAGGAAGGCCCACTGGATTACCTCACGCTGGACTATCTGGCCGAAGTCACCATGAGCATCATGCAGAAGATGCGCCAACGTGACCCGCAGGCGGGTTATGCCACTGACTTTCCCGAACTGCTGCGCCGCATCCTGCCCAGCTGCAAGAAGAAAGGCATCAAGGTCATTGCCAATGCCGGCGGCGTGAATCCCAAGGGATGTGCCGACGCCATCCGCAAGATCGTGGGTGAGCTTGGGCTCAAGGGTGTCAAGATCGCGATCGTGGAGGGAGATGACATCCTCGACCGCATTCCGCAACTGATGGAGAGTGGCGAGAAGTTCGCCAACCTCGATAACGGTGCCGAGATCAGCACTGTGCTGGATCGGATCACCAGTGCAAACGTCTACATTGGCGCGAAACCCATCGCCGATGCGCTGGCACAGGGCGCGGATATCGTCATCACCGGTCGTGCCACCGATCCGTCACTCGTGGTGGGTCCACTCATCCATGAGTTTGGCTGGTCGCTGGATGATTTCGACAAGCTCGCAGCCGGTACCGTCATGGGACACATCCTCGAGTGCGGCCCGCAGTGCACGGGCGGAAACTACACCAAGTGGCGTGAAGTCAAGGATTTCGCGCGGATTGGCTGGCCGGTGGCAGAGGCCAGTGCGGATGGCAGCTTCGTGGTCACCAAGCATGACAACACCGGCGGGCTGGTCAACGTGGAGACCATCACATCCCAGCTGTTATATGAAATGGGCGACCCGCACCGCTACCTGGGCCCGGACTGCACCGCTGATTTCACTACGATCAAGCTTGACCAGGTCGGCAAGGATCGCGTGAAGGTGTCCGGCATCAAAGGCTCAGCACCGACGGATACTTACAAGGTATCGATGTCCTACGCCAATGGTTACAAGATCAGCGGTGCGCTGGTCGTCACCGGCCCGGATGCCGTGGAGAAGGCCAAGCTCTGTGCGGATATCGTGTTTAAGCGACTGGCCATGTACGGCCTGCGGGTGCCGGAAGAAGATCGGTTTGTAGAACTGGTCGGCATGAACGTCTGCTACCAGGGCATCGTGCCTGCGCCCGAACAACCTGCCGAGGTGCTCATGCGCATCGGCGCCAAGGGCAAGGATAAAAGGTTGCTGGCTTTCCTGGGTCGCGAGTTGGCGCCACTGGTCACCGGTGGTCCGCCGGGAATCACCGGCTTTGCCGCAGGACGACCAACGCCGTCGCCGATCGTGGGTTACTGGCCGGCGCTCATCGACAAGAAGAAGATCAGCACCAACGTGGTAGTGGAGGAAGTATGAAGCGCGCCAAGCCGAAGAAGAAACAGCCCAAGACCCTGTCTCGCTCGGGAAAGTCCGCAAAGGCGCCAAGCAAGAAAGTGGCCAAGAAAACAGTCAAGAAGGCCACCAAGAAGCCACCCAGGGAAACGGTGAAAGCCACTGCCAGGAAACCCGCGAACGCTGCAAAGCGAGGCGGTTCCACCACAGTACGTGTGAAGCTGATGCAAATCGCGATTGCGCGCTCAGGCGACAAGGGGGCTGACAGCAACGTCGGAGTCATGGCCAAGACGCCGGAATTGTATGCATTCCTCAGCAAGGCCTTAACCCCAGAGCGCGTCAAGAAACACTTCAAGGAAATCTGCCTGGGCAAGGTGGATCGTTATGAGCTGCCCAACCTGCGTGCGTTGAACTTCATCCTGCATGACTCGCTAGGCGGTGGTGGCACCGAAACCCAGAAGACGGACGCGCAGGGCAAGGTGCATGGCCTCGCCATGCTGCACATGGAGCTCGATGTGCCAAAGTCCTTGTTGCGAGGGTAGGGTCCAAGGTTCCGAATACTGTCATCCTGAGTGGAATGAGGAGCCTGGTATCCGCGTCATCAACGCTCCGATTCCTTGCTGCGCCCGAATGACACGGCAAATGACATGACAGGCTTTATCGAAGGACTCAGGAAGCAGGCGGCTGCACGGCCACGCCGAGTGCTGCTGCCCGAGGCCCAGGATCCCCGCGTGCTTGAGGCAGCCAATGGGCTGGCAGCCGAGCGATTGGCGGTGCCCGTCTTGCTGTCTGCACCAGAAACTAAAATAAAAGGCGCGGTCATCCTCGCGGACGAGTCGGATTCGCATCGTTGGCACACACAGGCGGACGACGTGATTGAGGCGGCAATGGCCAGCAAGGGTGTTGATGCCGTGGCCGATGGCAAGCGCGACCCATTGATGCAGGCGGCCGCCTTGCTGAAGTTGGGCTATGTTGATGCCGTCGTCG
>JBFKCG010000019.1:0-21695 GCA_041620675.1 Nevskiales bacterium
GACAGCCGGCAGATCCTTGATGTCCAGGCCGCGGGCGGCGACATCGGTGGCCACCAGCACCGAACAACTGCGATTGGCAAAGCGCAGTAATACTTCATCGCGATCACGCTGCTCCAGGTCACCCTGGATGGCCAGGGAAGAGAACCCGCGATGCCGCAAGTGATTGGCGACGTCATCGGTATCAATCTTGGTGTTGCAGAACACTACCGCGGCCTCGGGACGGTGCTGCATCAACAGGTTGGCCAGCGCATCGAGCTTGCGCTCGTGGTCCACCTCAAAAAAGTGTTGCTCAATGACCTCGGGGCTGTGCGTGCTATCGACGGTGACTTCCACCGGTTTGCGTTGCACGCGCTGGCTGATGCCGCGAATCTCGTCCGGATAGGTGGCGGAGAACAGTAGGGTTTGTCGCTGCGGCGGGGTCTTGCTGATGATCTCGTTGATCTGGTCCTCGAAGCCCATGTCGAGCATGCGATCGGCCTCGTCCAGCACCAGCAACTTCAGCCCGGCGATATGCAGGTGTTTCTTGCGCAGAAGTTCCTGGATGCGCCCTGGCGTACCAACCACCACATGCGGGTCGTGCTGGCTGAGCGAAGCCACCTGCGGGCCCAGTGGCATTCCACCGCACAGGGTTTGTACCTTGATATTAGGCAGGGCACGGGCGAGACGACGAATTTCCTTGCTGACCTGGTCGGCCAGCTCCCTAGTTGGGCACAGCACCAGCGCCTGTACGCGGATGATCGACGGATCCAGTTGTGACAGCAGGCCCAGCCCGAAGGCAGCGGTTTTGCCGCTGCCGGTCTTGGCCTGGGCGATGACGTCCCGCCCTTCCAGGATGGGTGGCAGGCTCTGTGCCTGTACCGGCGTCATCTCATGGTAACCGAGGCTATCCAGGTTCTGCAGCAGGGCAGGATGAAGCGGCAGGCTCTTGAAGTCAGAAGGGTATTGGCTGGTCATAAGCAATCATGGACTCTGGCGTGGCAGTTTGGCGAATCGTAAGATGCCTTGCCCAGCGCATCCCGCGACCGGGCATTGTCTGGGTTGAACGCCCACGGAGCACATTCGATGAGCAAGGGACTTGATAGCAAGAAGAGCGAAAAGAAGAAGCCGCAAAAAACCCTGCTGGAGAAGCGGGCGGAGAAGCAGGCCAAGAAGAAAAACCGATAATCGCGACTGGGGTGCCGTGCGGCTGCCGCGCGGCACTTCTTTAGCCGCTTTGACTACTGCCCCTGATCTGGCATTCCTTCAGTCGAGCCCTCATTCGTATCCGCTGCGGCCTTGGCGGCCTGCTTGCGCATCAACTTTTCTTCCTTCTTTTTCTTCTTGGCAATTTCCCGCTGACGCTTCTCGAAATTGTAGTTGGGCTTGGCCAATGCGTGGACTCCTAGGAATGAATGGCGTGAGGTTGGTCATTATGGACGATTCGTCCCGAATGTTCCTGTCGCAGGCTTCGCAGGTCAGTTCGCTGGTGACTCCAGCTGATCTTCCAGCGCAAGCCATTCTTCCTCGGTCTGGCTGATGTCCTGCCGCAGCTGCGCATGCTTGCGCTGCAGTTTGGTAATTTCCGACTGTTCCGTGCTGGCATAGAGCGAAGGATCGGCAAGTTGTTCATCCAGCGTCTTGAGTTCCGCATTCAGCCGATTCAGTTTTTCGTCCAGCTTGCGGGCAGCGCTGCGTAGGGCACGTTCGTCCGCGCTGGCCTTGCGCCGGTCCTTGGCTGACATGGCCTTGGGTGCGCTGTTGTCCGGTTCTGCAGTCGCGCTGGGCGTTTGGCTCGATTTATCACGGCTGGTCAGCCAGCGGGCGTAATCGTCAAGGTCACCCTCGAACGGCAGGCACTGCCCATCGGAAACCCGCCAGAAGTCATCAGAGGTGGTGGCGAGCATGTGGCGGTCATGCGAGACCAGCACCACTGCGCCGGCGAATCCGGTGAGTGCAGTCTCCATGGCATGACGCATGTCGAGGTCGAGATGGTTGGTCGGCTCGTCCAGCAGCAACAGGTTGGGTTTCTGGTACACCACCATGGCAAGGCACAGCCGCGCTTTTTCACCGCCGGAGAAGGGCGCCACCGCCTCGAACACACGGTCGCCGCGGAAATTGAAGCCGCCGAGGAAATTGCGCAGATCCTGCTCAGTGGTGTTGCCGCCCATGGCCTGGTCGACACGCTTGAGGTGCAACAGCGGCGAGGCCTTGGGATCCAGCTGTTCCAGCTGGTGCTGGGCAAAATAACCGACGCGCAGATGCGGCGAGCGCGTGTCATCACCGGACAGGCTGGGCAGCTCCCCGGCGAGCGTACGTACCAGCGTGGATTTACCGGCACCGTTGGGTCCTAGCAGGCCAATGCGGTCACCGGGTGCGATCAGCAGCTTGATGCCCTTGAGGATGATCTTGTCACCCTTGTCGCTTCGGTACCCTGCGCTGACATTATCCAGGCGAATCAGCGGGGAGGGCAGGCGGTCAGGCTCTGGCAATTCAAATGAGAACTCCGAGTCCCAATGCGCGGGTGCCACCAGCTGCATGCGTTCCAGCTGCTTGATGCGGCTCTGTGCTTGCGTCGCCTTGCTGGCCTTGGCCTTGAAGCGATTGATGAAACTCTCCAGATGGGCCACCTGGCGTTGCTGCTTGGCGTAGGCCGCGGCCTGTAGTGTCAGTTTCTCGGCGCGCTGGCGCTCGAACTGCGAGTAGTTGCCGGAGTAGAGCGTGGCGCGTGTGTTCTCGATGTGCAGCGTGTGCGTGGTCACCGCGTCCAGGAACTCGCGGTCGTGCGAGATGACCAGCAGGGTGCCCGGGTAATTGACCAGCCATCCCTGCAACCAGATGACGGCATCCAGGTCGAGGTGGTTGGTGGGTTCGTCCAGCAGCAGCAGGTCCGAGCGGCACATCAGCGCACGTGCAAGGTTCAGTCGCATGCGCCAGCCGCCCGAGAAGCTTGAGACTGGTTGTGTCTGTGCTTCGGAAGAAAAGCCAAGGCCATGCAGCAGGCGAGCGGCGCGCGCACGAGCGGCATAGCCGCCAATCGTGTTCAGGCGCTCGTGGATGTCAGAAATCTTGTGCAGGTCATGCGCATCCTCAGCGACTACCAACTCGCGTTCCAGTTGGCGCAGCTCAATGTCGCCATCCAGCGCGAACTCGATGGCAAGGTCAGGCAGGCCAGGTGTTTCCTGCGCGACCGTGGCGATGGCCAGGTTTTTCTGAACGCCGATTTCGCCCTTGTCTGTCCCAAGCTCGCCCATGAGGGCGGCGAAAAGCGAGGACTTGCCGGTGCCGTTGCGACCGATGACGCCCACGTGCCAGCCGCCATAAATGGTGAAGCTGGCCTCCTCAAGCAGCGCGCGCGGACCGCGCCGGAGGGTGACATTAGTAAGAGTGATCATTTCGCGGGGTTCGTTGATTCAACTGAATAATCATTGCCAGTGATGGCAGTGCGCACGGCGGTTGCCTGTAGGGCTGATACGCCAGCAGGTGATGCTGGCGTTCAGGATGATCGGCTACTCGCCGTTCTTCTCAAAGCGCACGGTATGACGTGCGACCTTGTCGTTGTAATAGTCACGGATGAAGCGCATGTCGCTGGGGGTATCATCGCTGGGCGTGACCAGGGGCCCGAAACCAACCACCTTGCGAGCAAAGTCGATGTAACACAGCACGATAGGCACATTGGCACCCTGCGCAATCTTGTAAAAGCCGGTTTTCCAGGCGCGAGTGGCGCTGCGCGTGCCCTCGGGTGAGAGCAGCACCAGGTAATTCGAGTTGGTGGCAAATTTGTCGATGGTGGTTTGCACAAGTCCGCCCCCGGTCTTGCGATTAACCGGGATGCCGCCCATCCAGACCAACAGGCGCTTGAAGGGCCAGCGGAACATGCTGTCCTTGCCCATCCAGTGCAGGTGGATCTTCATGGCCAATACCACGGCGAGCGTAATGACACCGTCCCAGTTGGAGGTATGCGGCGCGGCTACCATTACCGCCTTGGGTACGTTCGGGAAATTACCCTCAAGCTTCCAGCCCAGCAGGCGCAGTATCCAGAGTCCAAGGGTTTGGGTAAAAACGTTGCCCCGCCGTGGTACGGCAGTGCCGGTCTGCGGAATGTACATCGCGTGGTCTCTCGTCTTTCTTGTCAGCGCGCCTTCTTGGGCGATTTGTGTGGATGCTTGGACTTCTTGAACGACAGCGGCTTGCCTTCACGTGGTGAGTGCTTGGCCGGTTTCTCCGAACGATCAGGGCGTCGGCTGTGGTCTGGGCGCTCAACCCGCTCGGGCCGCGGCCCATGCAGTCGGCTGATCTGCAGCTGGCGTCCGGATACCCACACCTTCTGCAGATGGTGGAAGGTATCCTTGGGCATGCCCTTGGGCAGGTCAATCAGGCTGTGGTCGTTGCGGATATCAATGCGGCCGATGTTCTGGCTGTCGAGCTGGGCCTCGTTGGCGATGGCGCCAACAATATTGCCCGGCTGCACACCGTGGATGTGGCCAACCTCAATACGAAAGGTCTCCATGTCGGCATCGGCTTCGCTGCGTGGACGCTTGCGTTCGGGGCGCTCGCCCCGGTCAGGCCGTCCGCGATCCTCGGCCGCGGCTGCTTCCGGTTGATTCGGCAGCAATAACGGGCTTTCGCCCTGGGCCATCTTGGCCAGCGCAGCGGCGATTTCAAGCGCAGGCACATCGTGTTCCTGCTCATAGGCCTCTATTACCCCACGGAACATGTCCAGTTCGCCGGCCGCCAGCGTCTCGGTGATGCGTTGCTTGAACTTGGTGATGCGCTGCACATTGACCGACTCGGCGCTCGGAAGCTGCATGGCCTCGATAGTCTGGCGCGTGGCGCGCTCGATGTTGCGCAGCAGATGGCGTTCGCGTGGGGTCACGAACAGGATGGCCTCGCCGCTGCGACCGGCGCGACCCGTGCGGCCAATGCGATGCACATAGGACTCGGTGTCCGTGGGAATGTCGTAGTTGAACACGTGGCTGATGCGCTCGACGTCGAGGCCACGCGCTGCTACGTCGGTGGCCACCACGATATCAATGGTGCCGTCCTTGAGCTGGCTGATGGTGCGTTCGCGCATGCGCTGCTCGACATCGCCGCTCAGTGGCGCGACTGCAAAGCCGCGTGCGGCCAACCGCTCGGCCACCTCGACGGTGGCGATCTTGGTGCGCGTGAACACAATCATCCCATCAAAGGACTCGGCCTCGAGGATACGGGTCAGCGCGTCCAGCTTGTGCACACCACTGACCAGCCAGTAGCGCTGGCGGATATTGGTGGCAGTGGTGGTCTTGGCGCGGATGTGGATCTCGGCCGGTGACTTCAGGTGTTTTTGTGCGATGCGGCGAATCTGTGCCGGCATGGTCGCCGAGAACAAGGCCACCTGGCGCGAGGCCGGGGTCTGCTGCAGGATCCACTCGACGTCGTCGATGAAGCCCATGCGCAGCATCTCGTCGGCTTCGTCGAGCACCAGGCTGGTCAGTGCGTCCAGCTTGAGGGTGCCGCGCTTGATGTGGTCCATGACGCGGCCGGGGGTGCCGACCACCACATGCACGCCACGGCGCAGGGCGCGCAGTTGCGGCTCGTAGCTTTGTCCGCCGTAGATCGGCAGCACGTGGAAGCCCGGCATTTCCGCGGCATATTTCTGGAAGGCTTCAGCAACCTGGATGGCCAGCTCCCGTGTCGGGGCAAGCACCAGCACTTGGGGTGTCTTGGGGCCGATTGCCATGCGCGACAGCAGTGGCAGCGCAAAAGCGGCGGTCTTGCCGGTACCAGTCTGGGCCTGGCCGAGTACATCCTTGCCGGCCAGGACATGCGGGATGATGCTGGCCTGGATGGGGGTGGGGATTTCGTAGCCGACAGCCTCAAGGGCCTTGAGTACGGGCTCGCTCAAGGCGAGGTCGCGGAATCGGGGTCCGGCTACCTGTGAATCAGGAGCAGAAGCCGGTGAATCAATGGACATGGGAATAACCTGGGCTCAGACAAGCGCAACGGGGGCGCTGGTAGCGCCGGACTGCCTATTGTAACGCTGCGCGGGCCTTGGCGTGGGAAAACCACGGTTCAGCCGGTTTTGGTCCCCGGCTTGGGGGCATCCTCCACGCCAAGGCGCTTGTGCATGAGGGGGCTGGTGGTGGTGTACTGCAAGTGCACCTTCTCACCCGGATTCAGCCTGGCCTTGATGGCAAAGGCGGCGAGCGCGGCCTCGTGGAAGCCCGACAGGATCAGTTTCTTCTTGCCGGGGTAGTGGTTGATGTCACCGACGGCGTAAATACCCGGAATATTGGTCTCGAACTTCTCGGTGTCAACGTTGATCTGGTGCTTGTTGAGATCCAGGCCCCATTCGGCGATTGGCCCCAGCTTGGGTGAAAGGCCGTAGAACGCCAGCACGTGGTCAACCTGCACTTCATGCTCGACGCTGTCCGTTCCCGTCACGGTCAGGTGCACAAGCTTGCCGTCGCGTTCCTCGAAGCCATGCAGATGGCCCGGCAGGAAGCGCAGCTTGCCGTGGGCGGCGAGCGCACGCATTTTCTCGACCGAGGCCGGTGCCGCGCGGAACACGTCCGAGCGATGGATCAGGGTCATAGAGGCCACCTTGTCCGCCAGCGCCAGCGTCCAGTCCAGCGCCGAGTCGCCGCCACCGAGTACCACCACATGCTTGTCGTGGTGCAGGCTAGGGTCCTTCACGCGGTAGAACAGCTGCTTGTCCTCGAACTTTTCGATGCCTTCTACCTTGACCACGACCGGCTGGAAGGCGCCGACGCCAGCGGCGATGATGACCGCGCGCGTGATGAACTCGGTGCCAGCAGAGGTTTTCAGGCGGAAGCCTTGTTCGCCGATGGGCGTGACCTCGGTCACCTGCTGGCCCAGATGGAACTTCGGCTCGAAGTGCTCGATCTGCTTCATGAGCTTGTCGACCAGTTCCTGCGCGCCGATGATCGGGTAGGCCGGGATGTCGTAGATGGGCTTGTCCGGATACAGCTCGGTGCATTGGCCGCCAGGTGCAGGAAGGGCGTCAATCAGATGCGCGCGCATGCCCAGCAGGCCCAGCTCGAATACCTGGAACAGGCCGCAGGGGCCGGCTCCGATGATGACGACGTCGGTCTGGATACTCATGCCGAAATTCCCAATGTTTTATGGCAGTGAGCCCGCAGCTTACCGCAATCGTGGCCTTGTTATCTCGTCTGAAAACATGAGCTTGGGCCGTGTAGCTGCCCTCCCCGGCAGGGCTGGGACGACGGCGGTAGACTGGAGGGGCAGTCAGAGCCTGGCACCAGCCACTTGGGCAGCGCTGTTGCCATGATTTCGGTCTACGACCGTGTCTCCACACACTGGAGGACAGAGCGCATGCAGGACTCGCAGCGGCAGACAACAGCCCCCCCGTTCGATACTTCGGCTGGCCGGGACGAAATTGAGGCGGCTCTGGTCGCCATCGTGCGCCAGACCTGGGCCGACCTGAATCGCCGTTCCCCAGCGCAGCTCAAGGTAACCCTGGACAGTTCGCTGGACCGTGATCTTGGTCTGGATAGCCTTGCGCGCGTGGAGTTGTTGTTGCGAATCGAGCGCGCCTTTGGCGTGCACATGCCGGAGGAAGTGCTGGAGCAGGCCGAGACCCCACGGCACTTCCTGAAGGTGCTCAAGGAAGCCGGTAAGACAGTCGCACCGACCCTGCTCAAGCCCGCCGAGCGAATTATCACGCGCGGCGAACTGATACCGGCCCCGCTGAATATTTCCACGCTGGTCGAAGCCCTCGACTGGCACGCGCAGCACAACCCGGACCGCGTGCAGATCATCTATGCCGAGGATTTTTTCGGAGATGCGCCGGAGACACGTGTCACTTACGCGCAATTGCTGGCGCAATCCGAGCGCATCGCCGCGGGGCTACAGGATCGTGGATTGGTTCAGGGCCAGACAGTGGCGATCATGCTGCCAACCTGCCCGGAGTACTTTTATTCCTATCTGGGCATCCTGATCGCTGGCGGAGTGCCGGTTCCGATCTATCCGCCTGCGCGGCTAACCCAGATTGAGGAACATGTGCGCCGGCATGCCGGCATCCTCGCAAACGCGGGCGTGACAAGCATGATCACGATCACCGAGGCCAAGCCGGTCGCTCGCCTGCTGGAGGCGCATGTCGCCAGCTTGCGCCATATCGTGACGCCGGCAGAGTTGGCGAAAACCACCCGCGAGCCCGTACGCGTACCACTGCAGGCATCAGATATTGCCTTTATCCAGTACACCTCCGGCAGCACCGGCAATCCGAAGGGCGTGATGCTGACCCATGCCAACCTCATCAACAACATCCGTGCCATTGGCGGCATCACCGGCATCAAGCCCGATGACGTGTTCATGATCTGGTTGCCGCTCTACCACGACTTCGGCCTGATTGCGGCCTGGATGTCGAGCATGATCCACGGCAATCCCCTGGTGGCAATGTCACCG
Source organism: Nevskiales bacterium (assembly GCA_041620675.1). Taxonomy (GTDB): domain Bacteria; phylum Pseudomonadota; class Gammaproteobacteria; order Nevskiales; family DATLYR01; genus DATLYR01. The sequence continues at coordinate 8,404 of JBFKCG010000019.1, forward strand.
CTGGCATTCCTGGTGCGGCCAGAGCGGTGGCTGTGGGCCATTCACCGCCATCGTGCGACGTATACCGCCGCGCCCAACTTCGCCTTCGACCTGTGCGTCAAGCGCATTGATGACAGCCAGATTGAGGGGCTGGACCTGAGCTCATTGCGCGTCTGCGCGAATGCTGCCGAGCCAATCAGTCCGGACACGATGGAGCGTTTTATCAAGCGCTTCGCACCTTATGGCTTTCGCCGCGAGGCCATGATGCCGGCCTACGGCCTGGCCGAGGCCACCGTGGGCGTTGCCTCGGTTTATGGTCGCGGCCCCAAGGTTGATCGCATCGCGCGTCAGGCTTTCACGCGCAGTGGACAGGCGCAGCCAGCCAAGGCGGACGATCCCAATCCGCTCAGCTTCGTGTCTTGCGGGCGGCCGCTGCAGGACATTGAGATGCGGGTGGTGGATAAAAGCGGACGTGAGCTTGGTGAGCGCGTCGAGGGCAAGATCGAATTTCGCGGGCCGTCGGCGACGCAGGGTTACTACCGTAATCCCACGGCGACGGCAAACCTTTTCCATGATGGCTGGCTTGATACCGGGGATCGTGGCTACATGGCGGATGGCGAGATTTACCTCACCGGTCGCGTCAAGGACATCATCATCCGCGGGGGTCGCAACATCTACCCGCATGAACTTGAGGAAGCCGTCGGCAAGGTGCCTGGCATCCGTCGCGGCTGCGTGGCGGTGTTTGGGAGCCCGGACCCGGTAACCGGAACCGAGCGCCTCGTTGTACTGGCCGAGACACGCGTGGACGATGCCAGCGAACGCGAGACGCTGCGCGCTGAGGTTACACGCGTGACCGTGGAGCGCCTTGGCGAGCCACCGGATGACGTGATGCTGGCGCCACCCCAATCTGTTCTCAAGACCTCCAGTGGCAAGGTGCGCAGGGCGGCGACGCGTGAGGTGTATGAGGCCGGGCTGGTGGGGTCAAAGGTGCATGCGGTGTGGTGGCAGGTCGTGCGGCTGGCGGCCAGCGCCATCGTGCCTGCAGCTCGCCAACGTGGGAAACGGATTGGGGAGTGGTTATACGGGGCCTATGCCTGGCTGATCGCTGCCTTGCTGGGTGTGCCGGCCTGGTTGGCAACGGCACTGGCACCGAATCCCGCCTGGGCCTGGAAGATCGGGCGATTGACGGCACGCGCTTTCCTGCGGCTGGCCGGCATCCCGCTGGAGGTGCGGGGTCTGGAGAACCTGCCCGAGTCTGGTCCCTGTGTCATGGTGGCCAATCATGCGAGTTATATCGATGGGGTGATCATGGTGGCGGCGTTGCCCCAGGATTACAGTTTTGTTGCCAAGCAGGAACTGCAAAGTCAGTTCATTCCCGGTATTTACCTGCGGCGCCTCGGTACCGAATTCGTCGAGCGCTTTGCCATCCGCCAGAGCGCGCAGGACACCAACCGCATTGTCGGCGCGGCACTGGCAGGTAAGCGTCTGGTGTTCTTCCCGGAGGGCACATTCCGCGCGGCACCAGGCCTGTTGCCGTTCCGGCTCGGTGCCTTCGTCGCCGCAGTAAAGGCTCAGGTACCTGTGGTGACAGTCACCTTGCGTGGCACGCGAGCTGTCTTGCGTGACGGCAGTTGGATGCCAAGGCGCGGCAAGATCACTATTGCCTTCGGCAAGCCCATCGCGCCACCAACCGATAACGGTGACAGCTTCCGTGCCGCGATTCGGCTGCGTGACGAAGCTCGTGCGCGGATGCTGGACGATTGTGGTGAACCAGACTTGGGACACTAAGGCTGGTTAGGGCTCGGCGATGGTCCGGTTATTCATCCTGCGTGATTCTTCAAGGCAGCGGGCCATCACGGCGACGCCGCCATGTTCTGTGTCCGACAAGTCCGGCGCAGGCATCTGGGCTGCAAAAGCCTCGGCTTGTTCATACAGGCGAGTGAAGTCGTCGGCGGAGCCAATCGAATTCTCGACGGCGTAGGCGACGCTGCTATCGAACTTGGGTAGTGCATGTTTCCTGGTGTAGGCCTGCATACAGCTGTATGCGAAGAAGTCAGCCAGTGAAACCCGGTCGCTGCTGTTCTGGTTGGTCTGGTCTGAGCGGCATCCCGTCGCACTTGCGATCAACGTGAGGAACATGCCGGCAAAAATCCATTTATTCATGCTTTGTTGCTTGGTCATGCACGGGCAATGGCTGGAGCTGGGGTTTATCAAGCCGCCAGCTTGGCTTTTACCAGCTCGCGCGTGGCGGTGAAGAACAAACCAGCCCAGCTCTGGGCCCTTAGCAGGCGTGTCTTCAGTGGCTGTTTTTCCTGAAGTGAGATCCACAGACGCAATAGGTGCCGGCGATTCTCCGGTTCAGGATGGTCTTCGAACGCCGTGCGTGCGTGCAAGATGGTGTGATTGGAGATGAGCTGGATGTCTCCCGGCTGCAAGTCCATATCGAGATAAAAATCAGGCCGGTTGGCTATGGCGTCGTAGGCATCCAGCAGTGCTTTCTGTTCTTCACTCAGGCGTGGCACGCTCGGTATGCGTTGCGCCTCACGGTAATAGTCACTTTGCCAGAATGTGCGCAACTCACCGTTGGCGTGTCGGCAGGGAGCGATCGGATAGGCGCGTATGCCACCTTCACCCTTGGTATCGAAGTAGATGGGCTTGAACAGCAGGGGGACCAGCTTCGGCTGAGTTTTCAGCAGTTCATTAAAGACGGCGACTGAGCTTGCGATGCGTGACAGGCCGCCACTCTTGGCGGTTTTCAGGCAGAGCAACCCGACCAGGTCGGCGGCGTCGGTGTGCACGGCGATACCCTTGTTGGTGCGGTAATAGCGGACGTCCTCACCAGTGCGCTGGTCGCGCACATGACCGAGCAGGTCACCCTCCGGGTTCTGCGCGCCAGGAATGCCCAGGTAATGACCGATGCACCAATAGGCCAGCGAGGATTGCGCCTCGCTCCAGTCTTCCACCGGAAAACCACGCAAGAGCACGAAGCCACGGCCATGGCGGATTTCATACGCCCATTCAGCCAGGCGAGCCGCCAGCGAGGGCAAAGGAAAATCGTCTTTGGTGAGTCGACCCATGGGCTTGCTGGTGGCCTCGGCATGCTTGACCGCAGCCTTGAGTTCCTTCACTTCGTCCTTGGTGAAGCGGTATTGCCAGTCCTCGTGCTTGCGCATGTCGACACCATGCCATGCCGCCGGTGTTTGCAAGGGGGCTTTGGGGATGCCGAGCTGGGGACGGGCAAAATAATGCAGGGTTTGGGCGCGTAATGATTTGTGCATGGGATGGACGAAGTGATTGGCCTCACCCTTGATACCACTCGCCGCGAGTTCCTGCCACCCCTTGCGTATTGTGCGAGGACAGGGGAGTAAATCCCTAACCAGCGCGCGATGCGTTCTGGCAGCAGCTGCGTGGCCATCGCTAATGATGTGCCCAACAAGCTTGCAATGATCATCGCGCTGCCTGCGACCTGTGGGATTGCATGCAGGCCGATGGACAGGACTTCGGCCACGGCTTTCCAGGTCGCGACCGCAGGCGCAGTCATCCAGGCGTCACCAACATGCCAGCCGGATCCGGGATCAGGATGAGATTGCTCAGGCTACCGACAATGCTGCCGGTGAGCACGACGAAACACTAGGCGAATATCTGTCGTGCCGGCGGCCCCGCCTGTGACATTGGCGCCCATGAGGTTCGCGGTCGCATTGCCGGGAGCGACGACTCCGAAACTCAGTTGAGCGACCTTGCCGATGGCACCGATCGGCGGGGTGCCGGTTTCGCCGACGACTCGGTCAGCAACGCACGCAGCGTCAGTTCACGAGGGGCGTTTTATCCACGCAACAGGAATAACAGACTCAGCCGCAGATGGCGACCTCGATGCGCAACTGAAAATGTCCGGCGGACATGGAATGTGATAGATATGCAGCCTTCATAAAACACGTTTACGGGGGGATTCTGACAATGACAATTACACCACTATATGCCGGCTTGTTGGCTTTCTGGTTCCTGGTGCTCAGTTACCGCGTGGTACAGAAGCGCAGCAAGGGCATCAACCTGGGTGACGGGGGAGATGCGGAAATGCTGCGCCGCATCCGCGGACACGGCAACTTTGCCGAATATGTGCCGATCATCCTGATCATGATGGGCATGCTGGAACTGGGTGGTACCAAGCCCTGGCTGCTGCACACGCTAGGTGCATTGCTGGTCTTTGCCCGTGTGGTGCATGGCTATGCCTTTACCTTTACCGAGAAATGGTTCTTTGGCAGGTTTTACGGCACCTTGATCACGTTTATCCTCTTGGCAGTGTCAGGCGGCATGTGCGTCTGGCAGGGCATTAGCGCGCTCTGATACGCGGTGCCCGTCTCGGACAAGCCGTGGTCGGCGGCATGCGAGCGTAACCGCGAACCAATCCTCGCGGTTTTACGCGAGCATTTCGCCGACCGCCGGCGGGTGCTGGAAGTGGGGAGTGGCACCGGCCAGCATGCCTCATTCTTCGCAAAAGCCCTGCCCATGCTTATTTGGCAGGCGTCGGATCGACCCGAAAACCTGAAAGGCATCCGGGCCTGGATTGAAGAGGCCGCGTTACCCAACCTGCCGGCACCAATCTCCTTTGACGTCAATGCGGCCTGGCCGACAGGAGTTTATGACGCGGTGTTCAGCGCCAACACTTTGCACATCATGGCCTGGGACGAGGTGCGGATTTTCTTTGCTGGCTTGCCAGCCATCATGAGCGAAGATGCAAAGCTGGTGGTTTACGGGCCTTTCAATTATCAAGGCCAGTTCACCAGCGACAGCAATGCGCAGTTTGACGCAGCGCTCAGGTCACAGGCATCCCACATGGGCATCCGAGACTATGAAGCCGTGAATCGACTGGCGGCATCAGCTGGGCTTGATTTGCTGGAAGATCACGCGATGCCGGCCAATAACCGTTGCCTTGTCTGGCAAAGACGGTGACGTGGGATCAAGCCGAAGACGTGGTCGTGGCTGCCGATACTGATTGGGTTCGTGCTACCCGCAACAGGACCCCGTGCTAGCGGGTGGCGGGAAAGGCCAGGCTCAATGTGGCACGGCTAAGGCGGTTATCAATCTGCAGGGCGGTAACCTCCGCAATGAAATCCACCAGCCTTGGATTGGCAATATCTTTATGGCCTTGCATGACGTCATGGCTGGCACTGACTTGCAGCAGGCCAGTTGCATCGCTTTCAGGACGAATTGGGAGCAGGGCAAGTGATTTGCCCTCCGTCACAAGCCGATGCGTATTCAATGGCTCGTGCAGGCCCATCGCCTGCATTTTGGCCTCGCGATTCATGCCGCTCACGGCAATCGGATTTTCCAGCCACTGGCCCAGCGGGAAAGCCAGGCGCAGGGTTACATCACTTTCAGACGTGATGGCGATGATACGGGGCATCACGCTGCGGTCCGCCAGTGGCAGTTCGGACAGCTTGTGCGCATCCTCAGCCGGAATTGCCGGACTCAGCAACAGGACAAGATCGGCGATCGGAGATAGCACGACGCTGCCATCACGTAGGGGCTCCTGCACCAGCCGGTGGTAAAGCATGGTGGCGCCGAGACTGTGGCCGACCAGCACTAGCTGGTTATTCAAGTTGTCCCGCGTCGTGTCATCGCGCAGCTGCTTCAGTTGCAGAAGCGCATCACCATAATCACCCAAGGCTACCCGTTCCGCAGCGTCCTCACGATTGAACCAGGTGAGGCCCACAAGACCGGGCAGGGTGCCGGTATGGCCGGGCCAGCCGAGGAACACCCCCGCCACTTGGCGAGCATCGCGCAACTGGGAGATGGCCAGAATTTGCTCGCGCTGGTTGATGGCAGCGAGCATGGACTTGAATGCCTTCACGCTCCAGCGATTCGCGCCGGAGTCTTCCTTCCACCCATGCGTGAAGGCAACCAGGATGAGCCCCGTTGTACTGGACGATGCACGGATGTCATCCACGACTTGTTGCAGTTGCCCGGGTTGGGCGTACTGGCCGTCGTCATTGAACTGTACATAGCCCAGCCGGTAGCCATCGCCATGCTCAATCATGGCGTCATCACAGCCATGGCCTAATGCGCAGGGTGCCGGGTTGTCGCGCTGCGGTTGCAGGCTAGTGCAGGCCGATAACAACCACAGCAAGACCAGCAACCAGGCAAACTGCCAGTGAAGGCGGCTTGGCCGTTTGCTGATCAATAGGCATGTGGCGCGTGGCACTGGCATTGCTGGTTCCGAGCACGCAGGCATATCCCTGCCCACTCAGGGTGCCGGACCCAGCCAATTTAAAATACCATTGAAATCAATTAGTAAGAATCATCTAACGCGGAGGGGAACTCGGCGCCCAGGCAATAAAAAAGCCGCCTCCCGAAATCCGGGAGGCGGCTGTGGTTGTGGTCAGAATAACGCGGTTTCCAGCTCCATCAGCGGCTTGGCGCCGGCGCGGATCTGCGCGGCCAGTGCCGCCGTTTCCGGGTAGAGTTTGCTGAAGTAGAAGCGCGCGGTGGTGAGCTTGGCCTTGTAGAAATTATCGCCGGAGTCGAGCTTCTTGATCGCGACACCGGCGGCATAACACCAGGCGAACGAGAACACGAGGTGGCCGATGATACGCAGATAAGGCACTGCGGCCGCGCCGGCCTCGTCTGGATTCTTCATGGCCTTTTGGCCAATCTCGGCGGTCAGTACCTGCACATCCTTGGCCAGCTTGGCCAGCGGTTCAGTGAATTCCCTCATCGCTTCGTTGCCGGCATGCGACTTGATCAGTCCCTCGATGACCTTGCCGAATTTCATTAGCTTGGCACCCATGTCACCGAGCACCTTGCGACCGAGCAGGTCCAGCGCCTGGATGGTGTTGGTGCCCTCGTAGATCATGTTGATGCGGGCATCGCGCACGTGCTGCTCAAGGCCCCATTCGGCGATGTAGCCATGGCCACCGAGTACCTGCATTGCCAGCGTGGTGGATTCATAACCGTTGTCGGTGATGAACCCCTTCACGACGGGCGTCAGGAGCGCGACGAGGTCGGCGTTGTCCTTGCGGATCTTCTCGTCCGGGTGCTTGTGCTCGAAGTCGATCGCCAGGCCGGCCCAGTAGGTGAAGGCGCGCGCGGCTTCGACATAGGCTTTCTGCGTCAGCAGCATGCGGCGCACGTCCGGGTGCTCGATGATCGCATCGGCCGGCTTGTTCGGGTTCTTCGGGCCGGTCAGCGAACGACCCTGGATGCGGTCCTTCGCGTAGGCCAGCGAGTTCTGGTAGGCCACCTCGGCCAGGCCCAGTGATTGCATGCCCACGCCCAGGCGTGCGCTGTTCATCATGACGAACATCGCATTCAGGCCCTTGTTGGGCTTGCCCACCATCCAGCCCTTGGCGTTATCGAGGTTGATCACGCAGGTGGCGTTGCCGTGGATGCCCATCTTGTGCTCAAGCGAGCCACATTTCACACCATTGCGACTGGCCAGCGAGCCGTCGGCATTGGGCACGTGCTTGGGAACGACGAATAGCGAGATGCCCTTGGTGCCTGCAGGGGCATCGGGCAAGCGCGCCAGCACCAGGTGCACGATATTGGCGGCCATGTCGTGCTCACCGGCGGAGATGAAGATCTTGGTGCCGGTGATCGAATAGGAGCCGTCGCTATTGGGCTCTGCGCGGGTCTTGAGCAGGCCCAGGTCGGTGCCGCAGTGGGCCTCGGTCAGGCACATGGTGCCTGTCCATTCGCCGGATACCAACTTGGGCAGGTACAAGGCTTTCTGTTCCGGGGTACCGAAGGCATGCAGGGCGTTATAGGCACCATGCGACAGGCCCGGGTACATGGTCCAGGCCTGGTTGGCGGAGTTCATCATCTCCATGAAGGCGCTGTCCACCACATGCGGCAGACCCTGGCCACCAAACTCCGGGTCCGTGCCCAGGGAAGGCCAACCGGCCTCGACGAATTGCTTGTAGGCCTCCTTGAAGCCGGTCGGTGTCTTGACCTCCCCATCAGGCTGCAACTTGCAGCCTTCCCGGTCGCCCACCTGGTTCAGCGGATAGAGGATTTCCGCGCAAAACTTGCCGCCTTCCTCAAGCACCGTGTTGATCGTGTCAACATCAATGTCTTCATGTGGCGGCAGCTTGCGCAGGTGTTTTTCAACCTCAAGCATCTCGTGGAGCACGAACTGCATGTCACGCAGGGGTGGTGTGTACTGGGGCATGTGGACCTCGGATGTTGAATGATCGGTGTGCGTCGCCGCTGGCCGCAGCTTGCATGACTGCAAAGCCTAACGCGGCAGCGCCCTTGATGCCATTGGTGCATACGCATCCGGGTGCTGAGCGTACGGTTCGAAAGCCTACTAACCGCGCGAGCCGTAACCCTTGTAGCGCTTGTTATCGGAGCGCGGTAGCGGCACGCGCACCTCGCTGATCGGTTCGGGCTGGAGAGTGACGTGCCGGATGCCGTAATGACGGGCCAGTGACTTGTTGAGGTTATCAAGCACCTTGAGCCAGTCACCCATGTCTCGTAGGACAACATGTGCTGATAGTGCGATCTGGTCGGAACGTACCTGCCAGATATGCAGGTCATGCACCGAAATCACGCCGTGCGTACGCGCCATGGAATTGCCAATGTCATCCAGGTCTAGGTGGGCGGGCACGCCTTCCATCAGCACATGCAGGCTCTCGCGCAGCAGGCGCAGGCTGGATATCAGGATCAGGACGCAAATTACCATGGACAGGATCGGGTCGATTGGTGTCCAGCCAGTGAAATAGATCACGGCGCCGGCGGTGAGCGCGGCAACAGAACCAAGCAGGTCACCCATGACGTGCAACATCGCGCCCCGCACATTCAGGTTGCCGTGCCCGCCGTGCCCGCCGTGCCCGTGATCATGGCCGTGATGGTCGCCGTGGCTCAACATGCGCAGGACAACCAGGTTGATGAGCAGGCCGATGGCGGCAACCAGCATGACCGCGCCGCCCTTGACCTCGACAGGTGACTGCAAGCGATCAATCGCCCCGTAGGTCAGCCCAATCACGATCGCCAGCATCATCAGGGCATTGCTGAGCGCCGCAAGCACTTCTGCACGACCCATGCCCCAGGTATGGCGCTGGCTGGAAGGGCGCTTGGCCACTGCCGCCGCCAGTGCCGCCAGGCCCAGGGCGCTCGAATCGGTGAACATGTGGCCGGCATCGCCCAGCAATGCGAGTGATCCCGCCCACCAGCCAGTGATGGCCTCGACGCCGGCAAAGCCAAGCGTCAGCAACAGCGCACGGATGAGGAGCCTGCCGCTATCATGGTCGTGACTTTTGTGATCGTGTTCGTACATGCCGCAGATTATGACGCATCTTCCCCAGTTGCCGGTGCTTGAAACCCTGGAGCCACTCAAGGCTTCGCTGGCGACTGACGGCCGCGCGGTGCTCGCGGCACCACCCGGATCAGGCAAGACCACCGTGGTCCCGCTGGCCTTGCTGGATGAGCCCTGGTTGCGGGGTCGCAAGATCCTGATGCTGGAACCACGCAGGTTGGCGACCCGTGCCGCCGCAGCCCGCATGGCCAGCTTGCTCGGCGAGAAAATCGGTGAGCGCGTGGGTTACCAGATCCGCTTTGATCGAAAAACCAGCGCGGCGACGCGTATAGAAGTGATTACCGAAGGCTTGCTGACGCGGCGCCTGCAGTCGGACCCTGAGTTGCCGGGCGTTGGCTTGGTCATTTTCGACGAATTCCATGAACGCAGCCTGGAGGCTGACCTGGCCTTGGCGCTGACACTGGATGCACGCGCGAACCTCAATCCCGACCTGCGGATTTTGGTCATGTCCGCCACGCTGGATACCCAGGCGGTGTCACGACTGCTGGAGGACGCACCAGTCATCGAAAGCACGGGGCAGCTATTCCCGGTTGAAATTCGCTATCGACCGCCCCGGGCGGATGAGCCGCTGGATGCCAGCGTCGCACATGGCGTGGGAGTCGCGCTGGCGGAAACCGATGGCGACATTCTTGCCTTCCTGCCCGGTGCACGGGAAATTCGCGGCGCGCATCGACGCCTTGAATCACGCATCAGCTCGAATATTGATGTCATGCCGCTCTTTGGCGACATGGACGGTGCTGCCCAAGATGCCGTGCTGCGACCCTCGCCAGCGGGGCGACGCAAGGTCATCCTCGCCACCAACATCGCGCAAACCAGCCTCACCATTGAGGGCATCCGTACCGTGGTGGACGGTGGTTTTGCACGGGTTGCACGGTTTGACCGTGGCAGTGGCGCCAATCGCCTGGAAACTCAACGCATCTCGCGCGCCGCTGCCGACCAGCGCGCCGGTCGTGCCGGTCGCTTGGGTCCTGGCGTTGCCTATCGCTTATGGAGTGCCGAACAACAGGCGCGTCTGGTGGCGCAGGATACGGCGGAAATCCTGAGTGCTGACCTCGCACGCCTGGCATTGGAACTGGCGGTATGGGGCGTCAGTGACCCGGCCACCCTGGCTTGGCTGGATACACCCCCCGCCACAGCCTGGCAGTCTGCGCGCCAGTTGCTGCATGAGCTGGATGCCCTTGACGAGGATGGGCGATTGACGGTTCATGGGCGTGAACTCGCACGACTGCCGACAAGCCCACGCCGTGGGCACATGTTACTGACCGCACAACGGGAGGGATTGGCCGGGATCGCCTGCTGGGTGGCCGCGCTTTTGGAGGAACGTGATGGTCGCTTTGATGGCGCGGACCTGTCTCTGCGTTTGCAGGCGTTGCGAGACGGCCGCAGTGCTACCTTTGATCCCGCAGCACGACGTCGCGTGCAGGATGCCGCCAGGCAGTTGCAGGGCATGTTGCGGGTGCCGGAAACGGGCTCCAATGACGAAGCTGATATCGGGCGCATCGTAGGCTGGGCCTATCCAGAGCGCATTGCGCGTCGTCGGCCTGGCCAGTCTGCCGGGGAGAAAGAGGTGCGTTACCAGTGTGTTGATGGTGGCGAAGCCTGCCTGCGCGCACAGGATCCACTCAGCCGTAGCGAATGGCTGGCAATCGCCCATTGGGAGCCGGGCACCTCACGCAAGATCTACCTGGCAGCTGCGCTTTCTGGCGATGACGTCGAGCGTGATCATGCGCGGCATATCCACTGGCATGACGAATGTCACTGGGATACACAGGCAGCCTGTGTCGTGGCCGAGCAGCAACGCCGGCTCGGTCGGTTGGTGCTGTCGCGCCGGGACCAGCGCAGCCACAGTGCGGAAGCGGTACGTCGTGCCATGCTCGAGGGCGTACGTGCACTCGGCCTTGCCGTGTTGCCATGGAACGAATCCAGCCACCAGTGGCAGGCCAGGGTGCTGAGCCTGCGCCAATGGCGACCGCAGGAAAATTGGCCCGATGTCAGTGATGCGGGTCTGCTGGCTGGCATCGAGCATTGGCTGGGTCCGTACCTTGATGGCATCAGTCGGCGCGACCATCTGGCACGGCTGGACCTGCACGGGATATTGAACGCGATGCTCGACTACAACCAGCAACAGGCGCTGGCGCGGCTGGCCCCCACGCACCTGGCTGTACCCAGTGGTTCGCGCATCGCCTTGAAGTATGACCCGGACGGGCCGCCGGTTTTGCAAGTCAAGTTACAGGAACTGTTCGGTCTCAATGACACGCCGACAGTGAATGAGGGCCGTCTGCGCGTGTCCCTGCATTTGTTGTCACCGGCGCGCCGACCGATCCAGGTAACGCAGGACCTGGCGGGTTTTTGGGCGCGTACATATCCGGAGGTGAAAAAAGAGCTAAAGGGACGTTATCCCAGGCATCCCTGGCCGGAGGATCCACATACCGCCCCAGCGACTGCCCGCGCCAAGCGCAGAGGTCAGTAAGTCCCTGCTTAGTAGAAAAAACGACTGGTTAACAGCAGAAATGTTTGGTTTACTGTGTGGAGGGAGAAGCATTGAGGAAGTGCGGAAGTGAGAAAGGTCCTGACAAGTCTGGCATTGATTTTCAGCCTCGTCTGCGCTGGCGCGCAGGCAAAGGCACCGACCGAGCCCGCGGAGCTCGAGGCCTACCTGTTTCGCAGTGACGACGCCAAAGAGGGTCGCGAGCGTGTTGAGGCACAGCTCAAGCAAGACCTGAAAAAGCTGGGCCTGGAATACGGTGCACCCATCTTCGTGCGCATATTCAAGGAACCCAAGCAGCTTGAGCTTTGGGTGCAGCAGGGCACGCGCTTCAAGAAATTCCGCACCTACGATATGTGCAAGATGTCCGGCGAGCTCGGACCGAAACTCAAGCAGGGTGACGATCAGGCCCCGGAAGGTTTCTACTCCGTCAATTCAGACTGGATGTGGCCGCATAGCAGCTATCACCTGGCATTCAATGTCCGTTATCCAAATGAATACGACAGCTCACTGGGACGCACCGGCTCGGCCATCATGGTTCATGGCGGTTGCTCTTCATCGGGCTGCTTTGCCATGACCGATGAAAAGATCGAGGAGATATACACCCTGGCTGCTGCTGCCCTGATCAACGGACAGCCGGAATTCAGCGTGCACATCTTCCCGTTCCGCATGACTGACAAGAATATGCAGCGTTACCAGGGAACACGCTGGCATAAGTTCTGGAGCCAGCTCAAGGAGGGTTATGACCTGTTCGAGAAGAACGGTACACCCCCTGTCGTGACTGTTGCTGACAAGCAGTACGTCATCCGGGATGGCACCCAAATGGCGCAGGCTTGTGATACCACAACCTTGGTCTGTCAGGCAGTTCCCGAATAACCCAAGCTCAAATGAAACGCTGGTATTACGTCATTCCAGCGCTGGTTATCCTCGCGCTGGCAATCGCGGGCCTTTATTACTTCCTGCCAGAGACACCGCCGCCCGATATCAAGGGGGCTGTTGACCTGATTCGAGTCGACAAGTCTGATCGCCGGATGGACCTCTTGCGCGGCGGCAGGGTGGTTCGCAGTTACCGCGTCTCCCTCGGCTCCAACCCGCGTGGACACAAGCAAGCGGAGGGTGACAGCCGCACCCCTGAGGGGCGCTATCGCATTGACTGGCGTAATCCCCGTAGCAAGTTCTACAAGTCACTTCATATCTCCTATCCCAACGCAGCAGACAAGGCAGACGCGCGCAGGCGGGGTGTATCACCGGGGGGAGACATCATGATCCACGGCTTGCCCAATGGCTGGGCTTGGGCCGCGCCGTTTCTTGCGTTCTGGGACTGGACGGATGGCTGTATTGCCGTCAGCGATGGCGAGATGGATGAAATCTGGCGCTTGGTGAAAGACGGCACGCCGATCGAAATCCTGCCCTGACCTGGCCCTGATGGGGCTGGCTTGACCTGGATAAACCTGCGGGATAATGATTTCCCACTAGTGTTGATGCGTGGCGAGGATAAGGATGCCGCGAGCGCAGAAA
>JBFKCG010000020.1:0-21276 GCA_041620675.1 Nevskiales bacterium
CCGTTGGTGACCGCAACGGGACGCCCGCGCCAGAACGGGTTATCCAGCTGTTCAATAGCGGCAAAGAAGCTGTTCATATCCACGAGGGCGATCATTCGTGGCCAGGGGCGTTGCATGACATGATACCGAACGTATATTCGGTATCAGTGTAGACCTAGCCTCGGGCTGACTTCAAGTGAGGTTAGCGAGGCCGGGGCTCATTGGCTGAGCCCCCACATTAAAAATGTCTACGACTACTAGATGGTGCGAAGACGAGTGAGTCGATACAGGATACGAATAACTAAGTGTGGCGTCTCTTTAACTTGCTGCTTACTATCGTACCCATGCAAGAAAATTATGATGAGTTATTCCGCTGCGTAAGGACGCTGTCCGGTTGGGCGTATGAAGTGGCAGTTATCGAATGGGACGGTTGTCATTCACCCAAGCCATATTGGAGACAGTATCGCCTTTGGAAAACTCAGCCGGACAAAGGGCGCATTGAGCGCGCACGTCTCTCGGCTTTGGGCAATAAAAGGTTCTACAGGACCTGTAACACTTGCAAAGAGCTGAACAACGTTGGCCACATGTACGATAGCTTTATATGTCAGGGCTGCGCCGAGCGGGATTTGGGAGTGGTGTACTAAGGTATAAAAGCGTGTGAGCTATCAGAATTGACCGGAATCAGGTGCGCAACAAAAAAGCCCAAACGTCTATAGTTTGGGCTTTTTTGTGAGTTTTATTGGCTCCGCGACCTGGACTCGAACCAGGGACCCAGTGATTAACAGTCACTTGCTCTACCGACTGAGCTATCGCGGAATAATGAGGTACGGGTGGTAAGCCCGAAATCAGGTTGCGTATGGTAGTGGAGGCGTCCGCCTCACGCAATCACAATACGCCGGCAATGCGCGTAATGGCTTTCTCCAGGTTGGCCTGGCTGGTGGCAAACGACAGGCGCATATGGCCGGGTGCGCCAAACGCCGAGCCCGGGACCAGCGCGACGCCTGCCTTTTCGATCAACAACTCACCCAGGGCAAGGTCATCCTTCACGCCCAGCTTTTCCATTGCACCCTGGAAACTCGGGAATGCATAGAAAGTGCCATCAGATGGCAGGCATTCGACGCCCGGCAGCTTGTTCAGTGCGGCCACAAGCCAGTCGTGGCGCTTCTTGAAGGCAGCGCACATGTCGGCCACGCATTGCTGGTCACCGGCCAGCGCCGCCTCTGCCGCCTTTTGCGAGATTGAGGTCGGGTTGGAGGTGCTCTGCGACTGGATGTCCGTCATGGCGGTGATGAGTTTGGGCGCACCCGCACAGTAGCCGATGCGCCAGCCGGTCATGGAGTAGGCCTTGGATACGCCGTTCATGACGATGGTGCGGTCGTAGAGTTCCGGGCAGACATTGAGGATGTTGGCAAAGCCGCCCTCGACCCAGTTGATGGGTTCGTACATGTCATCGGTGGCGACCATGACGTGGGGATGCTTGAGCAGTACCTCGGCCAGTGCCTTCAGCTCAGCCCTGGAGTAGGCCTTGCCGGTGGGGTTGGAGGGGCTGTTCAAAACCAGTATGCGGGTGCGCGGGGTGATCGCGGCTTCCAGCTGGGCCGGGCCGAGCTTGAAGCCCTGCTGCATGGTGGTGGTGACAATGACCGGCTTGCCGTCGGCCAGCAGCACCATGTCCGGGTAGGACACCCAGAAAGGCGCGGGGATAATGACTTCATCCCCTTCCGACAGCAGTGCCTGGGTCAGGTTGAAGAAGCTCTGCTTGCCGCCACAGGACACCAGCACCTGTTTCGGCGTGTACTTGAGCCCGTTGTCGCGCTCGAATTTCTGGATAATCGCGTTCTTGAGGCCGACGGTACCGCCGACGGCGGTATACTTGGTGAAGCCATCGCGGATGGCTTTGTACGCGGCTTCCTTGATGTGTTCCGGAGTATCGAAGTCGGGCTCACCGGCACCCAGACTGACGATGTCCTTGCCCTGGGCCTGCAGTTCCGCGGCTCGCGCGGTGACCGCCAGGGTGGGGGAAGGCTTGATACGCTGGACCCGCTGCGAGAGCTTGATTTCCAAGAGACTTGTCCTCAGCAATTACCGGCTAAAAGCGCGCGAAATGATACTGGAACGACCCCCCGATTGCCATGCCTAGAGCAGCCACCTACAAGAATAAAGCCGGTTTTTCACTGAAGGCGGACTGGAAACCGGCGGGTGACCAGCCCACGGCCATTCGCAGCCTGCTCAAGGGCATCAATGACGGGCTATCACACCAGACGCTGCTGGGCGTAACCGGCTCGGGCAAGACCTTCAGCATTGCCAATGTGATCCAGACCCTGCAGCGACCGACGCTGGTGCTCGCGCCCAACAAGACGCTGGCCGCGCAGCTGTACGGCGAGTTTCGCGATTTCTTCCCCGATAACGCCGTCGAGTACTTTGTCTCTTATTACGACTATTACCAGCCCGAGGCCTATGTGCCTTCGACTGACACCTTCATTGAGAAGGACAGTTCGATCAATGAGCATATCGAGCAGATGCGCCTGTCGGCGACCAAGGCGCTCATGGAACGTCCCGACTCGATCATCGTGGCCACGGTTTCAGCCATCTACGGCCTGGGCGACCCTGAGCTGTATTTCCAGATGGTGCTGCACCTGGACAAGGGTGACCGCATCAACCAGCGGGAACTGTTGCGGCGCCTGACAGAGCTGCAGTACACGCGGAACGATCTTGACCTTGCCCGCGGGACCTATCGTGTGCGCGGCGAGATCATTGATGTGCATCCTGCCGAATCCGACAACGAGGCCGTTCGCATTGAGTTGTTCGACGATGAGGTTGAGTCGCTGAGCTACTTCGACCCGCTAACTGGTGCCTTGCTGCGCAAGGTGCCGCGCCTGACGATCTTCCCGAGCAGTCATTACGTCACGCCGCGTGACCGGCTGCTCGGCGTCCTTGACGACATCAAGGAAGAGTTGCGTGTACGTCTGGAGCAATTGCGAACAGCCGGCAAGCTGCTTGAGGCACAACGCCTTGAGCAACGCACGATCTTCGACCTCGAGATGATCCGCGAGATCGGCTACTGCTCCGGCATCGAGAACTACTCGCGTTACCTGTCTGGCCGTAAGCCCGGGGAGCCACCACCATGTCTGTTGGATTACCTGCCACAGAACGCCTTGGTGGTGGTGGATGAAAGCCACGTCACCGTGCCGCAGCTGGGTGCGATGTACAAGGGTGACCGCTCTCGCAAGGAGACGCTGGTTGAGTATGGCTTCCGCTTGCCGTCGGCGCTGGACAACCGACCGTTGCGCTTTGATGAGTTTGAACGGATCACGCCACAGATGATTTTTGTCTCGGCCACGCCCGGCCCGTATGAGCGTGAGCATTCTGGACAGATCGTGGATCAGGTTGTGCGGCCGACCGGACTGGTTGATCCGGAGTTGGAAGTGCGTCCGGCGAGCACGCAGGTGGATGACTTGTTATCCGAGATCCGCATACGCGCGGACAAGAAAGAGCGCGTGCTGGTCACCACCCTGACCAAGAAGATGGCGGAGGACCTGACCGACTACCTGTTCGAAAATGGCGTGCGCGTACGTTATCTGCACTCCGACATTGATACGGTCGAGCGCTCCGAGATCCTGCGCGACCTGCGCCTTGGCCAGTTTGATGTGCTGGTGGGCATCAACCTGCTACGTGAGGGGCTGGACCTGCCGGAGGTATCGCTGGTTGCGATACTGGATGCCGACAAGGAGGGCTTCCTGCGCTCCGAGCGTTCCCTCATCCAGACCATTGGTCGCTGCGCTCGAAACCTGCATGGCCGCGCGATCCTGTATGCCGACCGGATCACCGATTCCATGCAAAAGGCCATGGACGAGACTGATCGTCGCCGAGGCAAGCAACAGGCCCATAACAAGGAACACGGCATCACGCCAAAAGGCATCGAAAAGGCGGTCGCGGATGTGATGCACAGCGGGTATGAGGACTACAACCCGCGTTCCCAGACCGGACGCAAGCGCCTGCGCGCGGCCGAGCCGACGGCCAAGTACGCAGCGATGTCGCCCCAGCAACTGTCCAAACTGATCCAGAAGCTCGAAAAAGAGATGCACCAGCATGCGCGTAACCTTGAGTTCGAGCAGGCGGCGGCCAAACGTGATGAGTTGCGGCACGTACGGGCAGTCGCCTTAGAAATGCCGGAATAGGCGGGCAGGGTATTTGCGCCACGGCAATTTATTGTTTAAAAAGTCGGGCGGCTCTGGTTTGCCTGCCACAGTGCAAACGAGGGTTTTTGATAGATAACTACAAGGGGAGCACATCGCATGTTACGGGATAAAAAAGGCTTACTGATTATTGCTGCCACCGCCAGCATGGCCCTGGCAGGTTATGGCGGCGCCGTGATGGCGGCGGATGAGGTCGTCGAAGAAGTGGTGGTCGAGGAAGTGGAAGAGGTAGTGACTGAGGAAGTCGAAACGACCGTCGAAACCACCGAAGAATAACCAGTTGCTGACGAAGCCCCCAATCGGCATCAAGGCCGGCTGGGGGCTTTCTCGTTTAATAGCCAACCCACGTCAAAGCCAGCCAGTTTTTGATTCTTGCTGCAATGCTCGCCTTACTGTATCTTTCCCGCCCTCAAACACGACCTTAGGCGCGTAGCTCAGCTGGTTAGAGCACCACCTTGACATGGTGGGGGTCGGTGGTTCGAGTCCACTCGCGCCTACCAAATCAATGAACCAAGCGGCCCCTCGTACCGGCCGCCACTGGAGACTGCAAATGCCAACCATTACCTTCCCAGATGGAAACCAGCGCAGCTACGATGCGCCCGTGACCGGTTTGGAGATTGCCAAGGGCATCTCACCGTCGCTGGCCAAGAAAGCCGTGGTGGTCAAGGTCAATGGCCAGCAATGGGACCTGACTCGGTTGATCGAGCAGGATGCCAAGCTGGAAATCATTACCCGCGACAGCCCCGAGGCCATTGAGGTCTATCGCCACGATGCCGCCCATGTGCTGGCTCAGGCCGTGCAGGAGTTGTTCCCGGGCACCCAGATAACCTTCGGTCCCGCGACCGAGGCCGGCTTCTATTACGACTTCGTGCGTGACGAGGCTTTCACCGAGGCCGACCTCGAGAAAATCGAGGCCAAAATGAGGGAGATCGTGAAGCGCGATCTGCCGATCACGCGCGAGGTGTGGGATCGCTCGCAGGCCATCGAGCACTTCAGCAAGATCGGCGAGAAGTACAAAGCTGAATGGATCGCCGAGGGCATCGCGGCCGACGCCGAGATATCCATCTATCGCCAGGGCGACCAGTGGCTGGACCTGTGCACAGGTCCGCACCTGCCATCCACCGGAAAGCTGGGCACTGCCTTCAAGCTGATGAAAGTTTCCGGTGCCTACTGGCGTGGTGACCGCAATAATGCCCAGCTACAGCGCATCTATGGAACGGCATTTGCCAATGACCAGGACCTGAAGGACTACCTCAAGGCCCTTGAGGAAGCCGAGAAACGCGACCACCGCAAGCTGGGCCGTCGGCTCGACTTCTTTCATATGCAGGAAGAGTCCCCCGGCATGGTGTTCTGGCACGACAAGGGCTGGCTGATCTATACCGAGATCCAGGATTACCTGCGCAAGCTGCTGCGTGAGCATGGCTACCAGGAGGTGCGCACCCCTGAGATCGTCAGCCGCAGCCTGTGGGAAAAATCCGGGCACTGGGACAAGTTCCGCGAGGAGATGTTTACCACCAACTCCGAGGAGCGGGATTTCGCGGTCAAGCCGATGAACTGCCCCTGCCACGTGCAGATCTACAACCATGGCCTGCGCAGCTACCGCGATTTGCCCTTGCGCATGGCCGAATTTGGTTCCTGTCATCGCAATGAACCGTCCGGGGCCCTGCATGGCCTGATGCGGGTACGCGCCTTTACCCAGGATGATGCCCATATCTTCTGCACCGAGGAGCAGATATTGCCCGAGGTGTCGGCCTTCATTGACCTGCTGTTCAAGGTGTACCAGGACTTTGGCTTCAAGGACGTCCTCATCAAGCTCTCAACCCGTCCGGAGAAGCGCGTTGGGTCGGACGAAGTCTGGGATCGGGCGGAAAAAGCCCTGGCCGATGCCCTCAACCAGAAAGGCCTGTCCTGGCAGTTGCAGCCGGGCGAGGGCGCGTTTTATGGCCCCAAGATTGAATTCTCACTAAAAGACAGCATTGGCCGGGTCTGGCAATGCGGCACGATCCAGCTGGATTTCTCCATGCCAGAGCGCCTTGGCGCCGAATATGTGGCCGAGGACAACAGCCGCAAGGTGCCAGTCATGCTGCACAGGGCCATCCTGGGCTCGCTGGAGCGCTTTATCGGCATCTTGATCGAGGACCATGCGGGCGCCATGCCGCTGTGGCTGGCCCCGGTCCAGGCCGTGGTCATGAATATCACCGACCGACAGGAATCCTATGCCCGGGAAGTGTGCCAATCCCTGCGCTCGCGTGGCCTGCGCGTCGAATTAGACTTGAGAAACGAGAAAATAGGCTTTAAAATTCGCGAGCATACGATTCAGAAGCTCCCCTACCTCATCGTGGTGGGGGATCAGGAAGTCGAATCGAAGACGGTGGCCGTGCGCACGCGCGGCGGTGAGGACCGGGGCTCGATGAGTGTAGCCGAGCTGGCCGACAGCCTTGCCGCTGAAATAGCGAGCCGCGGCCGCTAGTCGTTTGGGGCAGATTTGTAGTGCTTGGGCCGTAATTTTGCGGCTTGCCGGAGGATATAGGTATTTCAGAGAAACATGATCGGCGCAATGAGGAAATCTCTGCGCCCAAGTTGAGGGTGATTGGGGCCGATGGCGACCAGTTGGGTATCATTTCTCGCTACGAAGCCCTGGAAAAGGCCAATGAAGCTGGATTGGACCTAGTCGAGATTTCGCCTAACGCAGAACCTCCCGTCGCCAAGATCATGGATTACGGCAAGTTCTTGTACCAAAAGGACAAGCAACAGGCCCAGGCACGGAAGAAGCAGAAGCAGATACAGGTCAAGGAAGTGAAGTTCCGGCCAGGCACCGACGACGGTGACTACCAGATCAAGCTTCGAAAGATTAACGAGTTCCTGGAAGAAGGTGACAAGGTCAAGGTCACATTGCGCTTCCGGGGACGTGAGATGGCCCACCCAGAATTGGGAATGGCCCTGATCGACAGGATTCGCAACGAACTGGCAGCCATTACCGTGGTTGAGCAGTTCCCGCGGCTCGAGGGCCGCATGATGGTCATGGTATTGGCCCCGAAGAAGTAAAGACTGGTTTTTTAGCTTGAGAATCGCGCTCAGCGCGGAGACAGAAACATGCCGAAACTGAAAACAAACCGTGGCGCCGCCAAGCGCTTTTCCGCCACCGGCAAGGGTGCGTTCAAGCGCGGCCAGTCGCACAAGCGCCACATCCTGACCAAGAAGTCCAGCAAGCGTAAGCGCCTGCTGGGTGTCGTGACGCATGTCGATAAGACAGACGTCAAGCGCGTGCGGCAGATGCTGCCCAATTGATGCGCTAAGCGCAGGCCTGCGATCGCATCCGCGATCGTACCCCCAAGAGCCAAGAGTTCAGAGGTAGAGTCCAATGCCAAGAGTCAAACGCGGCGTCACCAGCAAGGCACGCCACAAGAAAATCCTGAAGAAAGCCAAGGGTTACTACGGCGCACGCAGCCGCACTATCAAGGCTGCCAACCAGCAGGTCATGAAGTCAGGGCAGTACGCCTACCGTGATCGTCGCGTGAAGAAGCGTGAGTTCCGCAGCCTGTGGACGGTTCGCATCAATGCCGCCAGCAACGAGCTGGGCCTGTCCTACAGCCGATTTATCAATGGCCTCAAGAAGGCCATGGTGATCATCGACCGTAAGGTCTTGGCGGATATCGCGGTGCACGACAAGGCCGGGTTCGCTAAGCTGGTCGAGAAAGCCAAGGCCAGCCTCTCCGCTGCCTAACCCGCACTGTCGCTGTAAGCTTTAAATATGCAGGGGAAAGGCGCAGGCCTTTCCCCTTTTTTATTGGATCGAATTCGCAGAACCGGGCATAACAACAACCCATGCAGACCCTGGATACGTTGATCAAGGAATCACTGGCGCAGATAGAGGCGGCGGCTGACCTGCGTGCGCTGGATGAGATTCGCGTGCGGCTGCTGGGAAAAAAGGGTGAAGTCACCGCGCGGCTGAAGTCCCTCTCAACGCTGGAGCCCGAGGCGCGCAAGTCTGCGGGTCAGGTGATCAATGCTGCGCGAGACCAGCTGACGGGCGCAATCGAGGGTCGTCATGCGGCACTTCAGGCCGCCGAGATCGAACGCAAGCTGCTGGCTGAGGCCATCGACGTGACCCTGCCGGGACGTGGCGAAGTGCCGGGCGGTTTGCATCCAGTCACGCGCACGCTGGTTCGCATGGAGTCACTGTTCCGGGCGATGGGCTTTCAGGTTGTCGAGGGGCCGGAGATCGAGGATGACTTCCATAACTTCGAGGCCTTGAACATCCCCCCGGAACACCCGGCACGCGCGATGCATGACACTTTTTATGTCGATGGTGAGCGCCTGCTGCTGCGCACACACACCTCGCCCGTGCAGATCCGGGTGATGCGCGAACAGAAGCCGCCGATCCGAATCATCGCGCCAGGTCGTGTCTATCGCACCGATTACGATCGGACGCACAGCCCCATGTTCCACCAGATCGAAGGCCTGTATGTGGCTGAGAGCGTGAGCTTGGCTGACCTCAAGGGCGATCTGCAGAATTTCATGCGCGCGTTCTTCGAGCGGGATCTGGAGTTGCGCTTCCGGCCTTCGTTTTTCCCCTTTACCGAGCCATCTGCAGAGGTTGACATCACCGATGGCAAGGGCGGCTGGCTTGAGGTGGGTGGCTGCGGCATGGTGCATCCGAAGGTGCTTGAGAACGTCGGCATCGATCCCGAGCGTTATACGGGCTATGCCTTTGGCATGGGTGTAGAACGCATGGCGATGTTGCGTTATGGCGTCGATGACCTGCGTCAGTTTTTCAACAACGACCTGCGCTTCCTGCGCCAGTTCGCCTAGGGGCTTTACATGAAACTGAGTGAAGCCTGGCTGCGTGAGTGGGTTAATCCAAAGGCGACTACCGAGGCGCTTGCCGAGCAGTTGACCATGGCCGGTCTGGAGGTTGACGCGATTGAAAGCGCTGCGCCCCCGTTCACGGGTGTCGTCATCGCTGAAATCCTGTCTGCCGAGCCGCACCCGGATGCGGATCGGCTGCGTGTCTGCCGAGTGAACCAGGGACAGGGTGATCCATTGACGATTGTTTGTGGTGCGGCCAATGCGCGGGCTGGCTTACGTGTTGCACTGGCACAGGTTGGGGCAGAGTTGCCCAATGGCATGCAGATCAAGCAGGCGCCCGTCCGGGGCGTCGAGTCCAGCGGCATGCTGTGTTCGGCCAAGGAACTCGGCTTGGCGGATACCTCTGAGGGTTTGTACGAACTGCCGCTGGATGCGCCAGTGGGCAAATCCCTGCGCGAATATCTGGACCTGGATGATGCTGTACTTACGCTGGAACTGACGCCAAACCGTGGTGACTGCCTGAGTATCCAGGGGATTGCCAGGGAAGTGGCCGTTCTCAATCGGATGCCATTGGCCGGGCCGGAAATTCGGCCAGTACCTGCGCAGTCCAGCGAGCAACGCAAGGTGGCCATCAAGAATACTGCAGCCTGCATCCGGTATGCCGGGCGCGTGATTACCGGCATTAATCCCAAGGCAGCCACGCCCCAGTGGATGCGGGAGCGCCTGCGTCGCAGTGGACTTCGCAGCATCCATCCCGTCGTGGATATCACCAACTTTGTCCTGCTCGAACTGGGACAGCCAATGCATGCCTTTGACCTGTCCAAGCTCAAGGGCGATGTTGAGGTTCGGCTGGCTGCGGCGGGCGAAACCTTGCAGCTGCTGGACGAGCAGACCGTGAAGCTGCATGACAGCACTCTTGTGATTGCCGACGACTCAGGTCCTGTGGCCATGGCCGGAGTCATGGGTGGGCTGCCCACGGCGGTGACAGCAGCTACCACCGATATCTTCTTTGAGAGCGCCTGT
This sequence comes from Nevskiales bacterium, assembly GCA_041620675.1. Lineage (GTDB taxonomy): Bacteria > Pseudomonadota > Gammaproteobacteria > Nevskiales > DATLYR01 > DATLYR01. The sequence goes on from JBFKCG010000020.1 coordinate 10,008, forward strand.
TTCACGCCCAAGGCTGTAGCCGGGCAGGGGCGTCGTTACAAGATTCATACCGATTCGTTGCATCGGTTCGAGCGTGGTGTGGATCCGGAGTTGCAGGTCAGCGCAATCGAACGCGCGACCGCCCTGCTGATTGAGATCGCCGGCGGCAAGCCAGGCCCGGTCACCGACGTATGCGCCAAAACGGAGCCATTGAATGCGGCAATTCGTTTGCGGCATGCAAGGTTGACCCGTCTTCTGGGTGCGGAATTGTCAGCGCCCGAAGTCGAAGAGATTCTTGTTGCCTTGGGTCTGAAAGTGAAGCCGGGCAAAGAGGCGGAATGGCAAGTGCTGGCCCCGAGCTACCGCTACGACCTTGCGATTGAGGCTGACCTGATCGAGGAAGTGGCACGCATCTACGGGTATTCCCGGCTGCCATTGCGTCCGCAGCAAGTCACCTTGCCCGCTGTGACCGAGACCGAGGCCCGACTGCCTGAAATGCGATTACGTGAGGCTTTGGTCCACCGTGGTTATCAGGAAGCAATCACCTATAGCTTCGTGGATCCACAGATACAGAACGTGTTAACACCACATCTACTGGCAGTTCCGCTCGACAATCCGATCTCGGCGCAGATGGCCTTAATGCGCACGACTTTATGGAGCGGACTGCTGCCGGCCTGGGTTTATAGCGTACAGCGTCAGCAATCGAGGGTGCGGCTCTTTGAGTTGGGTATGCGTTTTGAGAAAGACGCATCGGCACCCAACGGCATCCGGCAGCAGCCGATGATTGCCGGATTGGTCTCTGGTCCCGTCTTGCCGCTGCAATGGGACACTGGTGCCAAGCGGCTGGTCGACTTTTATGACCTTAAGGGTGATGTCGAAGCCCTGCTCAGTTTAGGGGGCAGAAGCAACGAGTACCGGATCCAGGCCCCTGTGGCCGGACAGCATCATCCCGCCCTGCATCCGGGTCAATGTGCCCAGGTGATTCGCGTGAGTGATGGCAAAACTGTGGGCTGGCTGGGGCAGCTCAATCCGGCGCTGGGCCTGCAGGCTAGGGCACTGGATGTGGGCGAAAAACTCCCACTGGTGTTTGAGCTGGAGGCCGAGGCCATACGCCAAGCCGAGGTGCCCGCAGCACAGGCAATATCAGAATATCCCTTTATTCGCAGGGACTTGGCGCTGGTTCTTGCAGAGTCAGTGACAACCGCTGAGCTAATTGCTTGTGTTCGCGATGCCAAAGCCCCCTTGCTCAGGGATGTCTTTATATTTGATGTGTATCGCGGCCAAGGCCTCCAATCTGGATTCAAGAGTGTCGCTTTAGGCTTGATTTTTCAAGATTATTCGCGCACGCTAACCGATACCGAGGTGGATCAGTCCATCGCCCATCTGCAAAAACGCCTGGAAGGGGCGTTGGGTGCAACGGTAAGGGGGTAACGAAGTGGCGTTAACTAAGGCAGAGATTGCCGACGCCTTGTTCGAGCAACTCGGGTTGAACAAGCGCGAGGCCAGGGAATTCGTCGATCTCTTTTTCGAAGAGATTCGTTTGACCTTGGAGCGAGGCGAGCAAGTCAAATTGTCAGGCTTCGGCAACTTCGAGCTTCGCAAGAAAAATCAGCGTCCAGGGCGTAATCCCAAGACCGGCGAAGAGATTCCGATTTCCGCGCGGCGCGTAGTTAGCTTCCGACCGGGTCAGAAACTGCGTGCCAGGGTCGACTCCCATGGCAGCCCAAGCGAGTAGGGACACCCTTCCGCCAATCCCGCAGAAGCGCTACTTCACCATCGGCGAAGTCAGCCATCTTTGCGCGGTGAAGCCGCATGTCCTGCGTTACTGGGAGCAGGAGTTCCCGCAACTCAGGCCGGCCAAACGCAGGGGCAATCGCCGCTACTATCAACGTGAAGACGTAATGACCGTTCGTGAAATCCGTGACCTTTTATATGGCCAGGGTTTCACCATCATGGGGGCTAGGCAGCGCCTGCGCGAACAACCCAAGGCCATTCGCCAGGAAGGTCATGACACGATTGAAGCAGTGAGGCATGAGCTAGAGTCCATGCTGGAGCTGCTACGTTACTGAGGGGCAGGGCTTTTAATGTCCCGGAAGCAGGGTTTTCTGCCACTCAGACAAGCAAAAGCCGATGGATGTCTTCCCCCGCCACCCCCCTTTCTGTATCATCAGCCGCCTTCGGGTGAGAGATTGCCCGACCGTGAAGTTAAGTGTATCGACGTCGGGCTATAGCGCAGTCTGGTAGCGCACTTGCCTGGGGGGCAAGGGGTCACAGGTTCAAATCCTGTTAGCCCGACCAATTCTCACGAACCCCAATAAAAAACCCCGGTGCCACCGGCCCAAAGGCCGGCGACACCGGGGTTTGCTGATTACCCCGTCAGGTTGTCAGTTCACGCAACCTTGATCGTTGACTTTATCGCCCTTCGCGGGTGGTACACATGGGTCGTTGTCGAGCACCTTCAGCTCAACACGACGGTTCTTGACGCGCCCTTCTTCGGTGTCATTCGGCACGGCAGGCCGTGATTCACCATATCCCTTGCTGCGCAGGCGAGACGCAGGTACGCCTGACCGGATCAGGTAATCCTTGACCGAAGCCGCACGCTGTTCAGACAGGTTCTGATTGTAGCGATCAGAGCCAATGTTGCAGGTGTGCCCCATGATCAGGACTTCCTTAACCTCCGGCGCATTCCTCAACGTGGTGCTGATATCGTCGAGGATGGTTTTAGCATTCGCAGTCAGGCGCGCGCTGTTGTACTCGAAATGCACGCCCTCAAGCACGACCGGCTCTTTCTGCGTCAGGTCAACCGCAGGCTTGGGCGGTGGCGGTGGAGGCGGCGGTGGCGGTGGAGGCGGCGGAGGCGGCGCTGCAGCCGGTGCCGGTGGTGGTGCCTTTACCGGCGCGGCACCCAATGGAATCTGCATTCCCAGGGCAATGATGTTGTCATTAGTCTTGCTACCTACATCGGGGTCAGTCCTGCGGTAACGGTATTCCGTGCGCAGTGCGAGGCCGTGTTGGTTTAGCTTCCAAAGAAAACCCAAGCCGAGGTCATAGTATTTGGCGTCGACGTCACTGGTCACGCCATCAAGGCTACCCTTGGCGGCGCCCAATAGCCCGTAAAAAGGTGAGTAGTCACGGTCGAAAAAATAAAGACCGGTCAGGCCGGCACCGTCGATATCGACCTTGGTTGAGGGATTGGTGCTCGTATCAGCATCAGTCCTGAAGCCGTACAGTTCGATATTGAAGTGCTGTGTGATGGGTTTTCCCAGGATGATCTGGTAACCAAGCTCGTCATCCAGGTTGCTGTCACTGTCGAAAAAAGTATAGGCAGCAGACGGTGCGATGTAGAAACGCTTGTCTTCCAGGTCCTTCGCGGCTGAAAAGGTGCTCGTGGCAAGCGCCCCAGCTCCTAGCAGTATCACCAACATCCGAGTTCTCATGGGACTCCTCCTTTAGTGCTCCTGATCTGCCCCCCGGATAAATCGGGGTGCCAGCTACCTGAACGATACCCCATATGATCAGCCGCGTCCTGTTCTGTCCGGACCGTTGTCATTGGCCTGCTCAGGGTAGTCCGGCCAGAAGCTGCGGGCACAGGCTGTCACATCTATCCGATGCGACCCGACAATGGCTGTAGTACCATACGCGCCCCCACCGAATTCCTAGAAAATCATGTCTGAAATCAAGCAGATCAGAAGCCAAATGGACGCCCTGTCAGCGCGGTTTGCCGCGCTGCGGGGCTATCTTTGAATACGATGAGCGCAAGGAACGACTCGCTGAAATAAACGCAGAACTTGAGGATCCGGCGGTCTGGAATGACCATGCCCGAGCCCAGGAACTGGGCCGGGAAAAGTCGCGCATCGAGAACCTGCTGACGCCGCTGGATGATGCAGCGCGTGCGCTGGCGGAAAGCGATGAACTGCTGGATCTTGCCCAGGCCGAGGCAGACCAGGACATGGTGACCGAAATCGAGCGCGGCCTGTCACAACTGGACAAGAGCGCGACGGATCTCGAGTTTCGCCGCATGTTCTCCGGTGAAATGGACGCCAACAATGCCTATTTCGACGTTCAGGCGGGCTCTGGCGGCACCGAGGCACAGGATTGGGCCGAAATGTTGCTGCGCATGTTCCTGCGTTTCTGCGCGGACAAGGGCTTCAAGACCGAGCTACTTGAGTGTTCTGGCGGAGAAGTCGCGGGCATCAAGTCGGCATCCGTTTACGTCCAGGGTGAATATGCCTATGGCTGGCTGCGGACGGAGACCGGTGTGCACAGGCTCGTACGCAAGTCGCCATTTGATTCCAATGCGCGCCGGCACACGTCCTTCGCCGCCATGTTCGTGTCCCCCGAAGTGGATGACAACATCGAGATCACTATCAATCCTGCCGACCTGCGGGTGGACACCTATCGCTCCAGTGGCGCAGGCGGCCAGCACGTCAACAAGACCGATTCGGCGGTGCGCCTGACACATGCGCCCAGTGGCATTGTGGTGGCCTGTCAGACCGAGCGTTCCCAGCACCAGAATCGTGATCGGGCCATGAAGATGCTCAAGGCAAAGTTGTATGAGCAGGAAATGGACAAGCGCAACGCAGAAAAACAAAAAGTGGAAGCTGGCAAGTCTGATATCGAGTGGGGATATCAGATACGCTCGTACGTCCTCGACCAGTCACGCATCAAGGATTTGCGAACCGGGGTAGAGGTGGGTGATACCCAGCGAGTGCTGGATGGTGACCTGACCCGCTTTATCGAAGCCAGCCTGAAGCAAGGGGTGTAATTGCATGTCTGACCAGAACCATAGCCCTGATGCGCATGAAGACGAGAACCGCCTGATCGCGGCTCGTCGCGCGAAGCTGGCCGCGATCCGCGCGCAGGGTAACGCGTTCCCGAATGATTTTCGCCGGGACATCGTGGCGGCAGAAATTCATGGCCTGTACGACAAGCGCAGCGGCGAGTCACTCGAAGAGGAAAAAATCGAGGTCAAGGTCGCCGGTCGCGTGATGGCAAAGCGCGTCATGGGCAAGGCCAGTTTCGCCCACATCCAGGATATGTCCGGCCGCATCCAGCTGTTTGTGCAGAAGGAAGCGGTGGGTGCTGAGAGCTACGAACAGTTCAAGACATTTGACTTGGGCGATATCGTCGGCGCAGAGGGCATGCTGTTTCGCACCAAGACCAATGAGCTCTCGGTTCGAGTTACGCAGTTGCGACTGCTGACCAAATCCTTACGGCCCCTGCCGGAGAAATGGCACGGCATCACTGACCAGGAAGCACGATTCCGCTCGCGTGAACTGGACCTCCTGATGAACGAAGACACCCGCAAGGTGTTCGCAACGCGTGTGCGCGTGATCCGCTTCATCCGTGACTTTTTTGATGTACTTGGCTTCATGGAAGTGGAGACGCCGATGATGCAGCCGATACCCGGCGGAGCAACAGCCCGGCCCTTCAAGACCTTCTATAACGCCCTGGATCGAGATTTTTATTTGCGAATCGCACCTGAGCTATACCTGAAGCGCCTTGTCGTCGGCGGACTGGAGAAGGTATATGAGGTCAATCGCAATTTTCGCAATGAGGGACTGTCAACTCGCCACAATCCCGAGTTCACGATGCTGGAGTTCTATCAGGCATATGCGGACTATCATGACCTGATGAACCTGACCGAAACGCTCATGCGTGACCTGGTGCAGGCCGTGAAGGGCAGTGCCCAGTTCAGTTATCAGGGCCAAACTCTGGATTTCAGTCAGCCATTCGCGCGATTGAGCGTGCGTGACGCCGTGATGAAGTTCAATCCTGAATTGGATGCCTCACGTTTGGCAGACTCGGCATACCTCCGGGAAATTGCCCAGCGACTGGGTATCCCACTGCAACCGGGTTGGGGTAGCGGCAAGCTGCTGCTCGAGATCTTCGAAAAAACAGCTGAGCATGAGTTGATGGAGCCGACTTTCATCACGGAATATCCAACCGAGGTGTCCCCGCTGGCACGGCGAAATGATGCAAATCCCGATGTGACGGATCGCTTCGAATTCTTTGTCGCGGGAAGAGAATTGGCCAACGGCTTTTCGGAGCTGAACGACGCCGAGGATCAGGCTGCACGTTTCGAGGCTCAGGCCAGTGCGAAGGATGCCGGTGACGCTGAGGCCATGCATTACGATGAGGCCTACATTAGGGCACTTGAATACGGATTGCCGCCGACGGCAGGCGAGGGGATCGGCATTGATCGCCTGGTGATGCTGCTGACGGATAGCCCGTCAATTCGAGAGGTTTTGCTGTTCCCACAACTCAGGCCTGAATCCTGAAACTGCAAGTTATCGACAGGCCTAGGCGGGTTGCTCCAGGGTGAGGCTTGGCCCATCTGGCGTACTCAAATGCCAGTCCGTACCCGCCGACTCTGTGGGAACAACTGCCAGCACTTGCCAATGGCCAGCAGCATCTGAAGCGGCGTCGACCACGGTGCCTGATTGCTCATCGTTAGTGACCACGACGCTACCTGGTGCCGGACGCCCAGCATTTTCAAGGCGATACCGAAACATGCGACGCTTTACCTGGCCCAGATAATGGGTTCGTGCAACGATTTCCTGGCCTGGATAGCAGCCTTTCTTGAAATCAATGCCGCCCAGTGTGTCGAGATTGAGCATTTGCGGCAGGAATAATTCCCGGGTTTCGGGGTAGACCTGCGGAATGCCTGCCAAAATGTCATCCAGCCTGCGCTTCGCTACTGGCGACTTTGTGGGTTGAGTCTCAGCGAGTTGTACCTGGCTGCGCAATACAAACATGCGCAGGCGTGACAGGGTGGGTTGCAGCATGCTGGCGGGCAGCCATAGTTCATACCCCTCCGATGCACGCGAAACACGCAATAGGGCAAGCACCCGGCCTTTTGCATTACACCAGGCCGCCAATGCCAGTTCGTCGTCCGCCAGGTTATCCACACGCCGGGTCAGTTGCGCGTTCAAGAAGCTGGCGGCATCAGCCCCCTTGGCCGTGATAACGGCAAAGCTTTCGTCCGTTTGGGTTTCAATGGGTTCAGAGGTCATTAAAATTGTCTGAGAATGGGGTTAATGTCTTGGATTATCAGTTGGTTGTGGCAGGTATGACTCATGTGCCCGCGTCCGAGTTCTATTGCGCCGCAATACTGGCTGCGGGTAAGCTTACACCGCTTGAAATCCCCGACTCATGCATTTTTATGACTAAGCCCCAAGCTGACTCGATCACGCCTGTGCATAAAGAGCAGGCGGAGACGCAGAGTCCAAGCCAGCCTCCCGCCAAAGACGGGGAGGTCAGGGAGATCGGTGGACCCAAGGGGCCGGAGCCTACGCGCTACGGTGATTGGGAAAAAAAAGGGCGCTGCATTGATTTTTAAAGCCGGTCACAGCCGCTTGAGGGAGTGGGAATGAGCCAGAATTCGACCTCTACCGGGCCGCAACGCCCACTGTCACCTTTCATGATTGGGCCGTACTACCGACCCCAACTCACCTCGATGTTGTCGATCACGCACCGGGCTACCGGCGTGTTCCTGTCCCTGGGTTCCGTATTGCTGGTGGCCTGGCTCGTCGCGGCGGCTACGGGCGCTGAGTCATATGCCAGCGTCCAAGCCATCATGGGAGCCTGGTATGGCCAAATCCTGCTGCTTGGCTGGACCTATGCCATGTTCTTCCACCTCTGCAACGGTATCCGACACTTGGTATGGGACGCGGGCTATGCCTTTGACCTCAAAAACGTATACCGCGGTGGTTATCTGGTAGTAATCGGTTCCGTGCTGCTCACTGCGGGTGCCTGGGCCCTGGCCTGCGCCTGACTGATCAGTGGCAACGATAGAGTCAAAGAGGAAAAATCATGAGTTTACGTAGCCCATTGAGCCGTGCCCGGGGCCTCGGCTCCGCAAAAGATGGTGTTGGGCACTGGATCTGGCAGAGGCTGACTGCCGTGGCCCTGATCCCGTTGACCCTTTGGTTTGTCGCCTCAGTGGTCATGAATGCCGGTGCCGACTATTCGGCAATGAAAGCCTGGGTCGCCACGCCCTATGTGGCGGTCTTGCTGGCAATTTATCTCGCCACCTTGTTTCACCATTCACAACTCGGCCTGCAAGTCGTGATTGAGGATTACATCCATACCAAGTGGATCAACCTGAGTCTATTGTTGCTGGTGAAGTTTTCACACGTATTGCTTGCCGCAGCCGGCATATTTGCCGTGCTGAAGATTGCTTTGGGGACGACATGAGTCAGGCTTACAAGATTATTGATCACCAGTACGACGTCGTGGTGGTGGGGGCTGGTGGCGCTGGATTGCGTGCAACCTTGGGCTTGGCCGAGGCTGGCTTGAAGACGGCCTGTGTCTCCAAGTTGTTTCCAACCCGTTCGCATACGGTGGCTGCCCAGGGTGGCATTTCCGCATCACTGGGCAACATGGGTGAAGACAAGTGGGAATGGCATATGTACGACACCGTCAAGGGGTCGGACTGGCTAGGTGACCAGGATGCCATTGAGTACATGTGCAAGGAGGCCGCGCAGGCGGTCATCGAGCTCGAGCACTATGGCGTGCCGTTCTCGCGCACCGAGGAAGGCAAGATTTACCAGCGTCCCTTTGGTGGCATGACCACCGAATTTGGCAAGGGCACTGCACAGCGCACCTGCGCCGCGGCCGACCGTACCGGCCACGCCATGCTGCACTCGCTCTACCAGCAGTCGCTGCGCTGCAAGGCCCAGTTCTTCATCGAATACTTCGCACTCGACCTGCTGATGGATGACGAGGGCAGCTGCGCCGGCGTGATGGCGCTGGACATGTCCACGGGTGACATCCATCGCTTCCGTTCGCATCAGGTCATCCTGGCAACAGGGGGTTATGGGCGTGCCTACTTCTCCTGTACCTCGGCACACACCTGTACGGGTGATGGTGGCGGCATGGCACTACGCGCAGGCTTGCCTTTACAAGACCTTGAGTTCGTCCAGTTCCACCCAACCGGTATCTACGGCTCCGGCTGCCTGATTACCGAAGGTGCGCGAGGCGAGGGCGGCTACCTCACCAATTCCAACGGCGAGCGCTTCATGGAGCGTTATGCGCCCAATCGCAAGGACCTTGCATCGCGTGACGTGGTTTCGCGTTCAATGAGCATGGAGATTCGCGAAGGGCGCGGCGTCGGGGCCGAGAAGGACCATATCTTCCTGCACCTTGAGCACTTGGGCCCCGACGTCCTAAACGAGCGCCTGCCCGGCATTTCCGAGAGCGCCAAGATTTTCGCCGGCGTCGATGTCACCAAGCAGCCGATCCCGGTGGTGCCGACCGTGCACTACAACATGGGTGGAATCCCGACGCTGTATACCGGTGAAGTGGTCACGCTGAAGGATGGCAATCCTGACTCGATCGTACCCGGCCTGATGGCAGTGGGCGAAGCGGCATGCGTGTCGGTGCACGGCGCAAACCGCCTGGGTTCGAATTCTCTGCTGGATCTCGTGGTGTTTGGCCGCGCAGCGGCGATACAGGCCGCCAAGATTACCCAGAAGGGTGCGGCGCATAAGCGCCTGTCGCAGAGCGCGACTGACAAGGTATTGGCAAGGCTCGACTCGATCCGGCACGCCAAGGGTTCGCAATCAACCGCGCGCGTTCGCCTGGCCATGCAGAAGACCATGCAGGCCCATGCCGCAGTATTCCGCACGGATGCCGTCATGAAGGAAGGCCTCGACAAGATGAAGCAGGTCGTGGCGAGTTTCTCCGACGTCAACGTGTCGGATCGTTCCCTCATCTGGAACTCTGACCTGATCGAGACGCTAGAACTCGACAATCTGCTCGGTCAGGCCCTGCTGACCATGGCCTCTGCCTATAACCGCAAGGAGAGCCGTGGCGCGCATGCCCATGAGGACTTCCCTGAGCGTGATGATGGCAACTGGATGAAGCACACGCTGGCCTGGCAGGAAGGACAGGCTGGCGTCAAGATCGATTACCGGCCAGTACACAGCTTTACGCTGACCGATGAAATCGAGTACATCGCTCCACAGAAGCGCGTTTACTAACACGGAATACAGACATGGCCGAGTTCACCCTGCCGAAAAATTCCACGGTCAAGGCTGGCAAGACCTTCAAGGCTGCCGCCGATGCCAAGAATGTGCGTTCGTTCAAGGTCTATCGCTATGACCCGGACTCCGGCGAAAACCCGCGCACCGATACCTATGAAGTCGATATGTCGACGTGCGGGCCGATGGTCTTGGATGCGCTGATCAAGATCAAGAACGAGATTGACCCGACGCTGACATTCCGTCGATCCTGCCGTGAGGGCATCTGTGGCTCTTGCGCGATGAATATTGATGGGACCAATACGCTCGCCTGCATCAAGGGCTGCGATGAGATCAAGGGCGAGGTGAAGGTTTACCCGTTGCCGCACATGCCAGTGGTCAAGGACCTTGTCCCTGACATGACCCATTTCTACGCGCAGTACGCCTCCATTGAGCCCTGGCTCAAGACGGACAGCCCTGCACCCAGCCGCGAACGGCTACAAACGAAGGAAGAGCGCGCCAAGCTCGACGGATTGTATGAGTGCATCCTCTGTGCGTGCTGCTCGACCAGCTGCCCAAGCTACTGGTGGAATGGTGATCGTTACCTAGGTCCGGCCATCCTGCTTCAGTCCTATCGCTGGATCGTGGACTCGCGTGACGAGGCTACCGGTGAAAGGCTCGACCAGCTGGAAGATCCTTTCAAGCTTTATCGCTGCCACACGATCATGAACTGCACCAAGACCTGCCCGAAGGGCCTAAACCCTGCGCAGGCCATCGCAGAGACCAAGAAGCTGCTGGTCGAAAGACGCGGTTAAATGATCATAAAGGCGGGCGGGGTAAATCCCCGCCCGATTCATTTGCATGACTGAGAAATCCCGGCTTCGTTGGAAATGTCGCCGTGGCATGAAAGAACTCGACGACCTGTTGACCCGATTTCTTGACACCCAGTACGACGGACTTTCAGAGTCCGGACGGCAGGCCTTCCATGCCGTTTTGGATATGGAAGACCCCGACTTGTATGGGTGTGTGCTGGGCCAGCAGGAAGCGCCGACTGCGGAGATGAATAATGTTATTGCGGCAATTCGTGGATAGTGGCCAGTTTACGGCGGCCGAGCTTGCCGGCACGCTGGATTTCAAGCCGCGTGCCTCGCGACTGTTGGCCCGTTTTCTGGTTCTTGTCCACTTGAGCGCTGCGGCAATTGTGCTGCTGTGGGTGCCTGGGCGCCTGGCAGTGGCCGGCTTGCTGGCCTTGGTCGTCGTGTCTTTCATGACGAACTATCGTCGGCATGTATTGCATCGTGGGCGCCATGCGCCTCGCCGAGTCG
>JBFKCG010000021.1:0-21027 GCA_041620675.1 Nevskiales bacterium
GAGGTTCTTGCGAGGCAAGGCGGATGTCGGTGCTTTCCACGAGCCCAGGTGTTTATCGAGCAAAGACTTCAGCCTGGCTTGTGTGATGTCACCAACCACGATCAGGGTGCCATTGTCCGGTCGAATCCAGTCGTGATGAAAATTGCGCAGGTCCTTGTCCGATAAGGCGGCAACCGCAGCTTCGGTTCCGCTGCCCGTGAGAGGCAGCCCGTAGGCGTGTTGATCGCCATACAGTAGCGGCGGCAGCACTCGCAGTGCCATGCCCATGGGCTGGGATTTCTCCTGCTGGATGCTGGCGATGCGCTGCTTCTTCAGGCGTTCCAGCTCATGCTTGGGGAAGGCCGGGTTACGAAGGACGTCGGCGAAGATCGCCAGTGCCGGATCAACCAGGCTACTGATGCTCGACAGGCTGACGCTGGAGCTGTCGAGCGATGAGCCAACGTCAAGGGTGGCACCGAGTGATTCCAGTTCGGCGTTGATCGCGAGCGCATCACGTGTCTTGGTGCCTTCGTCGAGCATGTCGAGTGCCATCGTCGCCAGCCCAGGCTTGCTGTCACCGCTGCGCGTGGTGGAGTCAGCAGCGAAGCCTGCGTCCAGTACCAGGCCAAAGCTCACAACAGGCGTTTCGTGGCGCTCGGCCAGGATGACCTTGAGCCCGTTGTCCAGCTTGAAACGATGCAGCGTGGGCAGTTTGAGTTCGGGGGGAGTGCCGGTATCCGGCAGCTTGCTGCGGTCTGCCGCAGCCGGCAGGGTCTTGTAGTCAGGGTAAGGGTGTATTTCGAGCACGTACACGCCGTCAGACAGCCATGTCTTTGCGGTCTCGCGAATGCGTGCTGGCGTTGCCTCACGCAGGTACTTAAGGTCCTGTTTGTAGGCGTCCGGACTACCTCCAAGCACTTCGCTGCTGGCCAAGATGTCAGACTTGCCGCCAAATCCACCGATGCGCTCGACACCGCGAACAAAACTCGCGAACTGGCTGGTGCGGACACGATTCAATTCCGCTGTGGTTGGGCCCTCGCGCAAGAAACGAGCGAGTTCGTCATCCAATACCTGCTCAACTTTATCCAATGGCACGCCCGGTCGAGCCGTCGCCCAGACCAAGAACTGTGAACCAATCTCACGCGGGTCAATGACCGCAATCACATCGGTCGCAATCTGTTCCTGGTAAACCAGCCGCTTGTACAGGCGGCTGTTCTTTCCACCTGCAAGGATGTCTGCCGCAAGCTGCAATTCATTGGCTGCGCGACTGATGCCGGGCGGTACATTCCAGACCTTGTAGACGCGGGCCTGCGGTACTCGATCCTCAAGTGTCTGTCGGCGCTCTCCCTGCATCTTGGCGACCCAGGTTTTGTGTCGCGGCACCGGTGGCCCGGCCGGGATGTTCCCGAAGTACTTTTCGACCTTTTGCTTGGCCTCCTCGGCCTTGATGTCGCCCGCCACGACGACCACTGCATTGGCAGCGCCATAAAACCGCTTGAACCATTCACGCACATCGTCAAGCGTGGCCGCGTTGAGGTCCTCCATTGAACCGATCACGGGCCAGGAATAGGGGTGCCCGGGCGGGTATGTGTTGGTCGCGATCAACTCCCAGGCCTTGCCATAGGGCGCATTCTCGCGCTGGCGCTTCTCGTTTTGCACAACGCCCCGCTGCTCATCCAGCCGCGCCTGATCAACAACGCCCAGCAAATGCCCCATTCGGTCTGATTCGAGCCACAAGGCCAAATCCAGCGCAGGGGTGGGCACGTTCTGGAAGTAATTGGTGCGATCCACGCTGGTGGTGCCATTCATTGCGGTGGCACCGACCTGTTCGAGCGGCCGGAAATATTCGTCGTTATGGTGCTCACTGCCCTGAAACATCAGGTGTTCGAACAGGTGCGCAAAGCCGGTCTTGCCGGGCTTCTCGTCCTTCGAGCCCACGTGGTACCAGACATTCACGGCTACGATTGGGGTCTTGCGATCCTCATGCACGATCAGCGTGAGGCCGTTGTCGAGCACAAACTTCTCATACGGGATTTCAATATCGGGGATTGATACTGGCTTTGGCGTTTGCGCGATCGCCTGCAGGCTGATGGACAGCAAGCCCAAACCCAAGCAACACCAACGATAAAAGCTCGACATTGTCTTCAATCCCCCAGATACATAATTCCGCGCTAGCTTAACAGCCATATGTGCCTGCTAAGCTAGCAACATGACTGACTCAGACCCAATCCGTGGCGGCGGGTTCCCGCGCCATTTGACCTGGCGAGCCTTGGTGCTCGGTATCCTGCTGTCGATGATTCTGGCGGGTGCCAATGCGTATCTTGGCCTTTTCGCCGGCATGACGGTCTCAGCCTCTATCCCGGCGGCGGTGGTATCAATGGCGGTATTGCGCTGGCTGCGCAATGTGCAGGTGTTGGAACACAACATAGTACAAACAACCGCGTCGGCTGGGGAGGCGATCGCCGCCGGCGCGATATTTACATTGCCGGCGCTTGTGTTGATGAATTACTGGACTGATTTCGAGCCAGGCTGGGTCATGCTGATTTGCGGCGTGGGCGGCTTGCTCGGCGTGGTCTTCACCATCCCGTTGCGCCACGCTCTCATAACCGAGCAGAAGCTGCCTTTCCCGGAAGGTGTGGCCACGGCTGTCGTGCTGCAGGCCGGCGAGTCGCGAGTGGGCATTCGTATGTTGGTCACGGGCGCACTGGCTGGGGGTCTTGCCAAATTAGCTGAGACTGGCTTGAAGCTGTGGCCGGCCTCGGCCAGCGCCACACTACCCGCGGGCCAGGGCGTGATCACGCTCGGCGCTAGCCTGTCGCCGGCCTTGCTCGCGGTTGGGCTGATCGTCGGGCGCAATGTCGGACTATTGGTTTTCCTGGGCGGAGTCATTGCTTGGGGCATTGCCATTCCCCTCTACGCCAACCTGTCGGGAGAGTCTTTTACGGCGACGGGTTCTGACCTCGCTTGGCAGTTGTGGAGCACTCGCATTCGTTATCTGGGCGTTGGCGCCATGCTGGTCGGTGGCCTATGGGCCTTGTGGGGCATGCGTGCTGCTCTGGTCAGTGGCTTGCGCCAGGCGGGCAAGGCGACGCAGTTGGAGGCAGGCGAGGACCTGCCACGCAAGGCGCTGCTGATTCTGCTGGTGATCCTGGTGGTCCCGATGTTCCTGCTCTACCGCCACCTGCTCGGCGGCACGGTGAGCGCGATACCGGTCACGGCCGTCATGCTGGTGGCGGCCTTTGTGTTTTCCGCCGTGGCGGCCTATATGGCGGGCTTGGTGGGTTCATCCAATAACCCAATCTCCGGCCTGACCATTGCCACCATCCTGCTGACGGCACTTGGCCTGCTATGGTTCATGGGTAGTGCGCAGACTGGCCCGGTGGTTGCCGTGATGATTGGTGCCGTCGTGTGTTGTGCTGCCGCGATTGGTGGTGACACGATGCAGGATCTCAAGGCGGGCGCGATCCTGGGCGCAAGGCCATGGCAGCAACAGCTGGCCCAGATGCTGGGAGTGGTCAGTGCCGTGATGATCCTGGCACCGGTGCTGTCATTGTTGCTGCATGCCTACGGCATTGGTGCACCGACGCCGGAGCGTCCCTATCCGCTGGCAGCGCCCCAGGCCAATCTGATGGCAGCTGTGGCACAAGGGGTGTTTGGTGGCGCATTGCCCTGGACCATGGTCTGGCTAGGTGCCGGCATAGGCGCTCTGGTGATAATCGCTGATGAGATCCTGCGCAAGCGGGGTAGCCGGTTCCGTGCTCCCGTGTTGGCCGTAGCAGTGGGGATTTACCTGCCGCTGGAACTGTCTGCGCCAATCGCACTCGGTGGCTTTCTGGCGCACTGGTGCGGCCAGACGGAAGGTGCGCGAGGGGTTTCGCTGTTGGCGGCGGCTGGCCTGATAACCGGAGAGGCACTGATGGGAATTGGCTTGGCAATCCCCATCGTGATGACGGGAGACCCGGGCGTGTTATCCCTGGATGTGCAGCCATTCGGGATCTTGCCTGGCGTGCTTCTGATGATGGGATTATGCGTATGGCTCTGGCGGGCCCGGGGGAAGCAGGCCTGACCGGGTTCACGCTATGGCGCAAACAGGTGCTTTCCGGTAACTTCGGGTCATCGTTCCCGCCCGATGGGCGGTGGCGACCTAACGTATAACAAGGAGACTCGCACATGTTCAAGAAGACTGCGATTGCGGTACTGATGGTGCTGGCGCCAGCGGGCGTGGCACTGGCTGACAAAGACGTCGGTTGTGGTATCGGCACCCAGATCTGGGCCGGCCAATCCGGCGTGATCCCAAAAGTCCTGGCGGCGACAACCAACGGAACCTTAGGTAACCAGACTTTCGGTATCACCACCGGTACGCTGGGCTGCTCCAGCGATGGCGTGATCACGGCGGCCAATCGGTTGCCAATGTTCGCGGGCACCAACCTCGACCAGTTGTCGGCTGAGATGGCAGCAGGCGAAGGCGAGGCGCTGGAGGCAATGGCCGAGCTTTATGGTGTGCAGGCGTCCGACAGGGCGGCCTTTTACAGCATGACCCAGAAGAACTACGCGGCGATTTTCTCCTCGGAAACCGTCAGCGCGGGTGAAGTGCTGGCCGCAGTCGATCGCCTGATGAAGGCAGATGCACGACTGGCGCGTTACGTCGCCTAACTAGACCTGCGATCCGCGCGGGCGGCAGTCGTCATTGCGGCTGCTGCCCGTTTTTATTTGTACCCGTCATCCAGTGGATTCAATGAAAGAGAGCTTACGCGCGGCTTGTCTTGCATGCCTGCTGCTGTTGGCCGACACGGCCATGGCCTCAGACATCGCTTATCTGTCTGAGCTGCAGGCACGGGCGCAATCATCCGGCTTGGCGCAAGCACGCGAGTGGCAGGTGCTGTTGCACTATGAGAAAGGCTCGATGGGCGGTGGCACAAGGAGCACGGTCACCTCGCCATGGTTCTTCAATTCAGCACGGGGTGTCACTGACCCACAGGCGGAACTTGATGCCACATTGGCGGCATTCTTTAGCGCCGAGAGCATCAGCCCGCGTGATGAGCCTGCACAATGTGTTTTTGCCGCAAGGTATCACTGGCTGAACTTGCAACTGGGATTTGACCCGGCTCGCCTACCGCAGCAGGCATGCCCGCGTTTTGAGGATTGGCAGCAGGCACTGGATGTTGAATCGGTGACGATGGTGTTTCCGGCGGCTTACCTGAATAGCCCGGCCTCCATGTTTGGTCACACCTTGCTGCGTCTGGATGCCCGTGCGCAAACCCGGCAGAACGAACTGCTTGCCTATGCCGTGAATTTTGCAGCCGAAACCGACGAGGACAATGGCCTTGTCTTCGCGGTGAGTGGGCTCACAGGAGGGTATTCGGGGAATTTTGGTATCTATCCCTACTACGAGAAGGTCAAGGAATACGCCCGCATCGAGAATCGCGACCTGTGGGAGTATCCGCTCTTGCTGACGCCGGACGAAATCTCGAAGCTGTTGCGGCATCTATGGGAGCTTCGTGGCGTCAATTTCGATTATTACTTCCTCAAATATAACTGTTCCTACCAGTTGCTCAGCCTGCTGGAATCCGCACGGCCGCAACTTGATCTGGTGAGTCGCTTCCGGGGCTGGGCCATCCCCACCGACACCCTGCGCGCGTTGCACGAGATTCCCGGACTAGTGGGTGAAGTGAAGTATCGGCCGGCACTGAGCACGACGCTGGCCAGCCAGGCCGCGAGCCTCTCCAGTAACGACTTGAACCAGGCATTGCGCGTCGCGCGTGGTGAACTGTTGATGGATTCCCCCGAGATGGAGCGCGCAGAAGCGCAACATCGCGCTCGCGTCTTACAGGTTGCGCATGACTATCTCTACTACCAATACCTGGGGCAGCGCATGCCGCGTGAAACTGCGCTGCCTCGAGCCCGTGAAATACTGCTGGAAAGGAGCCGGCTGGGTGGAAGCGCGGATTTCCCACCAGTGCCACGGCCTACGACCGCGCCAGATTCGGGGCATAAGACGCGACGGGCCTCTGTCGGCATCCTCGCCGAGGACGGGCGCAACGCTATCCACTTTCGATTGCGACCCGCCTATCATGACCTGCTGGATTCACCTGAAGGGTATGGGATCGGAGCGCAGATCAACTTCCTTGATGTTGGGCTAAGCATCAGCACCGACAACGGGGACGCGCGACTGGAAGACTTGCGGTTAATTGATATCGTCTCGCTGGCGCCGCGTGATGCCATTTTCAAGCCGGTCTCCTGGCGATTCGGAACGGGCCTGCGGCGACCTCAGGATGATCTGTTTGACGCGCAAGCCCCGGGGCTTGGACTGTACTTCGAGGGAGGGCCGGGCCTGGCCTGGGGGTCGGCGCAACAGCTGGGTTACGTGTATGCATTGGGTAGCCTGGATCTCAATCGAGACCTGCAAAAGGACCACTCGGCGGGCCTCGGTGCCGCTGCCGGGGTGTTGCTGCGTCCCCGTCCACACTGGGGCGTACTAGTGGAATTGGGTACCATAGACTATCGATGGGGCGAAGAAGCACGGACACGCTGGGCCAGTTTGGGTCAACAGTGGCAGCTTGATCCTGACTTCGGCCTGCGGCTGGAGCTTGGATATCGCAATGACGATCACCGGCGTGGGGCAAGAGTGGGATTGAGTGGACAGTGGTACTTCTGAATTGGCTGCAATGAGCATCAATGTCACCAACGGCCTTGTGGCCGGTGCCCGTCAGGTGCCCTCTCCCAACTGTGATGAACGGCCCAACCCGGCTGATATCAGCCTGATGGTCGTGCACGGCATCAGCCTGCCGCCGGGTGAATTCGGTGGACCGTGGATCGATGACCTATTCCTCAATCGGCTTGATCCGACGCGTCATCCGTACTTTGCGGAAATACAGGGGCTGAAGGTGTCCTCGCACCTGCTGATCCGACGTGACGGCGAGTTGGTTCAGTATGTGCCTTTGCACATGCGGGCCTGGCACGCAGGGGTTTCCTGTTTTGGCGGGCGTGACTGCTGCAATGATTATTCCATTGGCGTGGAGTTGGAAGGAACCGACGACCTGAGCTACACATCGCCCCAGTATCAATGCCTTGCAGCACTTGCGCGGGGGTTGATGCAGGCCTTTCCTGCCATCACGCCGGACCGTATAGTCGGTCACTGTGATATCGCGCCGGGCCGCAAGACGGACCCCGGGACGGCTTTTGAGTGGACGCGATTCCGTCGCCTGCTGAGTGAAGAACAATGACACTGATTGGCATCATCATCGCCCTGATTTGTGAACACATGCTGAGCCACGTGGAGCGCTGGCGTGACCACGCCTGGTTCATGCGTTATGCACGCTGGTTCCATGAAAAAATCCCCTCGTCATCCATCTGGAACAGTGGCTGGGGCCTGGCTCCCCTGCTGTTGCCTCTATTGCTTGCCGTCGGCATCGTGCAAGTCCTGCTCAGTGATGGCATTTATGTGATTTTTGCCTTGCCACTGGCCGTTTTGATTCTGTTGCTGTGCCTGGGTCCGCGCGATATCGCCGAGGAACTAAACAGTTATTTCGAGGCAAAAGGTCGTGGTGATCAGGACGCCGTTCAAAAGATCGAGCACGACCTGTATTCAGGCCCGGGCAGGCTGCGCGAAGGCAGTAGCGGACGCCAGTTTGCGCTGGTCCAGGCTGCCTTAATGCAGGCACACGAGCGCCTGTTTGGTGTCTTGCTGTGGTTTTTCATCGCGGGCCCCGTCGGTGCCGTCCTGTATCGACTGGCGTCTTCATTGCCGCGAGTGCTGACAGGCGTGGGCGCCGGTCCGGCCCTGCACGAATGGGCTTATCGTTTGCACTCGATGCTGGCCTGGGCACCGAGCCACCTGGTGGCCGTCCTGTATGGCTTGGCGGGCAGCACCGATGATGCACTGAAAGCCTGGCGCGCCATCCATGCCGGTGACGATGACTGGATGACGCGAACCTGGCGTGTACTGACAGAAGTGGGTTGCGGCGCCCTTCAGGTGGAGGATGACGTCTCAGGCAAGCCGCTTAAGCTGGATCTGGACGCAGCGCTGCACAGTGCGCTGGCACTGATCCAGCGAACCCTGGTCATCCTGCTGGGGCTGTTCGCGCTATTCACGATCGGTGGTTGGCTTTCATGACGGCGGAAAGTCCGCACTTGAGCGTGGCGATAGCCGCTTCACGTGCCGCTGAAAAGGTTATCCGGCATTACTACCAGTCCGGTCTGGCCGTACAGACCAAGTCGGACCAGAGCCCGGTCACGCAGGCGGATATTGAAAGCGAACAGGTCATTCGCGATACGCTGGCAAAGGCATTCCCCACGCATGGCTTCTTTGGCGAGGAACTGGGCCGCAGTTCTTCGGACGCAGAGTATGTGTGGCTCATTGACCCGATCGACGGTACCAAAAGCTTCGTACGTGGTTACCCGATGTTTTCAACGCAAATCGCACTGATGCACCAGGGCGAGCTCGTGCTTGGCGTTTCCAATGCCCCCTGTTATGGCAATGGCGAAATGGCCTGGGCCGAGAAGGGGCGGGGGGCATTCCTTAACGGCGAAAAAATCCACGTGAGCAACATCGCTGAACTGCCCAAGGCCACGCTGTCGCTGGGCAATATTGCGTCGCTGGCAAAATCTGAGCGATGGGCAAGTCTGGGCAGGCTCATTCCGCAGGTACACCGCATTCGTGGCTACGGTGATTTCTTGCACTACCACCTGCTGGCTTCCGGTCGCGTCGACGTAGTCCTGGAGTCTGATGTCAACATCCTCGACATTGCCGCGCTGACCGTGATCCTGCGTGAGGCGGGCGGCGAGATTACTGACCTTGAAGGCCGCGCTATCGGGCTTGAGACCACCAGTGTTTTTGCCAGCAACGGCCGCCTGAAAGAGCTTGTCAGGGCGCAGATAGGCTAGGCGACGGTCTTTTCGAACACCGCCTGTCCGGTTTCCTGGCGCAGGCTCACAATGGGCCAGCCCCGCGTTTGCGCGCGCTCTCGCAGGATATCGTCAGGATCCACGGCCACCGGATGCTGCACCTGCTCCAGCAGGGGCAGGTCGTTATGCGAATCACTATAAAACCAATGCCTGTCAAAAGAAGTTCGTTGCTGCCCTAGCCACTGCTGAAGGCGAACGACCTTACCGTGCTGGAAGCAAGGTGTCCCGCTGACCTCGCCGGTATAACGGCCGTTGATGATCTCGGGATCAGTGGCCAGCAGGTTGGGAACCGCGAGCAACTCAGCGATGGGTTCTGTCACGAATCGGTTTGTCGCAGTGATGATCAGCAGCTCGTCGCCGCGTTCACGATGCCGCTGCAGCAAGTCGTGGGTAGAAGCCGGGATGATGGGGGCAATTTTTTCAGCCAGGAATTCTGCCCGATATTGCCGCAGCAACTCTGGGTCATTGTCCCGCAGTGGACGCAAGGCGAATCGCAGGAATTCAAGGATGTCCAGCGTCCCGGCGACATAGGCCTCGTAATAGCGACGATTCTCCCGCGCATAAGTTGGCCCGTCGACCAGGCCACGCTCAATCATGAATTGGCCCCACAGGTAGTCGCTGTCCCCTGATAACAGGGTGTTGTCGAGGTCAAAGATGGCGAGATTGGTGGCAGCAGTCATGCGGTTTTCCTCAGGCAGGGAACAGGATAAAGCAAACCTCCCGGTCCGGCACTTTGGGCTATGGCATATCTGTGGAAGAATAGGGGCAAGGTTAAATTCTGGTTTTCTAAAGCGCCGTGATTGACTCAGAGGGCTTCAGGCCTAATGTCGGCATCATCCTCAGTAATTCCAAGGGGCGTGTGCTGTGGGCCAAACGAATCGGACAGAATGCCTGGCAGTTCCCCCAAGGCGGAATTCGCGTGGGTGAGACCGCTGAAGCCGCTTTGTATCGCGAGCTTAATGAGGAGCTCGGCTTGTTGCCTGAGCATGTGACGGTACTGGGGGGCACACGCAACTGGTTGCGGTACCGGCTCCCCAAGCGTTATATCCGCCAGCACAATAACCCGGTTTGCATCGGCCAAAAGCAGAAGTGGTTTGTGCTGCAACTCACGGCTGCGGATTCGAAAGTGCGCTTCGATGCCACCGACAAGCCGGAATTTGATAGCTGGCGCTGGGTGGATTACTGGCATCCACTGCGCGAGGTGGTCTACTTCAAGCGCGATGTCTACAAGCGGGCATTACGAGAGCTTTCATCCTTCGTGCCAGGCGCGGCACGTCGCCCACGTTTATGGCCTTTCAGTTCGGGTGGCGCTGCCGCCGGTGACGCTGCGACTGCAGATGACGCCACCACAGCCAAAGACCCGACAGCGCCAGGAATATAAATCCTAGCGCGGCGGCATCCATCAGCAGCGGGCCGTAGGGTCCCAAAAGCCTGCCACTGTGTAAATCCATCAGCACGCGCTCGCGGCTGATCATGTTTCCCGTGTCTTGCAGGCCGATCCCAGCGGCAAGTGCCAGCGGTAGTGGCTGTGCCGCTGGCGCGTCCTCGGGCCAGTGCCCCGGATACGTCACGAATCCTGACAAGTCCGCATTACCGGCATAAATGCCCGTTGACGTCCTTACCAGTACCTGTTTCTGTACGCAGGCAACGCCCTTGATTTCCCCGGGGACGGTTTCACCGCCCAGCGTGTCAACCAGGTCACCCTGCAAGGTCAGCAGCAATATCGATTCAGGTGAAACGGCGAACAAAAGGTCTGTGCAGCTCGTGGCGCCAACCAGTTCGCCGCGAAGCCGGGCGACAACTTTGCTATCGAGGTAGAGCCGGCCTTCGACACCGCTGAGCCAGCGGCCCTCCACCAGAAACCCCAGTCCCGGGGATTGTGGCTGGATCCCATAGGCGCTCAGCAACCAGGGCGAGTGGATGTAGTGGCGGTCCATCCCAAGCCGCGTGCTGTGGTTCAACAGGATGCCGGTCACCGATAGCCAGAGCACCAGCAGCGCGCTGATGACGCCAAGCCAGCGGTGCCACACATAGAGCGAACGAGAACTGCGCCGGCGGTCCCGTTTATGGGTTGACATGGGTAATCACGTGGCGATGGTAGAGCAGGGCCAGGCGGGCTAGCTTGCGCATGGCATTGGCGGAGAGCGTAGCGCCTGCGATGCCATCGATAGGGCGATCCAGTGTGTTTTTCTCGATGAGACGTGATCCGCGGAATTGACGGGTAAAGAAGTCATGCCGCACCTCCCAGCCACGACTCTCGCGGTAAACCAACACCTTGATCTTCTCTAGCGCGTGATCTTCTACGACCAGGCCTACGGTAATTGGCGATTCTTTGCCGACTTCCTCCAGAATCCAGGCCGTGCGCTGGTCCTTGCGCCAATAGCGTGTGCGTAGGGCTTCCGGTGGGTGGCCAAGGATAGCGGTCGTATCTTCCCTCAGGGCGCCGGTGATCCAGAGGACAGAGGCCGAGGGTATCGCTTCGCCGACAAAGGCCTCCGCGATGAAGTCTTCGGTCGTTTGGTAGACATCCTCGGTGTCCGCCCAGGCGAGGAGGGGGGAACTGAATGCCGTCAGCATGATCAGTGCTCTTGCGAATAGTGATTTGCGTCTGCCAGCTGTCGACACAATAGAATCTGGGTGCCCGGCGGCACCCAGGTTTATTGGCTGCATCAAGTTAGAACTGATACCCGACACCAAGGTTGAACCCGTCCTGGTTCTGGTCGTTTTCATTGTCCTGCTTTTGGTAGTCTGCCTTCACCACGACATTCGGGTGGGGCCAGTAGTTGACGCCAATATTGGACTGTGTTTTTTCGCTTGTCCCCGGCCCACTGCTGCCGGCCTGATTGTCCCATTCGCTGTAGCGTGCGAAGACGCCCCAGGCTTCGTTCAGCTTCCAGGAGGGTTCGAGGTAATAGCCTGCTTGCTCGTCTGCACCGATGGCTTTCGGGCCACTGCCATCCAGGTTCCATTGCGCATAGAGTGCACGCAGACCAAAGGGACCGTTCTGGTAGATGGCATGGGCTTCGAACAGGTCTGCTCCACCCGCCGTTGGATCAACACTCTGCGTGATGTCCTTTTGCAGCTGGTAAGCAGCCGCAAGCTCAAGCCCGGGCATTCCCGTCCACTTCACGCGGATGGTGGTAGCAAGGTCTTCAGCATCGGCTTCCGAGGTTTTCTGGCGCCCGCTGCGCACGGCGTATTTGCTAGCGGCAGTTGTCTTGAGTCCCTCGTGGACCGCGGCATCCAGCGCCCAGCCTTCACCAAAGCGCCAGGTCAGGCCGGCGCCACCCGCCCACCAGGTGCTGGGAATGATGGCGTTCTCAACCGGATTACGCTCCACGCCGTAAAAAGTGGGCGGCTCGTGGGTTTCGTTGAGAATGCCGACTGGGATCAGGAACAACCCGCCACGCACCTGCAGTTCCGGATTGACGTCGTACTCGATAAAGGCCTGTTCCAGCTCGACCTCGCCTTTCTTGCTTTCGCCAGCAACCGCGTGCTCAAGCTCCAGTTCTGTCCGCAACCGTACGCGATCATTGAAGTCGTGGCCGAAATACAGGACGAAACGGTGGAAGTCGAATTCTTTCTTGTCACTGGCGCCGCCCTTTCCGTCCAGGTTGTTGTAATGCAGCTCGCCGTAGCCGCCGAGCTTGGTGCGTGAGACCCAATCAGCGGTTTTGGTTTGTTCGGCCTTTTTCGCCAGTGCCTCAATCTGTTCCTGCTGGGCCTGGATCTGTTGTTCTTGGCTTTCCACTTTCTTGCTCAGGCCCGATTCCTGTGGCGCGCCTGACTGACCAGACAGTTTGTCGGTCAAAGTCTGGATTTGCTGCTTGAGTTCCTCGATCTGGCGCTGCAATTCGGCATTGCTGGGCACCTCAGCAAGGGCGGTGCTGCTGGCAAGGCTGAAGCCGACCGCTGCAATGAGTCGCCATTGGGCTGGCAAAGGCATGGAAATAATCCCCCTGTCTAGGTTTCAGTTTGGCGGTCCTATTGACCTGTGGCAGATGGTAATCAAACTGTATTCTAAATACAACTCATTCTCATTTAGAAACGCATTAAGACGTTATTGACACTCATTCTCATTTACTATTTACTAATTGCGAATCCAATAGTTGGTGACCACGCCATGTACGTTTGCCTTTGCCATGCTGTAACCGATCGTCAGATCAGGCAGGTGGTTGAAGAGGGAGTCTGTAGCCTGCGTCAGGTGCAGCTCTGCCTGCGCGTTGGTACCAACTGCGGGAAATGCATCCCGGCGGCACGCGAGATCATCGAAGAGGCCAAGGCAGCCACGGATGTATGCCAGGCAATGCCGGTGGTCAAGCCGCAATTGACCGTAGTGGCCTCCCGCTAGCGCAGTAAACGCATCTGCGACTGATTCGCATAATCGTTTAAAAAAAACCTCACAAAACAACAAGTTATCTTTGACTTGTCGGCTCGGCAGGGCCTATACTCACGCCATCAACATGATGTGACGGAGAGACGGCATGAAAGGCGATAGCAAGGTCATCGAGTTCCTGAATAAAGGCCTGAAGAACGAGTTGACGGCCATTAACCAGTATTTCCTGCACGCCCGCATGCTGAAGAACTGGGGACTCACCAAGCTTGGCAAGAAGGAATACGAAGAATCCATCGACGAGATGAAGCATGCCGATGCGCTCATCGAGCGCATCCTGTTCCTGGAAGGGCTGCCAAACCTGCAGGATATGGGCAAGCTCCTGATCGGGGAAAATGTTCCGGAAATCCTCAAATGCGACCTGGAAATCGAGAAGCAGGCGCATCCCATGTACAAGGCAGCGATTGCGCATTGCGAGTCTGTCGGTGACTACGTCAGCCGCGAGCTATTCGTACGTATCCAGAAGAGCGAGGAGGAGCACATCGACTATCTGGAGACCCAATTGCAGTTGATTGAACAGGTGGGGCTGCAGAACTACCTGCAGTCACAGATGGAAGAGGCCGAATAGGCCCGGTCGCTGGGGGTCAGAAGGGTTTGACGACCGCCAGAATCACAATTGCAATCAGGAATAACGCCGGGACTTCGTTGATCCAGCGGTAGAACACGTGCCCGCGTGTATTGCGGCCGTCGCGAAAGCGCCGACATAGCCAGCCCAGCCACAGGTGATACCCAACCAGGCCCAATACCAGCGCCAGCTTGGCATGGATCCAACCGGCGCTGAAAAGTCCGGGCATGAGCCCTAGTAGCCAAAGTCCGAAGAGGATTGTGCCGGCAGCGCCAATGCTCATGATGATGAAAAGCTTGCGCTCCATCACGCAAAAACGTTCCAGGCTCAGGTTATCCGTGGCATTGGCGTGATAGACGAACAGCCGTGGCAGGTAAAACAGCCCTGCAAACCAAGTCACCATGAAAATGATGTGGAAGGCCCGGACCCACTCGATTGGCATGATGGCAGCGCTCCGCTCGGACGAGGGTGGCATAATACCGCAGCTCAGCGGGCCCAAATGCCATGAATGACCAGAAAATCAAAGTCGGAATTGTCGGCGGTACCGGTTATACCGGGGTAGAGCTCTTGCGCCTGTTGGCCGCGCATCCGCGGGTCGAGCTGGCCACGATCACGTCGCGTCAGGAGGCGGGCAAGCCCGTTGCTGAAATATTCCCGAGCTTGCGCAAGCAGGTTGACCTCGTCTTCGAGTCACCAGACTCAGCACCGCTGCGGCAGTGCGACGCCGTCTTTTTTGCTACCCCGCATGGCGCATCCATGTCGCAGGCGCCGGATTTGCTCAAGGCGGGGGTGAGGGTCATTGACCTGTCAGCGGATTTCCGCCTGCGCGATGCGAATACCTGGAAGCAATGGTATGGCGAGGCGCATGCCGCGCCGGACTGGCTCGGTTCGGCTGTGTATGGTCTGCCGGAGGTCAATCGTGAGCAGATTCGCGCAGCCCAGCTGGTGGCCTGCCCTGGCTGCTACCCAACGGCGGTACAGCTGGGTTTCCTGCCCTTGCTGGAGGCCGGCCTGGTGGATACAGGCAGCCTGATCGCGGACGCGAAATCAGGTGTCAGTGGCGCCGGGCGAGCCGCCAAATTGGGCTCATTGTTTAGCGAAGCCTCAGATTCCTTCTCTGCGTATTCCGCGGCGGGCCACCGTCATCTGCCCGAGATCACACAAGGGCTCACGACGGCGGCGGGAACGGCGGTGGGGCTGACGTTCGTGCCGCACTTGGTGCCCATGAACCGCGGGATATTTGCAACGCTGTACGCCAGCCTGACCAATATGGGCGCTGACCTGCAGGCAACATTCGAGTCCCGCTATCGTGACGAGCCTTTTGTGGATGTGTTGCCAGCCGGCAGCCACCCGCAGACGCGCAACGTTCGTGGTGCAAACACCTGCCAGATTGCGGTTCATCGTCCGCGGGGCGGGAATACCGTGGTGGTGCTCTCGATCATCGACAACCTGACCAAGGGCGCGTCGGGACAAGCGGTGCAGAACTTCAACCTGATGTTCGGGTTTGCCGAGGATACGGCGCTCACGGGCGCGACTGTCGTGCCCTAGGTAATGTGAGATGGCGGCACCACAACACAGCCCGACTGTCCGGCATGTCATCAAGCTGCACCGCCCCTGGGTGCGTTGGGCGATGATTGGAGCCAGTACCGTCGTGATCCTGATCGGGTCATTTGCGCTATATGCCTTGGGGCGCTCGCAGTCCGGCAATGACTGGGCACACACGCTTCGGCTTGAGGCGGAGCGTCACCGGCTGGTGACAGAGATTCGTCGCCTGCGTAGCGAGAACAAGCAACTCTCTGAGCGGGTTGTGTTGCTGGAGCGTGCCGGCGAGATCGACAAGCGGGCTGCCAGCGTGCTCAACCAATCGCTACTGGATGGACAGGCTGAGCTTGCCGCTCTGAAGGAGCAGGTGGCGTTCTATCGGGGCATCGTCTCGCCAGAACAGTCTTCCGCAGGCGTGCGTGTCTACGAATTGCAGCTGCGGCCGGGATCTGAGGCCGACCTGTACCAGTACGACCTGGTCTTGATACAAGCCATGCGACATGAAAATTCTGTCGCTGGGAATGCGGACCTGTCCTTCAGTGGCCTGCAGGATGGGCAGCCTCGAAACTACAGCCTGTCTGAGATTGAAGTGGAGAAGGGTAAAACTCTGGTATTCTCGTTCCGATACTTCCAGCAGCTAAGTGGTACGGTCAGGCTGCCTCGAGGGTTCAAGCCCTTGAGAGTACAAGTGGATGTCACCCGCAGTGGTAACCCGCCGGTTCGTTTCCAGCAGTCCTATGACTGGAATAAGGTGCAATATTCAGCAGGTGCATAGTGTTAGGAGTGTGGTCTCATGTGGAAGGCTGAAATCATGAAAGGCAGTAAACCAGAAAATCGTCCCGCGGCTTCCGTAGATACCCTGATTGGGCGTCAGACGGAGTTGCATGGAGACGTGCATTTCAGCGGTGGATTGCATGTTGATGGCAAGATCAAAGGCAAAATCATTGCCGATGATGACAAATCCACTGTCCTGAGCGTGAGCGAGACCGGCCAGATTGAAGGTGATGTGCGTGTGTCGCATGTCGTGCTCAATGGCACCATCATCGGGGATGTCTACGCGGCCCAGCGCATTACCTTGTCCTCAAAGGCGAGGGTCAGTGGCAACGTCTATTACAAGCTGATTGAGATGACCAGTGGTGCCACCGTCAATGGCCAGCTTGTTTACCAGGGCGAAACCCCCATGCCTGCGGCGCTAACCCACCAGAATGGTGATCAGGCACCACCCCTGCGCTATGCCGAGCGTGAATCGGGATCTAGTGATAGCTAGTCCTGATCCGGGAACCCCTGGATCACGTAACTGGTCTAAACTTGCGATATGACAAGCACACAGACAGATATCCCACAGCCCTTGGTTTTTACCGATGCAGCAGCCGGCAAGGTGCGAGAGCTGCTGGATGAGGAAACCAATCCGTCCTTGAAGCTTCGCGTATTTGTCAGCGGCGGCGGCTGCTCGGGCTTTCAGTATGGATTCACCTTCGACGAGAACGAGGCGGAGGGGGATACCCGCATCGACAAGGGCGGGGTAACCCTGCTGGTCGATCCAATGAGCGTGCAGTATCTGCTGGGCGCGGAGATCGATTATCGGGACGATGCGGAAGGTGCACAGTTCGTCATACGCAACCCGAACGCCAGCAGCACCTGTGGCTGCGGTAATTCTTTCTCGGTATAGGCTTCTCGCCCTGTTGACCGGGCCATTCTGGCCTTCCTGACGAAACAAACACCCAGCAGCCATGATTGACTGCTGGGCGTTATGTCATGCTACTCGGTGAGCGCGACCTGAATATGACTCAGGGCGTCTAGCTGTGCGACCAGCGGCGCGGCCTTCTGTCGGAATGCAACCAGCTTGCGTGGATTCAGCGGCTCGGCATTGGGCAGCTTCACGGAAAGCGGGTTCTGGTGGACGCCATTAACGTGGAATTCGTAATGCAGATGTGGGCCGGTGGCGAGTCCGGTTGACCCGACATAGCCAATGAGCTGCCCCTGTTTGACGCGGCTGCCAACATGCTGGTTGTTGGCGTATCTGGACATGTGTCCGTAAAGCGTCACGATGCCATTGGCATGCTGGATCATGACCGTATTGCCGTAGCCGCCCTTGCGGCCGCGATGAATGATGCGTCCGTCGCCCGTGGCCTTGATCGGCGTGCCTTGGGCGGCAGCATAATCCACGCCTTTGTGTGAGCGAATGCGGTTCAGAACCGGGTGGCGGCGGAAGCCAAAGCGGGAGCTAATGCGAGAAAAGGCAACCGGCGTGCGGATGAAGGCCTTATGCATCGGGTCGCCCTTGGGCGTGTAGTAGTCGACGCGGCCCGCATCGTCAGCGAAGGCAATCGCACGCAGCGGCTTGTTGCGGTTGATGAACTCTGCGGCCAGGATTTCCCCGTCACGCAGCTTCTCGCCATTGCGATAGACCTCTTCATAAACGACGGAAAAACGATCACCGGGCTGGATGTCCTGGGCAAAGTCGATGTCCCAACGAAAGACATCAAACAGCTGCATGATGACTCGGTCGGACATGCCCGCTTCCTGTCCGGCCAGGAACAGGGAGCTGGTGGATTCATTGATCACGCCGACACGATAAGTGGTGCGGCGCTCGATCTCGGCGGTTACGGTGCGTGCCCTGAACATGCCCGCCTGTCGCGTGACGTGGAGGCTGCGCTCTTCGTTGATCGGGTGGCGCAACTCCAATAATTTGCCGCTCTTGTCCTGCTTGACCTGCAGGGACTCCCCGGCACGGATATGCGCCAGTGAGCCGGTGTCGCCACCAAGGCGCATGATCTCGCGCCAGTCAGCATCGGACAGGCCGTGGCGTGCAAACAGGGCACCAATGGTGTCGCCGGATTTGACCTTGAGGTCCATCCAGTAGGCTTCTGTGGCTGGGGCGGCATGCTCGGGAATGGCAATGGCCTTTGGGCGGCCATTGGCAAAATGATCGGCGAGCGCGATCTGCGGGAACACAACAGGGGCATCCGTTTGCTGTGCGGACAGGCTGAATGCCGGCATGCGAGTTTCAAGCTGGTCGGCACCAACGCTTTCTGCCTGCTTGCGCGCATTGACATCCGGGCTAAGCGCGACAACTGCCACAATAACGGGAATGGTGGCGGCACTCAGGCCCAGGATTCGGAAAATCTGCCCACGCTTCCGTACGTGTGGAGAAACCTGCCGGCTATAATCGGCTTCGGTTCTGTTCATTATTCAAGCTCCCCCATAAACAAAAAGCACAGGCTGACAGCCATAAGATCTCCTCCTGCGGCTATCGTCCCCTTTATTATGGGGTATAAAAAACCACAAAAACGGACATTTAGCAAGACTTTCTGAGACACTACACCGATTCCTTAGCTAACTTACACAAAACGACACGAATATCCTGAGGCTAATTTTGTGCATTCCATCGATCACGCCCTGAGCGAAATTGAGCGCGGCGCAGACGAAATCATCCCTGCCCATGAGCTAGCGACGAGATTGGCGCGCGCGCAGCAGACAAACCAACCCATGCGAATCAAGGCGGGGTTTGACCCGACTGCACCTGATTTGCACCTGGGCCATACCGTCCTGCTGAACAAATTGCGCACGTTCCAGGAGTTCGGGCACGAGGTTATTTTCCTCATCGGTGATTTCACCGGGATGATTGGTGATCCCACCGGAAAGAATGTGACCCGGCAACCGCTCACGCGCGAGCAGGTTCTGGAGAATGCGGCAACCTACGAGGCGCAAATATACAAGGTATTGAACCCGGATAACACCCGAATTGAGTTCAATTCACGCTGGCTCGGATCAATGACCGCGGCCGATCTGATCAGCCTGGCGTCAAAGCACACGGTGGCCCGCATGCTGGAGCGAGACGACTTCAGCAAGCGATACAAGGGTGGCCAGCCCATTGCTATCCATGAATTCCTTTACCCCCTGATCCAGGGCTATGACTCGGTGGCGCTCAAGGCGGACGTTGAATTGGGTGGCACCGACCAGAAGTTCAACCTGCTGGTGGGGCGGCAATTGCAGCAGGCCTATCAGCAGCAACCCCAGATCGTGCTGACCATGCCCATACTCGAAGGGCTTGATGGCGCGCAAAAGATGTCCAAATCCCTGAATAACTATATTGGTATCAACGAGCCGCCAGACGATATGTTCGGCAAGATCATGTCAATCTCGGACGACCTGATGTGGCGGTGGTTTGAGCTGCTGAGCCAGGAGCCCCTGCAGGTGGTGGCCCGGTACAAGCAGGAAGTGCAGGATGGCGCCAACCCGCGCGACATCAAGTTCAAGCTGGGAACGGAATTGGTGACACGCTTCCACGGGGCGGCAGCTGCGAAGTCGGCGCTGGAGGGATTCATACAGCGCTTCCAGAAAGGTGCGCTGCCGGAAGAAATGCCCGAACAGTTGATTCAGATTGATACGGCCAGCGTGGCGATTGTGGCGTTATTGAAGCAATCTGGACTTACCAAGAGCACATCAGAGGCCCAGCGGATGATCGGGCAGGGTGCTGTGCGTGTGGATCAGCAGCGCATTGAGGACCCGGCCACTAGCCTCAAGGCCGGGAATAGCTACGTTATTCAGGTAGGGAAACGAAGGGTTGCCCGCATCACGCTCAGCCGAGGCTGAGCCTTTTGGGCCTGTTTGGGCTATAATCACCGTCTGCCCAGCGAGCTTTCTCAAATAGTTGAAAAAGATTGTTGACAGGCTGTCGCGACTCTCTATAATGCGCGGCTCACCGACTGGCGGTTCAGCCAGTCAGCTCTTTAAAAATCAGTGCAAGTGATTTGTGTGGGTGCTCCTTTGATGCATGGCGAAGCCATGTATAGATGAGTATCAAAATAGCCAAAAAGCTATGGAGATAACTCGTGCACGACCCTGAACTTGTTTGGGGAAACGGCACTACCAGTTAGACGAAAGTAATAAACTGGAGAGTTTGATCCTGGCTCAGATTGAACGCTGGCGGCATGCCTAACACATGCAAGTCGAACGGCAGCACAGTGTGTAGCAATACACATGGGTGGCGAGTGGCGGACGGGTGAGGAATACATAGGAATCTACCCTGTAGCGGGGGATAGTCCGGGGAAACTCGGGGTAATACCGCATACGACCTAAGGGTGAAAGAGGGGGATCGTAAGACCTCTCACTATAGGATGAGCCTATGTCGGATTAGCTAGTTGGTGGGGTAAAGGCCTACCAAGGCGACGATCCGTAGCTGGTCTGAGAGGACGACCAGCCACATCGGAACTGAGACACGGTCCGAACTCCTACGGGAGGCAGCAGTGGGGAATATTGGACAATGGGCGAAAGCCTGATCCAGCAATGCCGCGTGTGTGAAGAAGGCCTTCGGGTTGTAAAGCACTTTCAGTGGGGAAGAAAAACACGGGGTTAATACCCCCGTGTGTTGACGGTACCTACAGAAGAAGCCCCGGCCAACTACGTGCCAGCAGCCGCGGTAACACGTGGGGGGCGAGCGTTGTCCGGAATTATTGGGCGTAAAGGGCTCGTAGGCGGCTTGACAAGTCGGTCGTGAAAGCCTGGGGCTTAACCCCAGGACGCCGGTCGAAACTGTCATGGCTAGTGTCCGGTAGAGGTGAGTGGAATTCTCGGTGTAGCGGTGAAATGCGCAGATATCGAGAGGAACACCAGTAGCGAAGGCGGCTCACTGGGCCGGTAC
>JBFKCG010000022.1:0-20737 GCA_041620675.1 Nevskiales bacterium
TGTTAGCTGGGTGATTATCACGCCCTGCAACCCTGCCTCAGTCTCACTTTGCGAAGCCGAAAACGCGGCGCGTCTGGAAAACTTGAAAGGCTGGCTGGAAACAGGCCGTTATCGCTTTCTTAATAGCCGGAATATTGATCCTGCGGCGTCATGGCCCGATGAGCCCGGCTTTCTCATTCTTGACATTGGATTGCCTGATGCCAAGGCGCTGGGCCGAGAATATGGGCAGAATGCCATTGTTTTCAAAGCACTTGGCGCGGCACCTCGGTTGATTTGGCTTGATTCGTCAGCCTCAGCCAACAGGGTCTAGTGGTGTGTTTACTTTGTAACCCTGGATAAACTCCGGCGGCATTCGACGCGGCTTGCCGCTCTCAAGATCAGCGCAGACAAATAGGGTCTTGCCCCGAAGCAAGGTCAAGCCATCCTTTTTCCGTACCAGTTGGTACCGGCGCCATAAGCTCAGCTTGCCGTCATTTCCAGTCAACCATGTTCCTGCAACCAGACTCTCACCAGCAAAGGCAGGGGCCAGGTAATCCAGCTCATGACGCCTGACAACCATGGCCCGATTCAGCCGTTGGTACGCCGGCCAGTCGAGACCAAGGGCATTGGAATGAGCCCAGGCCACCTGCTCCAGCCAGCGCAAATACGTAACGTTGTTGGCATGACCCAAAATGTCAGTGTCTGCCTCGGTAACGTCGATCTCCACTGTATAGGGGTTTGTACGATCCCATTTGATATCAGTCATTTATAAAGACATCCTGCTTTAAATCATCGTATGGATACATCACTGCTTTTGCTTGCTGCTAGCCGAATATCGGACTAAAATAGTCCTATTAAATTTACTGTGTGCAGCAGCCAACCGAGCCCACATGTTACGTCCCAGCAAACTCGCGGATTACGCCACCGTCATCATGACGGGGTTGGCGCGTGAGCCCGACAAGCTCCGTAATGCCGCGGATTTGGCCGCAGAAACACATCTCGCCGTGCCCACCGTAAGCAAGGTGCTCAAGCGACTGGCGCGCGAGGGCCTGCTGGTTTCGATTCGTGGTGCCCATGGTGGCTATAAGTTGTCCCGTGCGCCTGCCGACATCACCATGGCGCAGATTATCGCAGCACTGGAAGGCCCGCTTGGCCTGACGGATTGTGCCGCCCATAACGGACGCTGCGGCATTGAGTCGCGCTGCAACGTGCGTGGCAATTGGTTACGGATCAACCTGGCCGTACAACGTGCCCTCGAAGGCGTCACGCTGGCCGCGATGGCCGAGCCGCTACCCACTCCCCTCGCCGGCGAAGTCCCGCTTCGCCGTGCACAGACGCAAGGTGTCTGACCATGGCAACCCGTTCAGAAGACATTGATGCCCTCGTAAAACGCGAATATTCGGCCGGTTTCGTCACCGACCTGGATTCTGACACCCTACCCCCGGGCCTGAACGAGGACGTCATTCGCCATATATCCCGCAAGAAGGAAGAACCTGAGTGGATGCTCGAGTGGCGCCTGCAAGCCTTCCGGCACTGGCAAACGATGCCTGTCCCGCAGTGGGCACATGTGCACTACCCACCGATTGATTACCAGGCAATCTCCTACTACTCCGCGCCGAAGACCATGAAGGATGGTCCCAAGAGCCTGGACGAGGTAGACCCCAAGCTGCTCGAGACCTACGCCAAGCTCGGGATTCCCCTCAAGGAACAGGAAATCCTGGCTGGCGTGCAGAATGTCGCGGTAGACGCGGTTTTCGATAGCGTCTCAGTTGCGACCACCTTCAAATCCAAGCTGGCCGAAGCTGGCGTCATCTTCTGCTCGATTTCCGAGGCCGTACGCGAACATCCTGAACTGGTACGCAAGTATCTTGGAAGCGTCGTACCCACCGGCGACAATTTTTACGCTGCCTTGAACTCAGCCGTATTCACCGATGGCTCTTTTGTGTTTATCCCCAAGGGCGTGCGCTGCCCGATGGAGCTCTCAACCTATTTCCGAATTAACGCCCAGAACACCGGGCAATTTGAGCGAACCCTTATTGTTGCCGAGCAAGGCTCCCATGTCAGTTACCTGGAAGGCTGCACCGCACCCAAGCGTGACGAAAACCAGCTGCATGCCGCGGTCGTCGAATTGGTGGCGCTGGATGACGCCCAGATCAAGTATTCGACCGTACAGAACTGGTACCCTGGCGACGAAAATGGCAAGGGTGGCATCTACAACTTCGTCACCAAGCGCGGTGATTGCCGCGGTAAGAACTCAAAGATCTCCTGGACCCAAGTCGAGACCGGCTCTGCGATCACCTGGAAATACCCCAGCTGCATCCTGCGCGGCGAGAATTCTGTCGGTGAATTTTATTCCGTCGCTCTGACCAACAACTACCAGCAAGCCGATACCGGCACCAAGATGATCCATATTGGCAAGAATACTCGCTCGACCATCGTCTCCAAGGGTATTTCCGCAGGCCATGGCCAGCAGGCCTATCGTGGCCTGGTCAAGATCATGTCCAGCGCCGAGAACGCACGCAATTTCACCCGATGTGACTCCCTCTTGATCGGTGACCAGTGTGGCGCGCACACCTTCCCCTATATTGAGGTCAAGAACCCCAGCGCGCACCTGGAACATGAGGCCACCACCAGCAAGATCGGTGAAGACCAGTTGTTCTACTGCCGCTCGCGCGGTTTATCCGAGGAAGACGCGGTCAACATGATCGTGAACGGCTTCTGCAAGCAGGTTTTCAAGGAATTGCCGATGGAGTTTGCGGTCGAGGCCCAGAAGCTCCTCGGCGTGAGCCTGGAAGGCGCAGTGGGTTAGGACTTTACCAAGTGAGCAAGAACATGTTGAAGATCGAGAATCTACACGCCCGCGTGGCAGACCGGACCATCCTGGAGGGCATCAACCTAGAGGTGAAGGCCGGCGAGGTACACGCCATCATGGGGCCTAACGGTTCCGGCAAGAGCACCTTGTCCAAGGTACTGGCCGGGCATGGTGATATAGAGATCACCCAGGGCAGCATCAGCTTCGAAGGCAAGGATCTGCTGGACATGGACCCGGAGATTCGCGCCTGCGAGGGGATATTCCTGGGATTCCAGTATCCGGTGGAAATCCCTGGCGTCAGCAACATGTACCTGCTCAAGGCGGCGCTCAATGCCCGTCGCAAATACAGGAACCAGCCTGAAGTCGATGCGCTCGATTTCCTGACCCTGGTCAAGGAAAAAGTAAAGCTCGTGCAAATGGATAACGCCATGCTGTATCGCGGGGTCAACGAGGACTTCTCGGGTGGCGAGAAAAAACGCAATGAGATCCTGCAAATGCTGGTACTGGAGCCCAAGCTGGCGGTACTCGACGAAACCGACTCAGGCCTGGATATTGACGCGCTGAAGATCGTCTCCGATGGCATTAACGCGCTGCGCAGCAAAGACCGTGCGGTCGTGCTGGTGACCCACTACCAGCGCCTGCTCAACCACGTGGTACCGGATTACGTCCATGTACTGGCAAATGGCCGCATTGTTCGTTCCGGTGGCCGTGAACTCGCACAGGAACTTGAACAGAAAGGCTACGGGTGGCTGGAGATCGAAGATCGCGCAGAGGCGACACAGGCGCTTTCCTAATGAGTACCTCCTTGCGTGAACATATTGTCGCTGAACATGCCCGGCAATTACCCCAGTTGCCGGGTCAAGGTGACAGCTGGCTGACGAAAACCCGACAAGAGGCCCTTGATCGGTTTACCGAATCGGGCTTGCCCACCCCGCATCAGGAAAACTGGAAATACACGGACCTGCGTGCACTCGAGAAACAGCGCCCACAGGCCAGCAATCAGCTGACACTGGCGGTGGACCAAATCGCGCGCTACTTTCCCGAGCAGATGCACGGCCATCGCATGGTATTCGTCAATGGCTACCATGCGCCGGAGCTGTCCGGGGTCGGTACTTTGCCGACTGGCGCAACACTCCTCCCTCTGTCACAGAAATTAACCACGCCAGATGAAGCCCTGCGTGCCAGATTCAATGCCAGCGTCAACGGGCATGGCAATGCATTGACTGACCTGAATACTGCTTTTGTCCGGGATGGGGTATTCCTGCAACTGGAAGACGGCATTGCACTCGACCGCCCCCTGCACTTGCTGTTCCTGAGTACAGGCGGTGGCATGACCCATTTGCGTAACCTGATACAGCTCGGTCGCAACAGTGAAGCCGTTCTGGTGGAGCATTACGTAGGCCTGGATGAGAGCCTTGCCCTGACCAATGTCGTGACCGAGGCCAGAACAGAGGATGGCGCGCGCCTGTCCCGCTGCAAGCTGCAGCAAGAATCAGCCTCTACCTACCACTTTGGTGCCTTTTTCCTGGACCAGGCAGCCAACAGCCAGGCACGGCTGTTTGGCATTGATCTGGGAGGACAGCTGGTGCGAAATGACACCAACAGCCGCCTGGATGGAACGGGTGCGGAGGTACATCTGCATGGGGTTTATGCGCCGTCCGAAAAGCAGCACATGGATAACCATACCCGCATCGACCACCTGCATCCACATGGCACCAGCCGCGAGATCTACAAGGGTGTTCTGGGTGGACAGGGCCGCGGTGTATTCAATGGCAAAATCGTAGTGCATAAGGACGCCCAGAAAACCGACTCCAGCCAGTCCAGCGCCGCCCTGCTGCTGTCCAAGACAGCAAGGGTTGATTCCAAGCCGGAACTGGAGATTTATGCCGATGACGTCAAGTGCGCGCATGGCGCCACTGTCGGCCAACTCGATGAAACCGCGGTCTTCTACCTGCAAAGCCGTGGCGTGGATGAAGCCAGTGCCCGCAATATCCTGACCTACAGCTTCGCCGATGAGGTCATACGACAAGTCGGCAACGAGGCCTTGCGCAAGCACATCGAGGCTCACTTCATCGCCAAGCTGCCAAATGGCCAATTACTGCGTGAGCTGCTATGAGCCAAGCCCTGCACAGCCAGACTGCCGATGCGCTGGACTCCGAGCACATCCGGAATGATTTCCCGATCCTGAACCAGCAGGTCAACGGCCATCCGCTGGTTTATCTGGATAATGCCGCGACAACCCAAAAACCCCAGGCCGTCATTGATGCAATAAGTCACTATTACGAGCGCGATAATTCAAATGTTCATCGCGGCGTGCACCAGTTGTCCGAGCGTGCGACGCTGGCCTATGAGAATAGTCGCGACAAAGTTCGTGCTTTCCTGAA
Source organism: Nevskiales bacterium (assembly GCA_041620675.1). GTDB lineage: Bacteria > Pseudomonadota > Gammaproteobacteria > Nevskiales > DATLYR01 > DATLYR01. Next base: position 5,176 of record JBFKCG010000022.1, read on the forward strand.
TGCAGGCCAGCGTGAAGAGATCATCTTCACGCGCGGCACCACTGAAAGCATCAACCTGGTCGCGCAAAGCTTCCTGCGACCGCGCATCAGACCAGGCGATGAAATTCTCATCACGGCCATGGAACACCATTCCAACATCGTTCCCTGGCAGCTGCTGTGCGAGCAAACGGGCGCCGTACTCAAGGTCGTGCCGATCAACGACGACGGCGAGATGATCTACACTGAGTTTGAGCAACTGATCTCAGACCGGACCCGGCTACTGTGTGTGGTGCACGTCTCCAACGCACTCGGCACTGTCAATCCCATTGGCAAGATGATTGCCGCCGCACATGCGAGCAATATCCCGGTCCTGATAGATGGCGCGCAGGCAGTCGCCCACATGCCTGTTGATGTAAGGGCACTGGATGCGGATTTCTATGCATTCTCCAGTCACAAGATATTCGGCCCAACCGGCCTTGGCGTGCTGTATGCAAAGAAGGCCTTGCTAGAACAAATGCCGCCCTACCAGGGCGGCGGCGACATGATCCTCACGGTATCCTTCGAAAAAAGCACTTGGAATGCCCTGCCCTACAAATTCGAGGCTGGCACACCACACATAGCCGGCGGCATTGGACTTGGGTCGGCCCTGGACTATGTCCAATCCATTGGTCTGGATCGTATTGAAGCCCATGAGCATGCCCTCCTCGACTACGCCACGCAGGCAATTCTTGAGGTAAAAGGCATACGCCTCATTGGCACGGCGCGAGTAAAGGCCGGCATCCTCTCATTCGTGATGGAAGATATTCATCCACACGACATTGGCACGATTGTGGATGCCGAGGGCGTGGCTATCCGCACCGGCCACCATTGCGCCATGCCAGTCATGGAGCGATACGGCGTCCCGGCAACAGCCAGGGCCTCACTCGCTGCCTACAATACCCGTGCTGACGTCGATGCCCTCGTGCGCGCGCTGCATAAAGTCAAACAACTATTCAGCGATTGAACATGTCAGACCTACGAGACCTCTACCAGGAAGTCGTGATTGACCATGGGCGTCGCCCACGCAATTTCCGCGTGCTAACGCCCGTCACGCACCACGCGGAAGGGTTCAACCCGCTATGCGGCGATCGTTTGAGCCTGTCGCTCAATATTGTCGATGGTGTCATCCAGGACGCGGGTTTTCAGGGCAGTGGTTGTGCGATTTCCACTGCCTCCGCCTCGCTGATGACCGAGCACCTGAAGGGAAAGACCCCAGAGCAGGCCCAGGCCGTGTTCCAGCAGTTCCATAGCCTCATGACCGATGAAGGCAAGGCCGGCGATGATCAGCTTGGCAAGCTCACCGTGCTCACCGGTGTAAAGGAATATCCCACTCGAGTGAAATGCGCGACGCTGGCCTGGCACACCCTGCAGGCTGCCCTTGAACAGAAGGCACAGCCAGTCAGCACCGAATAGCCATGTCAGAGACTGCTCCTGCCGATACGCCGGTCGATGTGGATGCCCTCAAGGCCCGCATAACCGAGGTCTTGCGCAACATTTATGACCCTGAGATCCCGGTCAATATCTACGACCTGGGACTGATCTACGGACTTGATGTCAATGAGAAAGGCGAAGTGAAGGTCACCATGACCCTGACCGCACCAGGCTGCCCCGTGGCGCAGACCTTTCCCGGCATGGTGGAAGCCACGGTTCTTGCGGTCGACGGCGTCAAGGATGCCAAGGTTGAACTGACCTGGGAGCCGCCCTGGACCCGTGAAATGATGTCAGAAGTCGCTCAGGTCCAGCTCGGAATGATCTAGATCCAATAGGCTTGGTTCGGCCACCTATTCGGCTGCATATAAACAACACAACCGCCAGATTTCCCTCCCAAAAACCCCCCGTTGACCCTATACAGGGCAGACTGGCCGCTGTAGTGTAAGTTAACTAAGAAGTTTGCTGCTTTCATTGCATTTGCCAAATGGGAGTCAATAACCCATGAAAAAGGGCTTTTGGGCAACTGACTGGTTTGCGGGGGCCGCGTTTACCCTCGTGTTCTTCTTGCTCAGCACTGTGATCTACCCCGACAGCTTCCAGAGTCTGGAACGTTATGCATACGATGTCGGCGTACGTGCGTCCGACCGTGTTCCCAGCGACAAGATTGCAGTGGTCGCCATAGACGACAAAAGCATCCAGAACATTGGTCGCTGGCCGTGGCCTAGGGATGTCCACGCACAAATGATTGACCGCCTCAAGCAGGGCGGCGCAAAAACGATTGGCAATACCATCCTTTATTCGGAACCCCAGATTGATCCTGGGCTTGCAAAGATTAATGAGCTGATCGGCTTTGTTCAGGCCTCCAGCCTCGCCACCTATTTACCCGTACAGACGCCGACAGCCATCGAAACAATCACGGAAACCACTACTGGAACCACCCAAGGGACCCCTGGAACCGAATCGTCCATCCCCGATACTCCAGATAATCCTGCATCCGCGCCTGCACTTGAGGCTGCCACGGCAACTCCATTATCAGAGCCACACCCGGCTACACCCGCCAATGATTCTGCCAACTTGGTACTTAGGCTACTTGCCGTTCGCGATTCGCTGAATACCGACCAAAAGCTAGCCGAAGCCATGCAGTCTGCAGGGAACGTGGTTCAGGCCATGACATTCACGCTGGGATCCCCCTTGGGCCAGCCCGACCAGTCCCTACCCGACTACGTCATGGACTACGCACTGGGCGATATCACCGGCAGCGCGGAATACGGACAACCCATTCCGACAGTATCCGCATTGCCACCCATACCCGAGATTGGCAGGGCCGCATCTGCGATTGGCCATCTCAGCAGCACACTTGATGTCGATGGCGCACAGCGCTTTACCCCTCTGGTACTGGCGCATTTCGGAAGTTATTTCCCCTCATTCGCGCTGGTGCTCGCCGCACGAACACTCAATCTCGATGTTGGGGATATCCAGGTGCGGCTTGGGGACGGCGTCTCACTGGGCGGACTGCAGATTGGCACTACGCCCGACCTGCGCATGTATACGTTTTACTACGGCGATCGCAATGGCCAGCCCCCCTTCAGCGTCGATGGCTTTCATGAAGTACTCAGTGGTAACGTGCCTGCCAGCAAGTACAAGGACAAGTTGGTCCTGATTGGCGCCTCTGCCAGCGGTATAGGAGACAACTTCCCGACACCTGTCGCTGAAAGCATGCCCCCTGTCATCATGCTCGCGCATACGGTCTCCAGCATTCTCCAGCAGCATTATTTCACGCGCCCTGACTGGGCCGGCCTGGCTGAGTTCGCGGTTCTTTTGCTCCTGATTGCCTATGTCGTAGTCGTGCTTCCAAGGCTACGCGCAGGCTTCGCAGCCACGACCAGCATGCTCCTACTGCTCGCATTGCTGGCGACCCAATTCGTTCTACTGACCGGCAGTGCGGCATGGATCAAGCTCATCATTCCCGCTGTGTTCCTCGTGACGGGGCATGTGTTCATGACCGTCAAGCAATTCCGGGTCACCGAGCGTCTGAAGCTGAAGAGCGAAGCCGAGGGTGCCGAGAGCAATAAGACGCTTGGCCTGGCATTCCAGGGCCAGGGACAACTCGACATGGCCTTCGAGAAGTTCCAGCGTGTGCAGCCTGTTGACGATAACTTATTAGGCCTGCTGTACAACCTGGCCCTGGACTATGAGCGCAAGCGCCAGTTCAACAAGGCAGAAAGCGTGTACGAGACCATTGCCCGGCATAACCCAAGATTCAAGGATGTCAGTGACAAGCTCAAACGAGCCAGGCAATTATCAGATACGGTGATTCTAGGCGGTGGCGGCAACAGCAAGGGCCCCGGCGGAACCCTCATCATGGAAGGCGGTGGCGTAGAAAAGCCGATGCTGGGCCGATATCAGGTTGAAAAGGAGTTGGGTCGTGGTGCCATGGGCATGGTTTACCTAGGCAAAGACCCTAAGATTGGACGCACCGTCGCCATCAAGACCATGGCCTTGTCCGAGGAGTTCGACGAAAGTGAGGTCGCAGAGGTCAAGACCCGCTTCTTCCGCGAAGCGGAAACCGCAGGCCGCCTGCAACACCCAAATATCGTCACCATATTTGATGCGGGCGAGGATCATGACCTGGCCTATATCGCCATGGAATTCATCAAGGGGCATGACCTGACGCGGCATGTGAAGCTGGAGAACCTGCTGCCGGTGCCAGACGTGATGAAACTAATCGCGGATGCGGCAGAGGCCCTCAACTATGCGCACCTCCAGGGTGTAGTGCACCGTGATATCAAACCCGCCAACCTGATGTATCTGCCGGATGAAGCCAAGGTCAAGGTTACCGATTTTGGCGTGGCAAGGCTGACCGATGCCAGTAAGACCAAGACTGGCACGGTACTGGGAACGCCCTCCTACATGTCGCCCGAGCAGCTGTCAGGCAAGCATGTGGACGGTCGCTCCGATCTTTTCTCGTTGGGCGTCACCCTTTACCAGATGTTGACTGGTACATTACCCTTTACCGGCGATTCCATGGCGACACTGATGTACAAGATCGCAAATGAGCAACATGCGCCTCCCACTACACACAATGCTGGCCTGCCGGCTTGTATTGACTCGATCATAGACAAAGTCCTGCAGAAGGACCTCGACATGCGTTACCAGAGTGGCGCTGAGCTAGCCACCGACATTCGCAATTGCCTCCAACAAATGGATTGAACCCCTGCATGTCAATGGAAGACAAGATTACGGTTGTTACCCGCACTGACAAAGGCCAGGTACGCGACCATAACGAGGATGCGGTGGCCCACGACAGCGAGCTTGGCCTGGTCATTCTGGCCGATGGCATGGGCGGGCATAATGCGGGTGAGGTTGCCAGTGAGATAGCCGTCAGCACCATTCTCGACAGTGTTCGCGCAGGTTGGCAATACCGCACCGAAATCAAGACCGGGCAGGCGGCGCCGGAAGTTGAGCTGCTTCGTAAATCGGTTGAGGTTGCACACTCTGCGATCCGGGACAAGGCGGATAGCAAGCCACAATTCCAGGGAATGGGCACGACAGTGGTTTGCTGTCTCCTGCATGATGACCGCATCATCATTGCGCATGTGGGTGATTCAAGGGTCTACCGCTTCCGAGGCAACTCGCTCAAGCAAATCACCCAGGATCACTCGCTTGTCGAGGATCTGATCACCAAGGGCTTTTATAGCCGCGAGGAAGCCAACCAGAACGTCCGTCGCAATATCCTGACCCGTGCCCTTGGTAGCGGCGACACCGTACAGGTCGATGTCATAAACGAGGCTGTCAATGTGGGAGATATCTACCTGCTTTGCTCCGATGGCCTGACTGACATGGTCACTGATGAGGATATCTGCTTAACTCTCCAGAAGTTTTCTGCTAGCTTGGGTCAGGCAGCTGATCAACTCGTTGCACTCGCAAACGAGAACGGAGGCAAGGATAATGTGTCTGTAGCGCTGATCAGGATTGACCAGGCGTTCTCCAGTAACAGCCTGTTTCAGGCACTCAAGGCATGGATTTAACCGAACATGGCTAAGCTCGTCGTCACGACTGCAGGTAATGCGACCCGAGAAGTCCTACTGGACAAGGAACGGATCACGATAGGTCGCCGTGACGACAATGACATCCGCCTGGATGATGGGGCCACCAGCGGCCACCATGCCGCAGTGATTACCGTCATGAACGATTCGTTCCTGCAGGACCTTAACAGCACCAACGGTACCTTCATCAATGGTAAGCGGATCCAGAAACATGCCCTGCACAATGGAGATGTGATCGTCATAGGCAGGGCCCGCATTGAATACGTCGGTGACAAGGCTGTTGTCGATGATGACTTCGAAAAAACCATGATCCTTAAACCCGAGGCGTTGGCCTCGGCGGGAATCTCTATACCCAAGTCTGATGCCACAGTACCTCCTGCAGCGAGCACGACTGCGACGACAGGCTGCCTACAGGTCACCGAAGGACCGCATAAGGGCAAGGAACTGAAACTCAGCAAGGTACTGAACACGATTGGCCAACCGGGCGTGCAGCTGGTGGCCATCACGCGACGATCCAACGGCTACTTTATTGTCCATGTAGGCGCGAGCGGCACTGACGCCAAGCCGGCCAAAGTCAATGGACAGCCCGTCAGCGCCCAGGCAAAGCAATTGAATGAAAACGACGTGGTAGAGATTCTGGGCGTAAAAATGCGCTTTTATGTGGCAAGTACTTAACGCAATTGATTACTCAGGTTGAGTCTGGCTCCATATAGTCGACCATAGCCTGACAACTGCGGCGGCCTGCATATTCATTAACCCCGAGACGATAGCTGGCTCGGATTTTTTTCGTAGGCAGCCAGGTGTCTGCCTGATTGAATGCAATTGCATCCAGGATTTGGACGTCACCGACAGGCCTGAGCTTTAGTTTCAGGTGCTTTTGCCCAACGACCCGATACTCCTGCACATCGAATACGCCATCAAATTGTGGCTCTGGAAAGCCCTGCCCCCAGGGCCCTGCGCTATTAAGGGCCTCCGCTGTCTGCATCGACAGCTCCTCAGCAGCCAGCTCACCATCGCTCTCAATGACGCCTTCCAGAGCATTCACATCAAGCCATCGCCTTGCTTCCTGGTCGAACGCCAGCCTGAAGACTTCCAGTTGGCTTGTTTGCAGGCTTAACCCCGCCGCCATGGCGTGCCCCCCGAATTTCGTAATGAGCGCCGGATGACGAGTGGCAATGGCATCCAGGGCATCACGGATATGAAACCCGGGGATGGAACGGCCAGATCCCTTGAGCGTCTCACCTTCTTCATCTGCAGGCGCAAATGCAATCACAGGGCGATGGTGGCGCTCCTTTACCTTGCCTGCGACTAGTCCCGTGATGCCCTGGTGCCAGGTTGGGTCATAGACGCATAAACCCACCGGCAGCTCGTTTTCGCTGAGTTTGCTCTCGAGTACAGCCAGCGCTTCCTCCTGCATTTGCTGCTGAATCTCACGTCGTTGTCGATTTAGCTCATCCAACTGATTAGCGAGCATTAGCGCCTGAGACTCATTTTCAGATAGCAGGCATTCGATGCCAATGCTCATATCATCCAGGCGGCCCGCCGCATTCAAGCGTGGCGCCACTGCAAAGCCCATGTCACTGGCGCAGATCTGCCTCGGGTCACGACCTGCGACCTGTAGCAAAGCCAGTATCCCGGGGCGGACACGCCCGGCACGGATTCTCCTTAAGCCCTGCTCGACCAGGATGCGGTTGTTACGATCGAGTGGCACCAAATCTGCGACCGTTCCCAAGGCCACCAGGTCAAGGCTATCTGCCAGGTTTGGGCCCTCGCCCATGCCTTCCTCCCGCATCCGCGCTCGCAAGGCTAGCAAGAGGTAGAAAGCCACACCGACGCCGGCCAGCGCCTTGCTGGCGAATTCACAGCCGGGTTGGTTCGGATTCACAATCGCTTCGGCCGCCGGCAGGCTCTTACCGGGGAGGTGGTGGTCAGTGATCAAGACCCGCATGCCAGCGGCCTTGGCGACAGCCACACCATCCAGGCTGGCGATACCATTATCAACCGTCACCAGTAGGTCAGGCTTGCGTTCGTGAGCCAGAGAGACGACTGCAGGGCTTAATCCGTAGCCATAGCGAAAACGATCCGGCACAAGGTAACTCACCCTGGCGGCGCCGAAAGCCGTGAGCATGGACACCATCAACGCGGTACTGGTGGCACCGTCAGCGTCATAATCCCCGATGATGCAGACATGCCAGCGTTGGCGCAGGGCCTGCAACAGGAGATCTACCGCGGGTTTTATGCCTTTGAGAGACTCGTAGGACTGTAATTGGCCGAGCCCCAGATCGATATCCGTGGCTTGGCCAAGTCCACGGTTACGGTAAACACGCCTGAGCACCGGGTGCAGAGTAGCCGGCAGATTATCCTCAGCCCAAGCCTGTCGACGCTGGATTCGCCTGTGCGGCATGCGCCCTGGTTTCAGGCCTTGATATGGTCGAGGATGGCTTTCTTGACCGACGCAAGGGTTGCATCCACCGTCACCATTGAGGAGCTGCGACTTTGTGCGATCGCCACATCCGGGTCCTTCAGGCCATGACCTGTCAGCGTGCAGACGACCTGGCTGCCGGCGGGTATCTTGCCGGACTGCAAATCTCGTAGCGCACCTGCCAGCGAGGTTGCTGATGCAGGCTCACAGAAAACGCCTTCGGACCGAGCCAGCAGTTGCTGGGCATCCAGGATTTCATCGTCCGTACACTCATCGAACCAACCATTGGATTCTTTCTGAACAACCCAGGCACGTTCCCAACTCTGCGGGTGACCGATACGGATGGCAGTGGCAACTGTTTCCGGGTTGTCAACCATTTCCCCGCGCATAAAGGGGGCACTGCCGGCGGCCTGGTATCCCACCATGCGCGGACGATTGCTCGTAACTGGATTGTTCATACACTTGCACTGACCATCGCAGTAGGCACAGGCCTGCGTCTGTATGCCCGCGTACTCTGAATAACCGATCCAGTGTGCGGTAATATTGCCGGCATTACCGACTGGCAGGCAGTGATAATCAGGCGCCCGCCCCAGCTCCTCGACAATCTCAAATGCCGCAGTCTTCTGGCCCTGGAGCCGGAATGGATTGATTGAATTGACAATGGTGACCGGTGCGGTCTGCGCCACGTCCTTGACCAGCTGCATGCCGGCGTCAAAGTTGCCCTTGATCTGGATAACCACTGCCCCATGCATCAAGGCCTGCGCAAGCTTGCCCAAGGCAATCTTGCCATCCGGTATCAGCACGAATGCCGTGATTCCAGCCCTGGCAGCGTATGCGGCGGCGGCGGCGGAAGTATTGCCGGTAGAGGCACAGATAATGGCACGGCTGCCCTCTTCCACCGCCTTGGTCACCGCCATGGTCATTCCACGGTCCTTGAAGGAACCGGTAGGATTCAGGCCTTCGTATTTCACGAATAGCTGAACATCCAGCCCAAGTTTGCGTGGGATGTTGCGCAATTCGATCAGCGGGGTATTGCCTTCACCCAGGCTGATGACCGGCGTGCTGGCGGCAACCGGTAAGCGTTGGCGGTATCGTTCAATCAGGCCGGTATATCGCGTTGGCTTGTTCACGTGTGAATCCATTATTGCTCGAAATGTTCAACCCGAAGACGGGTAATGCCCTTGTTCACGCTGCCCAGTGACTCCAGTGCTCGTTGTGCCTGGAGCATGCGTCCTTCATCTACCTTGCCAGTCAGGATGACCACATCAACTTCAGCCGCACCCGCCTTGGGTTCCTTCTGGCGGATGGCTTCGATGCTGATGTCTTCTTCAGCAAGCACCTTGGCGATCTGCGCAAGCACGCCGGGCTTGTCCTGTGCCTGCAGGCAAAGATAGTAAGCACTGCGATACTGCGCTGGCTTGAGCACAGGCAGCGGGTCGATCGCATGTGGCTGGAACGCAAGATGCGGTACCCGGTTATGCGGGTCTGTGGTCAGTGTTCGCACGACGTCCACCAGGTCTGCCACCACTGCAGATGCCGTGGCTTCAGAGCCTGCACCCGCGCCGTAGTAGGCGGTCGGGCCAGCGGCATCGCCCTTCACCATGACGGCGTTCATGACACCATTCACCCCGGCCAGCAACTCGCCCTCTTTGAGCAATGCGGGTTGTACCCGCAATTCCATCCCTTCCTCTCGACGACGGGCAATGCCCAAGTGCTTGATGCGATAGCCCAATTCGCGTGCATAGGCAATATCACGCACATTCAGCTGAGAAACACCTTCGACGCTGAGCTTGCTGTAATCCAGAGGGATGCCAAATGCAATCGAGGCAAGTATGGTCAGCTTGTGTGCCGCGTCCACGCCTTCAATGTCAAAGCTTGGGTCAGCCTCGGCATAGCCCAGGCTCTGCGCTTCCTTGAGCACATCTGCGAAATCGCGCCCGGCCTCCTGCATCTGGGTCAGGATGTAGTTGCTGGTGCCATTGATGATGCCGGCCAGCCACTCGATGCGGTTCCCCGCAAGACCCTCGCGAATGGCCTTGATCACCGGGATTCCACCGGCAACCGCAGCCTCGAATGCCACCACCACGCCTTTCTTCTGCGCAGCCTCGAATATTTCAGTGCCATGCAACGCCAGCAACGCTTTGTTGGCCGTGACCACGTGCTTTTCGTTGTCAATTGCAGCGAGTACCAAGCGCCTGGCCTGCTCAACCCCGCCGATCAATTCCACCACCACCTTGATGGAAGGCTGGCTGACAACAGCCATTGGGTCCGTTTCCAGCGAGATCCCACTGAGGTCGAAGTCCCTAGGCTTGCTGAGGTTTCGCGCCGTGGCATGGGTCACGTGGATCTCGCGACCTGCACGACGGGTAATTTCCTCGGCATTGCGCGACAGCACCTTCAGCGTGCCAATACCAACAGTGCCAAGGCCCAGCAGGCCAACGTTAACCGGTTTCAAACTCATGATTGCCCCACCTTGCCCGGTCCTTGCTTCAGCAGTCGCTTGATCCCTCGTAGCGCCTGTCGAGTCCGATGCTCGTTCTCGATGAGCCCAAACCGGACATGGGTATCGCCATAATCACCAAAACCGACCCCGGGGCTGACCGCAACCTTTGCCTCTGAGAGCATCAGCTTGGAAAACTCCAGTGAACCGATGGATTTAAATTCTTCCGGCAAGGGCGCCCACACAAACATGGTTGCCTTGGGCTTCTCGAGCTTCCAGCCCATGGCGTTCAGTCCGTCGCACAGTACGTCGCGTCGCTCACGGTACATATCGCAGATTTCTGCCACGCACTCCTGTGGGCCCTCCAGGGCGGTAATCGCAGCCACCTGGATTGGCGTATAGGTGCCGTAGTCGAGGTAGGACTTCATGCGACCCAGTGCATACACCAGCTTGGGGTTGCCGACCATGAAGCCCACCCGCCAGCCCGGCATGTTGTAGCTCTTGGACAGCGTGAAGAATTCCACCGCGCAATCCTTGGCCCCCGGCACCTGCAGAATGGACGGGGCCTTGTAGCCATCAAAGACCAGGTCCGCGTAAGCAAGGTCATGCACAACCCAGAGCTCGTGCTCCTTGGCCAGGGCAATCACGCGCTCGAAGAAATCGAGTTCGACGCACTGGGTGGTCGGATTGGCCGGGAAACTCAGCAGCAGCATCTTCGGGCGCGGCCAGGTTTCCTTGATCGCACGTTCCAGCTCGGCAAAGAAGTCGACGTCAGGTACCAGCGGCACATGGCGCACATCCGCACCCGCGATCACCACGCTGTAAGGGTGGATCGGATAAGCCGGGTTGGGAACCAGCACGACATCGCCCGGCCCCAGGGTCGCCAAGGCCAGATGTGCGAGGCCCTCTTTGGAACCGATGGTCGAGATCGCCTCGGTATCCATGTCCAAGTCAACGTTGTAACGGCGTTTGTACCAGCTGCAAATCGCGCGCCTCAGGCGTGGGATGCCCTTGGACACGGAATAGCGATGGGTATCATCCCTTTGGGCAACCTCGACCAGCTTGTCAACGATATGCTTCGGGGTGGGCTGGTCTGGATTGCCCATGCCGAAATCAATGATGTCCTCGCCACGTGCGTGGGCTGCCTTTTTCAGGTCACCGACTATATTGAAGACATAAGGCGGAAGCCGCTTGATGCGGGGGAAGTCTTCTTTCACGACAAGAACCTCGGGTTTCAGGCTCAGATCCGACCCCCTGGCCAGACAGCCTGCCCCCGCTTAGAGCTGAGGCGCGAAATTCTATAGGATTTAGGCAGTTGCTGCGAGGGCCGGCCTACTCCTGCAAAGTCTCTCGGGTAACGCCCGCCTTCACCAGAAATTGCCGCAACCGGCGCATTGCCTCGACCTGGATCTGGCGTACACGCTCACGGGTGACACCCAACTCCTCGCCAACCTCTTCCAGGGTACATCGATCCTGCCCATGCAAGCCAAATCGCATCTCAATGACGCGACGCTGCTTGTCGCTGAGCGCTAGCAACCAGTGGTCAAGGACACCACGCATATTTTCCATCTCTATGAGATCAGCCGGGCCGGGCAGGTTTTCGTCCGTGAGGGTGTCCAGGAGTGGCGCATCACCGCCGTCACCGAGGCCCACATCCACAGAGGCGACCGGTTCCCTCAGGCTACGCATCCGTTCGATAGCTTCCAGTGACCGCTCAAAGACAGATGCCATTTCATCCAGATGAGGCTCTCGCACCAAGTCTTGGGTCAACTTGCGGTTGGCCCGCATGTAAGCGTTGATTTCACGGATCACATGGATGGGCAGGCGGACCGTCCGGCCCTGGTTGATGATGCCGCGCTCAATAGACTGGCGAATCCACCAGGTTGCGTAGGTGGAAAAACGATAGCCGAGTTCCGGGTTGAACTTCTCAACCGCGCGCATCAGGCCCATGTTTCCCTCTTCGATCAAATCCAGTAACGGTAGCCCGCGCCCTAGGTAACGCCGGGCACTTTTGACAACCAGCCGCAGGTTGCTTTCGATCATGCGCTTGCGTGCGGCCGGATCGTTTTTTTGCACACGTCGGCCTAGCTCAACTTCATCTTCGGCTGTCAGGAGCGGTACGAAACCAATCTCGCTCAGGTATAGCTGGGTAGCATCCAGCTCTATTTCTCGAGCATCCTGAGTGAAGGTGGCCTGTTCTCCACCTTCAGAGTGATGGTTGTCAGTAGCCGGCTCATTCGACTTGTCAGGATCCACTGATTTCGGAACAAGCGTTCCTGGCGAACGAACTGGCTTTTTCTTGCTTCCTTTCATAGACCCACCCTAATGGCAGGCCCAGATTCCGGTCAACGGGACGGCAACAATTGCAGTGGATTGAGTGACTTACCACCACGCCTGATCTCGAAATGCAGCACTGCCTTACGTTGCGGCCCCTCGCCCATCTCTGCAATTGGCTGGCCTATATGGACTTCATCACCCTGCCTGACCAAGAGCCTGCGGTTGTAGCCATAAGCGCTGAGATAGTTGTCTTCGTGCTTGACGATGACCAACTGCCCATACCCCCGCAAGCCACTGCCACTGTAGACCACCTTGCCGCCTGCGGCCGCTCTAACAGGCTGGCCCAGCTTGCCGGCGATATCGATGCCTGAATTGATGCTTGCGACTTCCGCCGCCAATAATTCGCCATCCACAGGCCAGCGCCATTTAATTGAGCTGGCCAGGGGCGGTGCTGTTGCCACGACGGTTTGCGGTGGTGTTGCCGGCTCACTAGCTGGCTTTACATCTATTGACTGCTGGCTTGGCAAGGGGGTGGTCGTGACCGCCGCAGGTTCAGGCTCATTTTGTCCCGCCACCTGTTTCTTTCCTGGTGCATAAACGAAGCCAGCTGGCGGCTCGAGCAGTATTTTCTGGCCAGGTCGAATGACATAGGGTGGCTTGATGCCGTTCCAGGCCGCCAACTCGCGAAAGTCGAGGTCATTTTGCCAGGCGATGGAGTACATGGTGTCACCCTGCTGGATGACATACTCCTCAGGCTCGGAACTAATGCCAAAAATGGCGCAGCCACTCAGCAATAAGAACACTATTGCAGTAGTGAATGACCGCGTGATTATTAGAAGGTTAGACATCACTCTTAATGATATTCAGTCTTGGCTGCCACTGACCAGTGGCACAAAACTAACCGGATCAAGATCGGTGGTTTCAAGGCCATCAGATGTCCGCACGATTCTACGTAATACCTGGCGGCCGGGCGGTCCAACCGGAAGAATCATGCGGCCTCCGACCTTGAGCTGGCGCAACAGGGCCTCTGGTACGCTCTGTGAAGCTGCGGCAACGAGGATGCCATCGTAGGGGGCATGTTCCGGCCAGCCCTTGTAACCATCCCCATGCAGCAGCCAAACGTTGGTATATCCGAGATCATGCAAACGGGCATTTGCTTGCTGATGCAGGGCAGGCAAACGTTCAATCGAATATACCTGATCTACCAACTCAGCCAGGATAGCCGTCTGGTAACCACAGCCCGTACCAACTTCCAGCACGGTCCGAATTGTCGATCCCGCCAGTAGCTGTTCCGTCATGCGCGCGACGACATAGGGCTGCGAGATGGTTTGCCCGAAGCCAATTGGTAGCGCGGTATTGTCATAGGCGCGACTGGCCAAAGCCTCATCGATGAAGCTATGGCGGGGAACCTTGCTGATCGCGGCCAGCACGCGAGTATCACGAATGCCTTCCAGACCGAGCTGACGCACAAGCCGATCACGGCTTCGCTGCGAGGCCATGCCAAGGCCGCGGACGTGTGGGTGCCGCGTCATCCGAGCGCACTCAACCAATCAGCCACTTGGGGAATGGCCGCATGACGCGTCAAATCGACCGTGATCGGAGTCACGGATACCTTGTCGTTCCTGATGGCATGAAAATCCGTACCGGGACCTGCGTGATGTTCGGCCCCGGCAGTGCCAATCCACCAGATGGGTCTACCACGAGGGTCCTGGCTTTTCTGGACCGGCTCTGACCGATGCCTCTGTCCCAGGCGTGTCGCTTCGAAGCCATTGAGCTGATCCCATGGCAGGTCTGGAACATTAACGTTAAGGATGGTGTCCCTGGGCAGGGGATGTTTTTGCAGGTGTTCAACGAGGTTCAAGGCGACGCGCGCTGCCGTTTCATAATGCTCTGGCCGGTAGGAGACACAGGAGATGGCAATTGCCGGAAAGCCAAGGAATCGCCCCTCCATGGCTGCAGCCACGGTGCCCGAATAGATCACATCATCACCAAGATTGGCACCTGCATTGATGCCAGACACAACCATGTCAGGTGGCTGATCAAGCAGTCCGGTGATGGCAATGTGCACGCAATCGGTAGGCGTGCCATCCACACACATCACGCCATCTGCCTCCTCACGGACGCGCAAGGGTCGCTCCAGGGTGAGTGAATTGCTGGCGCCACTGCGATTACGGTCGGGTGCGACTACGGTCACATTAGCTCGCGTTGAGAGCGCGGCCAGCAGGCTTCGCAAGCCAGGGGCCTGGCAGCCGTCGTCATTGCTCAGGAGGATACGCATCAATGATCTGTTCCAGCAGAGGTAAATGAGGGCCCTCAAGGACCCGATTGCTGCGCAATCTTATCCTATACTGGGCCTGCACTGGACCTGCAGCCAGCCATTGCTCATGCCCAAGAAAACAAACATAAGCCCCGAAGAAGTCACGCTGTTCCGCCACGCCGTAGGGCCCGTCGCGCCATTGGCTGACAAGAATCGAAAGGCACCCCGCCATCGCATGCCATCACCACGTGCCCGTATGCGTGAATTGGATGAGCGCGAAGTCATTGAGCATTTGCTAGACCATCCGATAGACCCGGCCATGCTCGAAACCGGGGATGAACTGGAGTACCGCCAGGATGGGGTGCAGCTCACGGTAATGCGCAAGCTGAAACGTGGGCAGTATGCATGCCAGGCGGAATTAGACCTCCATGGGATGACTGTGCAAGAAGCGCGGCCACTTGTAGCCTCTTTCCTGGAGCGCGCTCGCCTGAAGAACCTGCGCTGCGTCCGGATCATTCACGGCAAGGGCCTACGTTCACGCCAGAGTGGACCGGTACTGAAGGGAAAGGTGGCTGGCTGGCTACAGCATCGAAACGAGGTCCTGGCTTTCTGCTCAGCACGCCCGGTAGATGGCGGGACGGGAGCCTTGTACGTGCTAATGCGACGTTAAA
>JBFKCG010000023.1:0-20271 GCA_041620675.1 Nevskiales bacterium
ATTTCGTACTCCTTGTATTTTTCTCGGATCTCCCCAAGCAACAGCTCCACATTGCCGGCCAGGCAGTCCTCCCCTTCACGTTTCATGAAATTGATCTGCCCGCAGTTCCGAAACAGTGGGTCAACCAACCACGGGTCTATGTCGATGCGGGTGGCAAATTCTTCAACCAGCTCGCGGTAGAGGGCGAAATGCTGCGATTTCAGTCGGTTGCTCCAGCCCAGGCCCAAGGGCGGGACCACCGGCTGCTCCAGGCCCTCGAGCAGGTCGGGACGCCCACCAGACAGGTCATTATTCAGCAGGACCACACAGGGTGAGTAGTCACCCACATATAGGCGCCGGCCCTCACGGCGCAGTGGCTCTACTACCAACTCCCTGCCGGAATCCAGCGTGATCGTCTGTGCCTGTGTCACCTCGCTTGAAAGAGACCCAACCCTCAGCTTGAAGCCTGCCTTGCGAATCAACTCGGACAGGGTCGCCAGGCTCTCGAGGTAGAAGCGATTGCGGGTGTGGCTTTCCGGTACCAGCAAGATGCCATCGGCGGTAGGGCAGGCACGTTCCATGGCGGACTGGATGGCCTGGATGCAGAGGGGCTCGAATGCCGGGTTCAGGTTGTTGAAACCGGCCGGAAACAGGTTGGTGTCAACTGGCGCGAGCTTGTGGCCGGCATTGCGCAAATCCACGGAGCAGTAGAACGGTGCGGGCGTTTGCAGCCATTGATGGCGTAGCCAGCCCTCGATTTCGCTTTGGTTGGCCAATAGCTGGGCTTCAAGCTGCAGCAGCGGCCCCTGCTGTGCCGTGGTGAGGTGGGGGACTGGGCTGGCCATTGCCATCGGTTCTATCCATAAAGCGGTCGGAACGTATTGGATCAATGTTAGCCCAAAAAGCGGGAATAGGCTGTAGGCACAAGGTCACGGAGTGTGCTAAAAGAGAGCCAATAATTGGTTGATAATTCTAGAGTTGCGAAGGATCGCACGATCAATGGAGGGGAGCGGTGAGCACAGAGACCGAGTCGACCGAACTCGCCGGCATCAAGGTCATGGTGATTGATGACAGCAAGACCATCCGTCGGACGGCCGAGACGCTGTTGTCCAAGATGGGTTGCAAGGTGCTGACCGCCACCGATGGCTTTGAGGCCCTCGCGAAAATTGCCGACCATAATCCTGACATCATCTTCGTTGACATCATGATGCCGCGTCTGGATGGTTACCAGACCTGCGCCTTGATCAAGAACAACCCCAAGTTCCGCGGCACCCCGGTGATCATGTTGTCCAGCAAGGATGGATTATTTGATCGTGCCCGTGGCCGAATCGTTGGCTCTGACCAGTACCTCACCAAGCCTTTTACGCGCGATGAGCTGGTCAGCGCGGTTCGAACCCACACCAAGGCTGCGGCCTGAGCCGTGGCATGAGATGACTACCCAATTAACACGCAGGAGTTTGTGATGGCCCGGATTTTGATCGTTGATGACTCGCCTACTGATGTCCATGTCATGACCAATGCGCTGCAGGGCGCGGGCCATGAAGTGGTCGCCTCCAGTTCCGCAGTGGACAGCGTCGAGCTGGCCAAGGAGAAAAAGCCCGACCTCATCCTGATGGACGTGGTGTTTGAAGGCATGAGTGGCTTCCAGGCGACACGCAAGCTGGCCAAAGACCCGGATACACAGAACATCCCGATCATCATCATCAGCAGCAAGGGCCAGGAAACGGATCGTGTCTGGGGTCTGCGCCAGGGCGCAACGGAATACCTCGTGAAGCCAGTCAAGCCCACCGACTTGGTGGATGCAGTGCAGTCCGTGCTCAAAGTAAAGGTTGTTTCACAGAAGTAAGCCGCAATGACAGCCGAACTGCGCGCACTTCGCGATCAACCCTTCGACCTGCTGGCCGCGCTGGACGCACGCCTGCAGGCGACTGCGGCAGCGGGCACCGCCAGCGAGGCACAGGATGTCTGGGTCGGCTTGGGTTATCGGGTAGCCGAGCGGCAGATGGTGACACCGCGCGCAGACGTGCGCGAAGTACTCACGCCGCCGGAGTACACACGCGTTCCCGGGGCCAAGCCCTGGTTGCTGGGTATCGCCAACGTTCGTGGTGATTTGCTGCCACTGATTGACCTCAATCGCCTGTTGGGAGGCGAGGCCACGACGATCCAGCGCAGTACGCGAGTGCTCGTGTACAACGCTGATGATGCGCCGGCAGGTTTTTTGGTGGACGAAGTGGCAGGATTCCGGCGGTTCAACCCGCAGGATCAGCGTCATGAGATGGTGCCGGATGAGGGTGACAGCCTGCATCCGTACCTGTTGGGGGCATTTGTGAAGGAAGGGCAATTATGGCTGGCCATGAGCTTGAGTAAGCTGGTGACCAGCCCGTTGTTTCAGAACGCGGCAGCGTAATAAGTCCGTCGTCAAATCGATATTGCTTTGGGAGCAAATAGCGTGGCCGAAAAATCGACTAGCGCGGCATCAGCCGCCACATCCAGTACCAACCTATTCATCATGCTTGGCGCATTGGCCTTTGCCGTGGTGGGCATGATGCTTGTCATTGCCGGCAGCGGTGACAAGCCACTGATCGGCCAATACTCGTTGCACCCGATCGTGGGTTATATCGCCGGTGCACTGTGCCTTGCGCTGGTCGCGGTGCTGGGGGTGTCTCTGAATGCACAGGTGAAGCAGATCCAGAGCGCTGCCCAGTTACAGACACAGCGTACGCAGGACGCTATTTTGCGGTTGCTCGATGAAATGAGCGCGCTGGCTGACGGTGACCTGACTATTGAGACCACGGTGACGGAAGACGTGACCGGCGCCATCGCGGACTCGGTTAACTATACGATCGAGGCGTTGCGCGACGTGGTCGCGACCATCAACAAGACATCCGAGCAGGTTGCGCGCGGTACCGATGAGTCACTCGCAACGGCGCAACAACTGACGCGAGCCAGCCAAACACAGACCCAGCAGATTCTGGCCACCACCGACGTGATCAGCAAGATGGTGCAATCCATCCAGCAGGTTGCCGGCAACGCCGCCCAGGCTTCGGACGTTGCGCAGCGTTCGGTGGAGGTGGCGCATAACGGCAACGAGGCCGTGCGCCGAACGATCCAAGGTATGGATGGCATTCGCGAGCAGATCCAGGAGACCTCCAAGCGCATCAAGCGCCTGGGTGAAAGCTCACAGGAAATCGGCAACATCGTGGAACTGATCAACGACATTGCCGAGCAAACCAATACGCTTGCATTGAATGCATCCATCCAGGCCGCAATGGCTGGTGATGCAGGACGTGGTTTCGCGGTGGTTGCGGACGAAGTGCAGCGACTGGCAGAACGTTCAGCCAACGCCACCAAGCAGATTGAAGCCATCGTGCGCACCATTCAGGCCGACACCAACGAAGCAGTCATTTCGATGGAAAAGAGCACCTCAGGCGTGGTCAGCGGTGCCCGCCTGGCCGAGAATGCGGGACAAGCCCTGAATGAGATCGAGCAAGTGTCTGGCCAGATTGCGAAGCTGGTGCAGGACATCTCGACGACCTCCCTGCAGCAGAACACGGAGGCGGAGCGTGTTTCGCAAACCATGACCACGATTCGAGAAATTACCGAGCAAACCGCGCAGGGTACGCGCGCCACCGGTGAGGCCATCAGTCGACTGGCGCAGCTGGCAATGCAGTTGAAGCAGTCGGTAGCCGGCTTCCGCCTGCCAGGATAAGGGTCATCACCGCCTTGCATGGATAAAAATCCGTCAATCCGCCGTGTAACCATGCCGCTGCTAAACGCATCGCAAGGAGAAGGGATGTGGCTCAGGTAAGGCAAACCGTCGCCGATGCATTGCAGTGGGTCAAGGGAGAACTTGACCAAAGTGTGCTGCGGGTGCGTCAGGCGATTGAGGCCTACCTTGAGAACACGCAGGATCCCTTGCCGCTGCAACGCGCAGTCGTGGAACTGCACCAGGTTCGCGGAACGCTGGCAATGGTTCGCTGCCATGGTGCCGCGCTGCTCGCTGACGAGATGAAGCAGGGATTGCAGGACATCATGCAATCGCCCTGGACAGCGCCCGAGCCATTATTCGAGGGCTTATTGGGTGCCACGCTGCAACTGTCCGATTACCTGGACCTTCTGAGTAGTGGCGTTGCCGACAACTCTCTGGTGTTTCAGCCACAGATCAATGAACTGCGGGTTGCGCGCGGCAAGCCGGTACTCAGCGAAACAGCATTATTCGTCCAGCACATGGGCTTCGAGGGCGTCCAGCCGGTCTTGCCGGACCTGCGTCATCGTCCCGCCGGCCAGGCACAGGCCGCAGCGCGCAAGTACCTGCCGGTTTACCAGGCCGCCTTGCTGCAGTGGATCAAGGACCAGGAGGTAGATCTCAACCTCAAGCGCCTCGGCAAGATTGCCGAACAAGTCACGGCCAGCACCCGTAACGCAGATGTTTATGAGTTGTGGTGGCTGTTCTCGGCGACAATCGAGGCCTTGCTGTCAAAGGATCTGCAAGCTGGGCTGGAGGTTAAGCGACTCATCGGACAGGCCGGCCAGCAGCTCAAGGCGCTGGCTGAGCAGGGCGAGGACAGCGGGTTGAAGGTGCCCGCCGAACTCAGCTATAGCCTGCTGTACCTGATTGGACGCACCAAGCTGGCAGGGCCACGTGCCAAGGCAGTCGGCGCCACTTATGCGCTGGATGAGTTGCTGCCACCGGTGGCACAGCTCGACGAGATCCGTGCACGCCTGCGTGGCCCCAACACCCAATTGCTGCAACGGTTGTCGGACGCCCTCAAGGAAGATATTGCCGCAGTCAAGGATGCCATCGACCTGCTGGTGCGAGCGGGGGACAAGGCACCTATCCAGCTTGATGAAACCATTGTTACCGTCGATCGCATCTCCGATACCCTTGGCATGCTTGGACTCGACGTACTGCAACGGGTGGTGATGAACCAATCGAAGCTGATAGAGCAGCTCAAGGAAAAGGGTTCACACGACGAGAAGGCCTGGATGGATGTTGCCATCGCCTTGCTTCGTGTTGAAACCGGTCTCGATGAGGCGCTTCATCAGCAGGTGCGTCGCAGGCGCACAGGTGAAAAGGATCTCAAGCCCGAAGTTGCTGATGAGACGAAGCAGGCCGATATTTCGGCAGCCGACCTGTTGGGCGGTGAGTCTGCCGTTTGGCGCGAGGCACTGGTCAATGTCGCGCGTATCAAAGTCCAGGTGCGCGATTACATAGACGATGGTGATCGCACCCTGGTCGCCGAGATCGCAAGGCAACTGAACGAAATCGCCGCCGGCTTCGAGATACAGAACCAGCAGCGAGGGGCCGAGCAGGCACGACTGATCAAGGCCTTTGTGCTCAGCCCGGCCATGGACCAGATCAGGAGTGATAACAAGCTCAGCAACCAGCTCGCCGATGCGATCGTCAACCTTGAGTATTACCTTGAGGCTCTGCAGTCACGACAGCCACATGCCGATGCGCTCGTTGACAACGTTGCCGACTGCGTGGAATTGCTCAAGGCACCAACCGCGGAGTCTCACAAAACTGCAGCGCCGCGCGCTGCAGTTGCGCCGCCCAAGCCCCCTGAGCCTGAAGAGACCTCACCGCAGGAGATCGATCCGGAGATTCGCGAGGTTTTCCTGGACGAAGCCAAAGAGGTACTCGACCAGATGCAGGGCGACCTTGGTCGCTGGCAACAGAATATTGAAGACATGGAGATCGTGCGCGATTTACGCCGTGCCTTCCATACACTGAAAGGCAGTGGGCGCATGGTCGGCGCTCAATTAATTGGCGAGTTTGGCTGGGCACATGAGAATCTTCTCAATAAGTGCCTTGACGGTTCCCTTACGGTTGGCAGTACGACGCTGACGGCGATTGGCGAGGCAGTCGCCCTGCTGCCGGAATTGATCAAGGATTTTAGCGAGGGTAAGTCCACGTGCAGTGATCGTGCCCAGGCCCTGATTGAATCGGCAGCGGTGGCGGCTCGGGGCGAAGTGGCCGCCGGGGCTGATGCGGAACTGCTGCAAATATTCCGGCAGGATGCCAAGCAACGACTGGGTGAGATCGAGCAGTTCCTCAAGGAAGCCAAGGCCTCGCTGCCCGTCGATCCCGTGGTGATCCGGGCCTTCCATACCCTGAGGGGGAGCAGTGAATCTGTTAGTGCCCCCAAGCTAGCGAAGCTGGCGGGGGAACTGGAGCATTACACCGAGTCACTGCGCACCGCGGCGCGCACGATAGGGCCTGAAGAAAAGCAGTTGCTGTCCGATTCGACTCAGGCCATGCAGGACTTCATTGATTCGATGACCAATCCTGCGGTGAAGGAGCCGGATTTGTCGCCGCTGCTGGTTCGCATTGAATCAATGCAGGCATCTATTCCATCAGAAGCTGCCGATGCCGCGTCTGACTACGAGCTTGTCATCATCTTCACGGATGAGGCCTGCGACATCCTGGACCAGGCTCAGGACAGCCTGCGTGCCTGGGCGAATGCGCCGCTGGACGTGTATCACTCGCGTGCGCTCAAGCGGCTATTCCATACCCTTAAAGGCAGTGCCCGCACAGCCCAGGCCCCGGGTATCGGCGAGGTTGCTGACCAGATTGAAAGCAAGGTGGCGCACTATGGCGATAATGGCAATCCACCCCCTCCGGGATTCCTGAAAAGCCTGGAGCAGGTTGTTGAGGGCCTGTATGACCTGATTGACCGTTTCCGCAATGGCGAACGCACACTCCCGATTGCCCCGCTGATTGAGACGTTGCAACTGAAGGCTGCCACGGTTACCGCGGCAGCCGCAGTGGCTGCCACCAGTACGGCGGCTGTCACTGAACCCCCCGCGCCCATTGAATCGAATTCCGTCGAGCCTGCCCCAGCAGAGGCTATACCTGCCGAAGCTGCTGGCGTATCCGCGCAAGCCGATCAGGCCGGTGAGACCCCACCCGCGGTTGAGGAAGAAGCGCTGGAAATGCCCGAGGTGGCGGAGCCTGAAGAACCGGCCGAGGTCGAGATGCCGCCCGTGGTTTCTGAACCCGAGGCAATGGAAGAAATCGTCCTGGAGATGCCAGAGCCGCCGGCGATGGAAGCCCAGGCAGCGCCAACCACGCAGGCGTCGCCAGCTGCGCAACCCGGTGATGTCGTTGACCAGGATCTGGTCGATATCTTTATCGATGAGGCCCAGGAACTCATTGAAGAAATTGAACAGCAACTCTCTCGCTGGGAATTGGATCCTCGTGGCGTACAGCCACCACGCGAATTATTGCGCTCACTACACACCCTCAAGGGCAGCGCACGCATGGCACATGTGGCCGGCATGGGCGACCTCAGTCATGAACTGGAAAGCCTGATTGGTGCCGTTGAGCTTGGCACCAAGAGCGCGGATGCGCCTTTCTTCGCAAAGCTGCGCAATGCCGTGGATGCCCTCTACGACATGCTCGACAAGGTGCAGCGTGGTGACCTGCAGGTTACGGCGGGAATCCTGCTCGAGGACTTGCGGGCTGAAACAGCAGAAGAGGCGGTGACAGCAACCCCGCCCGCTGCTTCGCCGGCTCCAAAACCAGAGCCTCCGGTGGTTGCCAAGCCATCACCGGCGGTCATTGAGGAGTCGAAGGCTACCCATGCGTCGCCACCCAGTCAGGTTGTCGATGCGCCCAGTGCGGTCAAGCAACCATTGTCTGAACATCTGGAGAAGCCAGCTGACACGCCCATTGAGGTGACGCCGATTGAGGCAGTTCCCATCCCGGTTGATACGGGTCCCTGGGCACCGGCGCTGTTTACCGGGCCAATGTCAGGTGCAGGCCGGTCGGCACAGTCAGAAATGGCGCGCATTTCGGTTGAGCAGCTCGATAGCATGCTGAACGAAGCGGGCGAAATCAGCATTTATCGCTCGCGTTTGGAGCAGCAAAACACCGCCTTGCAGTTCCAGCTCAACGAAATGCTGCAGACCGTAAGCCGTATTCGTGATCAGGTACGAAACCTCGATAGCGAGGCGCAGTCCATGATCCTGGCTCGCCAGCAGGGCCAGGCAGAAGCCAATCCTGATCGCTACGAAGAAGAATTCGACCCATTGGAAATGGATCGTTACTCTCGCCTACAGGAGACCTCGCGCTCCCTTGCGGAGAGTATGACCGACCTTGAGAGCGTGCGAGACGTGCTCGACGAATTGCGAGGCCAGAATGAAATGCTGCTCTTGCAGCAGGCACGGGTGAATAGCGAGTTGCAGCAAAAACTGATGCGCTCGCTGATGGTGCCCTTCGCACGCCAGGCCCAGCGGCTGGAGCGAATCGTGCGCCAGACCGGCCAGGAATACGACAAGAAGGTGAGGATTGAATTGTCAGGCACGGAGGCGGAACTGGACCGCAATGTGCTGGAGCGCATGGTGCCACCGCTCGAGCACCTGCTGAGAAATGCGATCGTCCATGGTATCGAGTCACCGGGCGAGCGTGTCGCAGCTGGCAAGCCCGAGGTGGGTACGGTCTCTGTGAGCCTCACCCGCGATGGACCGCAGCTGGTGATTGATATCAGCGATGATGGCCGGGGCCTGAACCTGCAGGCGATCCGCAAAAAGGCTGTTGAGATCGGGCTGATCCCGCAGGATGCCGCGCTCGGCGAGGCGGATACCATCGCCTTTATCTTCGAGCCTGGATTCAGCACGGCCAGCGAAATCACACAAGTGGCCGGTCGAGGCGTTGGCATGGACGTGGTCAATGCCGAGATCAAACAGCTCGGCGGCAGCGTCGAGGTGAATACGCAACAAGGCAAGGGCACACATTTTATTGTGCGTCTGCCGCTGTCGCTGGCCATCACGCAGGCACTGCTGGTCCAGGTCGCCGAAGAAATGTATGCCCTGCCCATGAATACCATCGAGGGCATTGCACGCGTGGCTCGCTCGGACTTGCCCAATTACTTGGGTGAGGAGGGACGCAGCCTCGACTACGGCGGGCAGAGTTATCGCGTACGCCAGATGGCCGAGCTTCTGCATCTGCACGAGATGAGCCTGCAGGAAGGAGAGAAAACGGTTTCCCTGATATTGGTGCGTGCGGGTGACCGGCGCATGGCATTGGCAATTGACGAAGTGCTAGGCACCAGCGAAGTGGTGGTGAAATCGGTAGGCCTGCAGGTCAGCAGCGTCATCGGCGTGACTGGCGCTACTATTCTTGCAGACGGACGCGTCGTCGTGATTCTGGACGTGCCAGCGATGGCACAGGCCCACCTGCGGAGGGTGCTGACAGCCGAGGTCAGGCATGCCCCTGTGGCTGAGGCCGAGGAAGAGCGTCCATTGGTGATGGTGGTGGATGACTCCATTACGATGCGACGTGTTGCCGAACGTACGCTGCTGCGAAACGGTTTCCGCGTGAGTACCGCGAAAGACGGCATGGATGCGCTGAGCAAGCTGCAGACTGAGTTCCCTGCCGTGGTCCTGCTGGATATCGAAATGCCACGCATCGACGGCTTCGAGCTGGCGACCTATATGCGCAATAGCGACAAACTCAAGGATGTCCCGATCATCATGATTACCTCGCGCAGTGGTGAGAAGCACCGCGCACGCGCAGAACAGATAGGTGTTGAGCGTTATATGATCAAGCCCTATCAGGAAGAGCAATTGATCCAAAGTATCCACGAATTGATGCCTCGCAAGCACTAACCTCGGGTTCCGGACATGGCGATACCAATCAGATCCACCAAGCCTGAGAAAGCTGAAGAATCCTATGGGCAGATCGTGCCCCTCGATAATGACGCGCTTCTGCTTCCAAACTCCGCAGTGATTGAGGTGCGTGGTCTCGAAGGTATGCAGATGCGCACAGAGCCGCCAGGCTGGTTCCTGGGGTTGGTGCCGTGGCGTGAGTACGAACTGCCTGCTGTGTCGCTGGAAGGCATGATGGGGCGCGCGCTACCACTGCGTTCGCGTCGGACGCGCTTGTTGATCATCAATAGTGTTGGATCGAGCCTGAATACGGGCCTGCTGGCACTGGTTTGCCAGGGTTACCCACATCTCACCGGATTCAACCGGGCTGCCATGCAGGCGGTGGCGCTCGAGGGGAGAGACCCGGATGATCTGGTGCTGTCGCGCGTACGCGTCGCCAATACCTTGGCATTTATCCCCGATCTGGATCGGATCGAGTCCAAGCTTGCCCAGATCCTGAACGCGGGGGAAAGTCCCACGGAGCCCTGGCAGCCAAGCGACTGATCCACGCGAGCTCCCGCCTTAGCCTCCCAGATCTCCCCAGAGTAACTGCAGTGCCGACAGGCAGGCCACGGCGGCCGTCTCGGTCCGAAGGATGCGTGGACCCAATCGAATGGCGGTAAAGCCTGTTTGCATCGCTTCAGCAATTTCTGCCTCGCTCAGTCCACCTTCTGGTCCGGATAAAAGGCATACGCCAGAAGCGGCCGGTATTGTCTTTAGGTTTTGCGAGGCTTTGGGGTCAAGCAGCAGCTTCTGGCCCTCTTGGGGTAAATTTCGCAGCCATGCGTCAAGCGTTTGCACGGGTAATACGAGGGGCAGGCATGCGCGACCACTTTGCTCGGCGGCGGCGCGTGCGACATCCTGCCAGTGCCGATGTTTTTTTTCCTGTCTCGACGCATCCAGTCGACCTTGGGAACGTTCGGTCGCCAAGGGCTGGATCTGTTGCACCCCCAGCTCCACGGCCTTCTGGATGGTGTAATCCATGCGGTCGCTGCGGGATATGGCCTGGGCCAACAGCACGCGCAGTGCCGATTCAGTATTGAGATCCTTGTGTACGCAGGGGTCGACTTCGACCCAATGCTTGCCTGCAGCCAGCAGCACGCCCAGGTATTCGCCACCCGTCCCATCAAACAGGACGAGCTCAGCGCCAGGCTTGAGTCGAAGTACATTCAGCAGATGGTGGGCAACATCCTCTCCAAGCCGTTGACGCACACCAACAGAGAGCGCATTGCCACAGTAGATGCGCGGTACATGCTTGCTCATGTCGATGCTTGGGATGTGGCGAGATGAACGCCTTCCGTGGCAACCTGTGCCATCAGGTCAATTTCTGCCTCGTTGATAACGTAAGGCGGCATGAAATAAATGACATTGCCCAGCGGGCGCAGCAGGACACCACGTGATAGTGCATGTTGGTAGACCTTTAGCCCACGCCTTTCCTGCCAGGGGTAAGAGGTTAGCCTTGACTTGTCCGGTGCCATCTCAATGGCCAGCACCATCCCGGTTTGTCGAATCTCGGCGACATGTGGGTGGTCCTGCAGGGCTTGCACGGAATTGGCCATGTGCTGTGACAACCGCCGGTTGTTTCCCAGAACGTCGCTGGCTTTGAATAGGTCCAGCGTAGCCAGTGCCGCCCGGCAGGCAAGGGGGTTTCCGGTGTAACTGTGTGAATGCAGGAAGGCCTTGAGGCTGGCGTAGTCACCATAAAAGGCCTCGTAGATCGTTTCTGTCGTCATCACCACCGCCAGCGGCAGGTAGCCACCGGTCAGCGCCTTGGACAGCAGAATGAAATCAGGACGAAATGGCTGTGGCGGCTCGCCGGGTCTATCGACCAAGGGGGCCTGCTCGCTGGCGAACAGGCTGCCGGTTCGCCCGAATCCGGTCGCTATTTCGTCGACGATGAGGTGCACATCATGCCGGTCACAAGCCTCTCGCAATAGCTTGAGATAGACCGGGTGGTACATGCGCATATTGCCGGCGCATTGAATGAGTGGCTCGATGATGACCGCGCAGGTTTCCCGCGCGTTTTGTGCCAGCGCTTGCTCCATGTGCTGGAACATGGCGCGGCTATGCGCCTCCCAGGTCTGGTCCGTATCTCTGCCATAACAGTCCGGGGATGGCACTGTGATGGCCTGCATCAGCAAGGGGGAATAGGTCTTCTTGTACAAGGCCACGTCGCCCACGGCCAGGGCGCCCAGGGTTTCCCCGTGATAGCTGTTTGAAAGGCAGATGAATTTTGTCTTTTTACTGCGCCCGAGGTTCTTCCAGTAGTGGAAGCTCATCTTGAGTGCGACTTCGACGGCGGAGGAGCCATTGTCTGCATAGAAGCAGCGGGTCAGGCCCTTGGGAACAAGCTTGACCAGCCGCTCTGATAATTCCACCACCGGTTCATGGGTGAAGCCTCCCAGTAACACATGTTCCAGCTGATCCAGCTGGCCCTTGATGGCATTGGATATGGCGGGATGACAGTGGCCGAAGATATTGACCCACCATGAGCTGACAGCGTCGAGATAGCGCTTGCCGTCAAAGTCTTCCAGCCAGGCCCCTTGTCCTGACCGTATGGGCACCAGCGGCAACCATTCGTGGTCCTGCATTTGTGTGCAGGGATGCCAGACATGCGCGAGGTCTCGGTTGATTATCGACTGGGAATTCACGGGGCATCATCCTCGCCATCCTGAGAACTTAGGAAAAACCGGCCCACGGCATGCCGGCGGGCCTTAGAGGTCCTTGATCAATACCTTCGAGTTTCGATGGTAGTTGTACATCTGCTTGCGCTTGAGTGGCAGGTCATCCAGCGAGGCCAGCGTAAAGCCCCGTTCTATGAACCAGTGTGGCGCATGGGTGGTGAGCGCAAACAGGCGCTTCAGCCGTTGCTGCCGTGCACTGCGTTCCACCTGGTCGAGCAGTGCCTGGGCGCGACCTTGTTTCTGGTAATCCGCGTGAACCGCAACGCCGGCCAGTTCGCCATGCTTTTCCTCGGGATACGGAATCAGCGCACAGCAGGCCGTGATGAGCCCATCACGCAGCATGACAAAGAAGTGGTTGATGTCGAGCTCAAGTTGTTCGCGGGAGCGTGGAACCAGCACGCCCGATTCCTCGAGCGGAGCGATCAGGCCGAGAATGCCGCCAATATCGTCGATGGTGGCCTGGCGCACGACATCATAGCTGTCGGCAAACACCAGGGTACCTACGCCGTCGCGGCTATAGAGTTCCTGCAGCAAGCTGCCTTCCTGCTGGTGGCTGATCAGGTGAACGCGCCGCACGCCCTTGCGACAGGCATGCACTGCCATGCGTATGTGGCCGCTCAATGTACCTGCCTTGTTGCGGCGTAGCAGGTCATCGGCTTCCTCAAGCTTGAGTTGGCGGGCGCCCTTTATCTTTTCATCAAGCAGGAACACCAATTTGTCCGCACCCAGGGCTTCTGCGGCAGCAACCGCCACGTCCTCGTAACGCAGATTAAAGATCTCACCGGTGGGCGAGTATCCAACCGGCGAAAGCAATACGATGCTGTCACGGGCCAGATGTGCCTTGATTGCCTCTGCATCAATGCGGCGGACTTCACCAGTGAGGAGGTGATCGATGCCATTGCGTACGCCAACGGGTCGTGCTGTCACCAGATTGCCGGTGGCCACCGACAAACGTGCGCCACCCATCGGTGTGCTGGCCAGGCCGGTGCTGAGCAGGGCTTCGATCTCCATGCGCAGGCTGCCAACCGCTTCCTTCACGCAGGTCAAGGTCTCGACATCCGTGATCCGCCATTCACCGGCGAACTTCGGTTCCAGGCCGGCTTGCTTGGTCTGTGCATCAATCTGCGGGCGTGCACCATGCACAAGAATGAGTTTGACGCCCAGGCTATGCAGGAGGGCTATGTCGTAGATCAGTCGGCTGAAGTCGGGGCGTGCGGCAGCCTCGCCCCCAAAAGCGATGACAAAAGTCCGCCCATGGTGGGCGTGGATATAGGGGGCCGAAGCCCGCAGTACCTTCAGAACAGAATCCGACATTGGGCAATCCCCAGCCGTCACCGGTGCCGCGGATTATAAGCCATTGAAGCTAAAAGACGATTCCTGGGCTTATTGGCAGAAACGCTGAATCAACTGGCGCAGCAGGCGAGTCGTAGGCTCGATTCGATCCAGGCACAGGTATTCATCCGGCAAGTGCGCCTGCTCGATATCGCCAGGACCCAGGATGACGGTTTCCATGCCCATCTCGTTGAAGATGGCACCCTCCGTGGCGAAATCAACGGCACCGGCCGCGTAGCCCGTCAGTTGCTCGCAGGCTTTGACGATGGCGGCAGTCGCTGGGGTTTCAAATCCCGGACACCCTGGATAAAGACTCTCGTACTCAAGCTGATACTCGCTATCGGCCAGGGCGGCGGTCGCGCACTGCCTTAACTCCTCACGCATTCGTGGTAGCGCAACGCCGGGCAAAAGGCGCAGGTCCACGCGCAGCTCGCAACTGGCCGGGATGCGATTGTGGGCATCGCCACCATGAATGCAGCCGGGACTAAGCGTGCTGTAAGGCACGCAGAATTCCGGGTTCTGTTGCCCGCGCGACAATTGATCGCGCAGCTTGAGCAGGGATTGCAGTACTCGGTGCATGCCCTCCACGGCATTCAGGCCACGGGTGGGATTGCTGGAGTGTCCGCCGTGTCCAAGCACGCGGATGCTTTCGGCGAGATTGCCCTTATGTATCCGGACTGGCTTCAAGCCGGTGGGCTCCCCGATTACAGCGTGGCGGGCCTTTGGCCTGCCCGCGGCGGCCAAGGCGCGGGCACCCCCCAGCGTGATTTCCTCATCGGCCGTGCCCAGGATGATCAGGGGCTGCTTCAGCGGTTTGTCGAAAAACTCCTTGGCAGCCTCAACAGCCAGCGCCAGAAAAGATTTCATGTCTGCGGTACCGAGACCGTAGAGGCGATTGTCACGCTGGGTCAGTTGGAAAGGATTCGAGCGCCACGCTGCCTCGTCGTAGGGGACGGTGTCCAGATGTCCCGCGAGCACAAGACCGCCAGGCCCCTGTCCTAGGGTGGCCAATAAATTCACCTTTGCTGGCTGCTCTGGTAGCGGCAACAACTCACAGTGAAAGCCAAGCTCTGCCAGCCATTCGGCCAGGCGTTCAGCCACCGGTCGGTTGCTGTGATCCAGCCGGGGATCGAGTGAACTGATCGAGGGTAGGGCAACCAGGCCTTCGATCATCTGTTGGCAGCTTGGCAATGTTCCTTTCACGACACTTCTCGCAGTTCGCCGCATGCGTACACCTACATCTTATAAGAACAATGCCTGCCAATGAGCAAAACAAGCCACAAGTTGCGTGTGGCAGCGCACTGTCACGACGGTGTTTGACGCGTAGTTTCAAATCTTGGGTTTTCTGCATAAGGCGTCAATGTCATGACAATCTACGCCGTTACAAAAAAAATATTCCTGCTTCTCCTCTGCCTCGGCCTTTCCATCCCGGCCCAGGCAATCACTTTTGTCCAGATGCCAGATCAATCCTTGCTGGACCAGTCCGCTGTTGTCGTCGAGGCTGATGTCGATGGCATTGTGCCAGTTAGCGCACAGCCACAGGACGGAACCATTTACTGGCTCAGGGTCAGCCAGTATCTCAAGGGCAATGGGCAGGCAGAACTATATGTATGGGTACCCGGCACTCGTGATGCCGGCGATCTCTCCAATGAGGAATTGCAGCGCGACGCCCTGATTATCCCCGGCATGTCACGACTCTCCGTTGGCGAACGGGTGCTGTTGTTTCTGAACCCGCGTGGGGATGGTACCTACGCCATCACCCAGTCAGTCCTGGGCGTTTTCTGGAAGCAAGGCATGACATCGAGCAACGCGACTGCTAAACGGCAAATGGACGGCACGATTGAGTTGCCAGGCACAGGCATGGGCATGATGCTGCCCGCGGCGGACCAGGTGCGTGACTGGGAAGGCTTTGCGAACTGGCTGCGAGTAACGGCCGCTGGTGGCAGCGCGGCGCCGGATTACATGCGCTCCGCCCAGGATGATGATGCGCCCACCACCGCCAACTACACGACATTGGGATCGCCACCCTCGCGCTGGTTTGATTTTGATGTGGGGCGGAGCGTGAGCCAACGCAGTAGCGCACAAGGCCAGACCGGCTTCACCGGCGGTGGTCACAGTGAATTCGTATCGGGGATTACCGCCTGGAATGCTGCCCCAGGTAGCAAAATCCTATACGCCTATGGCGGCACGACAAGCGCACGCGGGGGCTTGGCCAGTTCGGACGGCGTCAACACCATATTGTTCAATGACCCGAATAACGAGATCAGCGGCAGCTTTAACTGCAGCCAAGGCGGGGTTTTGGCAACCGCCGGGTTCCGAGTCAGCGGAACGGGCACTTTCAATGGTTCGGCCTTCAGGGCGATCGTGGAGAGCGACATTGTGGTGCAGGACAATGCGGCCTGTTACCTGCGCGGCAACGGCGGACTGGATGGTGCTGAGGTCTTTGCACATGAGTTGGGCCACACGCTCGGCCTGGGCCATTCCTGCGGTGACCAAAGCCGTTTTGGTGTCAGCGATTGCTCGAGCAACCCGACGGCTGATGATGCCCTGATGCGCGCATTCATGCATGCCGATGGGCGCGGCGCTGACTTGCGAGCGGATGACGAGGCGGGCGCCCGGCATCTATATAACGCTGCTCCGACCGCCGCGAGCACGCAGCCTACTGGCAATAGCAGCGGAAGTTCCGGTGATGATGGCGGCGGCGGAGGAGGGGGTGCGATTGACCTCCTGCAAATGCTGTTCTTGATGCTGGCCGCGCTGGGGTTCCTGTCGCGCCAATCACACGGGCATAAACGCAACTGAGACCATCCTGAACCTAGGGGTTCAACTGCAGTGAAAAGCAGGCCGAAAGGCCTGCTTTTTTATTGCGGGCAAACCTCGCCTGATTACCCGCCACAGGCCCCATATTGGCCAATATGCCTGAAAATACATATCAGTATTGATGAGCCATAGCGATTCAGGCCAAGAGCCTGTAATAGGTGGGGGGAGATTGCTGTCTGAGTTGGTTATAGTTAGACGACGCAATCCCTGATGATTGTTCGTGTCCCTTGCTGATGGTGTGAGACTTATGAACAAAGCCATAGTGTCCCTATTGCTGGTCCTGATGTTTGCAGGATCTGCCCACGCGCTGACCTTTGTCCAAATGCCGGATAAGGCCCTGCTGGATCAGGCATCCTTGGTGGTGGAGGGTGAGATCGTCGGCGTGTTGCCTTTGGTCGGGCAACCCCAGGATCACACTGTCTATCAGGTGAATGTCACCCGTTTTCTCAAGGGTTCCGCCTCCGTTCCAGTCTTGGTGTGGGTGCCGGGTGGGATAGGGACACAGGACTCCGGCAGCCAGGCAGTGAGTAACGGGGTACTGGGCTCAGACGATGGCGGCGCGGCGAGTGACCCCAGCAGGGTCGTCCCTGGCATGCCTCAATTCAATACTGGGGAGGCCGTATTGATGTTCTTGCTGCCCCGGGCTGATGGCACATACGCCATCCTCCAGTCCGCGCTTGGCGTATTCACGAAATCAGCGTCCACATCGGGCCGCGCGAGCGCAAGGCGACAGCTCGCAGGCACCTATGAATTGCCAGGAAATGGGTTGGGCGTACTGCTACCGGCATCGGACCAAGTCCGGGATTGGGAGGGGTTTGCGCACTGGTTGCAAGCCACGGCTGCCGGCGCTGAGCTGTCCCCCACTTACTGGAATGCCACAACCCCAGAAACTGAGTCGGAAAGAGCGAATTTCACGACTTTGGGTGCACCCTCGCGCTGGTTCGAGTTTGATTCAAACCAGACGGTTACCCAGCTGGCCGGCAGTAGCGGGCAGGCAGGTATTACCGGCGGAGGTTATGCGGAATTCCAGACCGGCATCACGGCATGGAACAATGATGCCGGCAGCAATATCCTCTATTCCTATGGCGGTTTGACGGGTGCCAGTGGAGGCTTGGGAACCTCCGATGGTGTAAACGCGATTCTCTTTAATGACCCCAATGGCGATATTCCGGGCAGCTTTAACTGTGTCACCGGTGGGGTGCTGGCCTCTGCGAGCTACCGGGTCAACGGGGTAGGCAGTTTCAAGGGTGCGGTGTTCAGACGCATCGTGGAGAGCGACATCGTCATCCAGGATGGCGCGGGTTGTTTCCTCAATGGCGTCAACAGGACCAACGCTCAGGAGGTCTTCGCGCATGAGCTGGGGCACACGCTGGGCTTGGGCCATTCTTGCGGTGACCAGGAGATCGTACCGGGCGTCTCGGACTGCACCCTCAACCCGTCTGCTGATGATGCCTTGATGCGTGCCTTTGTCCACGCCGATGGTCGGGGTGCTTCTTTGCGTGCCGACGATAGGGCTGGCGCAGCTTTCCTCTACGATGCGGCAGCCAGTGGCAGTGGCGGTTCGTCACCGCCGGCAGATGGTAGTGGCGGGGAAAGCAGCAGAGGTGGCGGAGGTGGTGGTGCCACTGACCCGGCCTTGCTCCTGTTGCTGATGCTGGCATCGGCGCTGGTGATGCGGATAAAAGTTCGCCCTTGGACAGGGGACTGGGCGATAATCAAGGAGTGAGTTCCCCCCCGATTGACTACCGAGATCTGAGCCAGGCACTGCGTAGCCTCGGCTTCCGTCTGGATGCGGCTGAATACCACGGCGCCTTATGTGGCATGTTGTGTGTCCAGGATAATCCGCCGGACGATCTGGGGCTGGACATGGATTCCCCAGCGGACAGTGAGCAGGTGCCTGAGGCAAGGAGGCAATTGCGCCTATTGCGTGCCAGCAGCCTCGGCCATCTTTGCGATCCTGACAGTGGGTTTATGCCCCTGCTGCCCGATGACGATCAAGACCTGAACCAGCGGGTCGAGGCGCTGGCGCAATGGTGTGACGGATTCCTCTACGGCCTGGCTACCAAGCCTGCGCTGGATCTCAACCAAGGCAGTCCGGAACTGCGCGAGATCGTCAACGATCTGATACAGATCAGCCGCGCGGGTATTGAGGACGAAGTCGAGCCCGATGAGAATGCCGATGAAAATGCCTACATGGAGCTCGTCGAGTATGTGCGCGCGGGCGTGCAGTTGATATTCCTGGAGCTGCGCTCAACGGGACAGCCCCCTGAAAGCCCCGGCACGATACACTAGATACTAGGTCGTGCCCTCCGGGCGGGAATTTGGCCGCGTCCGTGGCCATCCCCACTTCCAGCAAGAGTTTGGGTTCTGCTTATGTCGCAGCAAGAGTGTGCCAAGCGCCGTCGCGCGGTGATGGATCGTATCGGGCCACATGGCGTGGCCATTGTCCCGTCCGCGCCCCACCGACTGCGCAATCATGATGTTCATTACCCTTACCGTCAGGACAGTGATTTCCAATACCTGACGGGATTTCCCGAGCCCGAGGCATTGGCCGTGCTTGCGCCGGGTCGGCCAGAGGGGCAGTACATTCTGTTTTGCCGTGATCGTGATCCGGAACGCGAGACATGGGAGGGTCGACGAGCCGGGCAAGCTGGTGCGCAGGAGAATTTTGGCGCAGACCAGGCTTTGCCGATTAGCCAGCTGGATGAGTGGATGCCAAAAATACTCAATGGCCGTGAGCAGGTACATCACAGCCTGGGCCAGCAGTCGTGGCTAGACAAGAAACTCATCGGCTGGCTGACAACACTGCGTGGACAGAGTCGCCGTGGCGTGCGCGCACCACCGGAAGTGGTTTCGCTGGATCCGGTGTTACACGAAATGCGCCTGTTCAAGAGCGACGTTGAGATCGGATACATGCAGCATGCCAGTGATATCAGCGCTGCTGCGCATCGACGTGCGATGCAGGCGTGCAAGCCGGGCGTAACCGAGTACCAATT
This sequence comes from Nevskiales bacterium, assembly GCA_041620675.1. Classification (GTDB taxonomy): domain Bacteria; phylum Pseudomonadota; class Gammaproteobacteria; order Nevskiales; family DATLYR01; genus DATLYR01. The sequence goes on from JBFKCG010000023.1 coordinate 19,463, forward strand.
GGCGGCGGAGATTCACCACGAGTATGAACGTAATGGCCTGACCTGGGCGTATGGTTCAATTGTGGGGGGCGGCAGCAATGCCTGCATCCTGCACTATGTCGAGAATGCTGATGTGCTCAAGGACGGTGATCTGGTACTCATTGATGCGGGTGGTGAATGGCAGGGTTACTGCGCCGACATCACCCGCACATTTCCTGTCAACGGTCGTTATACCTCCACGCAAAAAGCGGTTTATGAAGTGGTGCTGGCAGCACAGCTGGCGGCGATTGACATGTGCCAGATTGGCCGGCACTGGAACCAGCCACACGAGGCAGCGGTGCGAGTATTGACCGAGGGACTGGTGACACTGGGGCTGCTCAAGGGCGAACCCGCAGAGTTGGTGGAGAAGGAAGCCTATCGGCGCTTTTATATGCACAGCACCGGCCACTGGCTGGGCATGGATGTACATGATGTGGGCGCCTACAAGCTCAATGATCAATGGCGCGTATTTGAGCCCGGCATGGTGCTGACGGTTGAGCCTGGCCTGTACATCACGCCGGCCGATGATATCGATGAGCGGTTCTGGAACATCGGTATTCGCATTGAAGATGATGTCCTGATTACAGCGGAAGGGCCGCGCATCCTGACGAGTCAGGCGCCAAAGCAGATCGCTGAGATCGAAGCGCTGATGCGGGCCTGAAGGCTGCATGATGGATCGCAGCGAATTTGACGTCCTGATTATTGGTGGCGGCATGGTGGGCGCCAGCCTGGCCTGTGCGCTGGCCGAGCTGCCCCTTCACATTGGGTTGGTCGAGTCCGTTCCGTTTGGG
>JBFKCG010000024.1:0-20185 GCA_041620675.1 Nevskiales bacterium
ACCTCCGAGATGTTTGGCTTGGTACAGGAAGTACCGCAAAGAGAAAGCACGCCGTTTTATCCTCGCTCACCCTATGGTGCTGCCAAGGTATACGCATACTGGATTACGGTGAACTATCGTGAAGCTTATGGCATGTACGCCTGCAATGGAATTTTATTTAATCACGAGTCGCCCATACGAGGAGAAACCTTTGTCACTCGAAAAATCACCAGGGGTCTAGCTCGTATCAGGTTAGGGATAGAACAATGTCTGTACTTGGGAAATCTTGAGTCTCGTCGTGACTGGGGGCACGCACGTGACTTCATTGAGGCACAGTGGCTGATGCTTCAACAGGAGAAGCCTGAAGATTACGTCATTGCAACAGGTGAACAGTACACAGTCCGCCAATTCATTGAAACTGCGGCACAGGAGCTTGATTACCGCATTGAATGGCATGGCAAAGGTCTGGATGAAGTGGGTATTGATGCAAGTACTGGCCAAAAAATTATTGCCGTTGACCCTCGCTATTACCGACCGACAGAAGTCGAGTCGCTCCTCGGTGACGCTACCAAGGCGCGTAATCAGCTGGGCTGGAAGCCGAAGATAAGTTTTCTTGATTTGGTGAAAGAAATGGTGCGAGAAGACCTGAGTATTGCGAAGAGAGACCAACTCACTTCAGAGCAAGGATTCCGTACCTACAGCCATCATGAATAAGGAGAGCAGAATATACATATCTGGTCACAGCGGACTGGTAGGATCTGCGCTAATTCGAAAGCTTAATGATCAGGGTTATAAAAACCTGCTTATTCGTGGACGTTCAGAGCTGGACCTTACGTCGCAGCCAGAAGTAGAAAAATATTTCCAGCAAAATCGGCCAGAGATCGTTTATATGGCGGCCGCCAAGGTTGGGGGGATACTCGCCAACAGCAAATACCCCGCAGATTTCATAAGAGATAACCTAGCAATCCAGTTAAACACCATTGATGCGGCCTACCGCGCTGGCACAAAAAAACTCGTATTTCTCGGATCATCCTGCATATATCCCCGCGATGCTGAGCAACCAATCTCTGAGGAATCATTGCTTACAGGGCCACTTGAAGGAAGTAACGAGTGGTACGCGGTTGCAAAAATCGCAGGCATTAAGATGTGCCAAGCCTACAGGCGTCAATATGGCATGGACGCGATTTGCCTCATGCCTACGAATCTGTATGGTCCGGGCGATAACTTTGACCTAGAAACGTCTCACGTATTGCCTGCACTTATCAGGAAGTTTCACGAAGCCAAGCAGTCAGGTTCAACTAATGTCACTGTCTGGGGTACTGGGAGTCCCCGACGTGAGTTCCTCTATGTAGAGGATTTGGCTGATGCAGCAATTTACCTAACTAAGAATTACAGCGAAGAAGGCATCATCAATGTCGGAACGGGTCTGGATATAACGATTCGTGAACTCGCACTCATGGTGTCTGATGTTATCGGATTCAATGGAGATATCACGTTTGATCCTGGCCGGCCGGATGGAACACCTCGTAAAGTGTTAGATGTTGGGAAACTATCGCGCCTTGGATGGGGCCCGCAGATGAGCCTAAGGGATGGGATTCGTGCTACATATGACTGGTATAAGAGAAAATACGACCCTAGCGATAGGTAGGAAGTAGGATGAATATACGAAACGTCAGATATCTTCGTCCTAGCTAAATCAAAGAACGAATCATGGGGGCAATTCTGACGGAGTGAATTAGGATGGCTGGCCCATCTGTATATTGTCTGAGATTTGGTCGGAGTGACAGGATTCGAACCTGCGACCTCTTGGTCCCGAACCAAGCGCTCTACCAAGCTGAGCTACACTCCGATTCATCAGAAACTGCGGCTGACTGAGAACTCCGCCAGACTAATAAGTGCGACTTTATAAGCCGAATCAGGGAGTTCGGCCAAGGCGACAATGGCTTTGTCTGCCTCCTGTCTGGCGAGCGCGGCAGTGTACGTGATTGAACCTGTCGATTCAATTGCTTGCAGCACATCGCGAACGTGTTCGAGCCCCCCTTTTTGGATGGCCTCTCGTATCAGTTTCACCTGTTCCGGCGTGCCCTTACGCAGGGCGTGGATAAGCGGCAGGGTGGGTTTACCCTCAGCCAGGTCATCCCCGACGTTTTTGCCCAGCGTGCTTGAATTGGAGCTGTAATCCAGGGCGTCGTCCACCAACTGAAATGCATTGCCCAGGTATTTCCCGTATTGGGCCATGGCAGTCTGGCTTGACTCCCCAAGTCCGGCCAGGATTGCGCCTAACCGTGCAGCGGCCTCGAAAAGCCGGGCAGTCTTGCGGTCAATGACTTCCAGATATCGCTCTTCAGTGATATCTGGGTCATGGCAGTTCATGAGTTGAAGGACCTCACCCTCTGCAATGGCGTTGGTCGCATCAGCCAGTACACGCATGACCTGCATCTGATCAGCCTCGACCATCAACTGGAAGGCTCTTGAATAAAGGAAATCCCCTGTCAGTACACTGGCTTCGTTGCCCCAGAGTGCATTGGCAGTCTCCTGGCCACGCCGGAGGGTAGAAGCATCCACCACGTCATCGTGTAGCAGGGTTGCGGTGTGGATAAACTCAATGACTGCGGCCAGTAGCAAGTGTTGATCTCCTTCATATCCACAGGCGCGGGCTGACAGGATGACAAGGGCCGGCCGCAGGCGCTTGCCGCCACTGGCGACAATATGCTGCCCCAATTGGTTAATCAGGACGACGTCCGATTGCAGACGGATTCGGATTAAATGGTCTACCGCCTGCATCTCGTCGTTGATCAGGCTGAGAAAAGGGGGCAACGACATGTAGTAATCCGCGGGAAATTGGGGGCAATGCTAGTGGCGGGAACTTGGGCCCGTCAAGGCAGACCAAGGGGCCAGTTCTGCTTTCAGGAGAGCCAGGGCGGATATAGTCAGATTACATTGACCTATAGGGGGGAAGCCTATAAAATGCCGCGTCTTTTCAAGGCATAACCGTTTTTGGAGATGTTTCGATGCATGCCGTAATTGTCACCGGGGGAAAGCAGTACCGCGTCGCCGAAGGCGATGTCCTCCGTATCGAGAAGCTGGAAGTCGATGTTAACGGCAAGGTCGAATTCGACCAGGTGTTGATGCTGTCCGACGGTGCGGATGATATCCGTATTGGTACGCCCTACCTGGAAGGTAGTAAGGTCACAGCCACGGTCGAGGATCAGGCGCGCGCAGACAAGGTCGAGATCTTCAAGCTGCGTCGTCGTAAGCACTACCGTCGACACCAGGGTCATCGCCAGTACTACACAGAAATCAAGATTACCGGCATCAAGGCCGGTAAGAAGTAACCAATAGTTTTACGCTGAGGATCACTCATGGCACATAAAAAAGCAGGCGGCAGTACTCGTAACGGTCGCGATTCCCAGTCCAAGCGCCTTGGCGTGAAGTGCTACGGCGGAGAGTCAGTCGTTGCCGGCAACATCATCATCCGTCAGCGTGGCACTGAATACCGTGCAGGCGTCAATGTCGGCATGGGCAAGGATCACACGCTGTTCGCCAAAACCGATGGCACCGTCAAGTTCGAGATCAAGGGCGCTGCCAAGAACAGGGTCGTCAGCGTTGTCGCTGGCTGAGACCTGACTCCAGTCTGATCAGGGCCCCGCTCAATGCGGGGCCTTTTTGTTTGAGCGACTGGGTAGAATCAACATCATGAAATTCGTAGACGAAGCCAAGGTCAGGGTTGAAGCGGGGGATGGCGGCAATGGCTGCGCCAGCTTCCGTCGTGAAAAATTTATCCCCTTTGGCGGTCCGAATGGGGGTGATGGCGGCGATGGCGGCAGCGTCTGGCTTGAGGCAAATCCCAACCTGAATACACTGGCGGATTTTCGTATCTCGCGAGTATTCAGGGGTGGGCGAGGGGAAAATGGTCGCGGAAGTGACTGTACGGGCGCTTCAGGAGAGGACTGTACGGTCTTGGTTCCTGTGGGCACCTTGGTCTATGAGGCTGATACGGGTGAGCTGATTGGCGACCTCACGCAGCCACACCAGCGCCTCAAGGTGGCCCAGGGCGGATTCCATGGGTTGGGCAATAACCGCTTCAAGAGCAGTACCAATCGAGCCCCGCGTAAATTCACATTGGGCACCCCGGGTGAAAAGCGCGACCTGCGCCTTGAACTGAAGTTATTGGCTGACGTTGGGCTGCTGGGCCTGCCCAATGCAGGCAAATCGACGTTGCTGGCTGCGGTTTCCGCCGCAAGGCCACGCATTGCCGACTACCCGTTTACGACCTTGCACCCCCAGGTCGGGGTGGTCTCTGTCGGGCCTCAGCGCAGCTTTACGCTGGTGGATTTACCGGGGTTGATCGAAGGTGCAGCCGAGGGTGTAGGTCTTGGAATTCGGTTCCTCAAGCACATCCAGCGCACGAGACTGTTGCTGCACGTGGTGGATCTCTGCCCAACCGACGGCAGCGAGGTGCTGGATAATATCCGTCAAATCCCAGCTGAACTCGAAAAATTCAGCGATGAATTGTCGAAGCGCGAGCGATGGCTGGTCTTCAACAAGGCTGACCTCATGTTGCCGGACGAGGCACGGGCCCGTGCGGATGAGCTGGTAGAACAGCTAGGTTGGAAGGGGCCGGTCTACCTGATATCGGCCTTGCAGCGCAGCGACCTCGATCGCCTGATGCTGGATGTAATGAATCGAATTGATACGCTGGTACGCCCGAGTGGGGATGAGTCTGGCACTGGAATCACGAATGGAGAAGACCTCACTACATAAAGCCCGTCGCTGGGTGATCAAGATCGGCAGCTCGTTGTTGACTAACGACGGGCGTGGGCTTGATCACGCAATGATGGATGCCTGGGTCGCCCAGATCGCGGCCCTGTCGGCGATGGGACGTGAAACCGTGCTGGTGTCCTCCGGCGCTGTGGCTGAAGGCATGTCCCGCCTGGGCTGGAGCCAGCGTCCGAAGACCATGCACGAGTTGCAGGCTGCTGCCGCCGTGGGCCAGATGGGTCTGGTCCAGGCGTATGAGAGTCGTTTCCAGAAACACGGGCTGCGTACCGCGCAGGTGTTGTTTACCCACGAGGATGTCAAGGACCGCCAGCGCTACCTGAATGCCAGCAGCACGCTGCGGGCTCTCTTGGCCCTGCGCGTGGTGCCGGTCGTCAATGAGAATGACACCGTAGCCACGGATGAGATCCGGCTGGGCGATAACGACACTCTGGGCGCACTTACGGTGAACCTGACTGAGGCGGATGTCTTGGTCATTCTGACCGACCAGCAGGGACTGTTCGACGCTGATCCAAGGGCAAACTCGAACGCAAAGCTTATCTCTACAGGCCGTGCGGGCGATCCTGAGCTTCTGGCGATGGCAGGGGGGAGCGCGGGCGGGCTGGGACGGGGAGGCATGCGTACCAAGCTCACAGCGGCCCAGCAGGCGGCTCGTTCCGGCGCGGCCACGGTGATTGCCTATGGTCGCGAGCCAGAGGTCCTGATCCGCTTGGCCAATGGCGAGCCCATCGGCACGCTGCTGCTGCCAGGCGAACAAAAACAAGCATCCCGTAAGCGATGGATTGCTGGCCAGCTACAGGTCCGTGGCCGCCTCTATCTTGATACTGGCGCCGCCAAGGTCTTGCGAGAGGCAGGAAAGAGCCTGCTGCCGGTCGGTGTGCAGCGCATTGAAGGCCTGTTCCGGCGTGGTGACTTGGTGAGTTGCATTGACACGGAAGGGAGAGAAGTCGCCCGTGGGCTAATAAATTACACCGCGGATGAGGCCGGCCGTATCCTTGGACGCCCGAGTGTGCAAATCGCCGGGATTTTAGGCTATGCCGCTGAGCCAGAGCTTATCCACCGCGATAACCTGATCTTGCTCTGAGGCAGGGCGCAGACAATAAAAAAGCCGGCTATGAGCCGGCTTTTTTATGTGAAACAGTAAGTTAGGACAATGCCTTGAGGCGCTTACTTAGCAAGCTCTTCTGGCGTGCTGCGGTGTTCTTGCCGATCAGGCCCTTGCGCGCAGAGCTGTCAATGACAGGCACAGCGTTTTTGATGGCCTCGACAGCCTTGGTCTTGTCGCCGCCGGCAATGGCTTGGAGCGCGTTCTTGAAATGGGTACGCACTGTTGAACGCTGGCTGGCGTTCTGCTGGCGACGTACTTCGGACTGACGCGCGCGCTTGCGGGCTTGTGGGGTGTTGGCCAAGGTAGAGCTCCTCAGAAAAATCCGTGTACAGGGACCTATAAGCCCCTGAAAGCGGCGCATTATCTGGATTTCTCGGCCATAAGTCAACGCACGCGCCGCTGTGTCAGGTGCTGCGGTATGATGCCCGCGAATCATAAAGCAGGCCTATGTCCTCACTACTCAGATCAACATCAACCGTCGGGTCAATGACTTTCCTGTCTCGCCTGACTGGATTCACCCGCGACATGCTGATGGCGGTGCTGTTTGGTGCCTCCGCAGGCATGGATGCATTCCTGATTGCCTACCAGATTCCCAATTTCTTCCGCCGCATGTTTGGGGAGGGCGCATTCTCCCAGGCGTTTGTCCCGGTTTTGGGCGAGACCAAATCCAAAGGCACTCAGGAAGACGTTCGCGGGTTGGTCTCGGTTGTGGCTGGCACGCTGGGCGGCGTGCTCACCCTCATCACGATCCTGGGGATCCTGGCTGCACCGGTCTTCATCCTGATGTTCGCTCCCGGCTTCCTGAAGGAGCCTGGCAAGTATGACCTGGCTGTTGAACTACTTCGGATCACCTTCCCCTATCTGCTGTTCATCTGCCTGACCGCACTGGCGGGCGGTGTATTGAACACCTACAGAAGCTTTGCAATTCCTGCGTTCACGCCGGTATTGATGAATCTGTCCATGATAGGCGCGGCCATCTGGCTCGCCCCATTCTTCGAGCAGCCGGTCATGGCACTGGCCGTTGGGGTGTTTATCGCTGGTGTTGCCCAATTAATATTCCAGTTCCCGTTCCTGCGTCGTATCGGCATGCTGCCGCGCCCACGGTGGGGCTGGCGGGACAGTCGCGTGCGCCGCATCCTGAAACTCATGATCCCGATCCTGTTCGCTTCCTCGGTGGCGCAACTCAGCCTGATGATTAACACGGTGATTGCCTCAATGCTGATGACGGGAAGCGTGAGTTGGTTGTACTTCGCAGACCGATTAATGGAATTCCCGCTTGGGATATTCAGTGTCGCGATTGCCACGGTCATTCTGCCCACCTTGTCCGCCCGGCATGCGGAGGCCTCCTCCGATGCCTTCAGCCACACACTGGACTGGGCCCTGCGCCTGCTGTTGCTGATCGTGGTGCCCGCTACTGTTGCCATGTTCGTGCTGGCAGGTCCCATGATTGCCACGCTGTTCCAGTACAAGTCATTCACGGCAGAAGATACCGTGATGACCCGCAATGCCCTGATGGCCTATTCGGTGGGCCTGCTTACTTTCAGCCTGGTCAAAGTATTGCTGCCAGGGTATTACGCGCGTCAGGACACACGTACCCCTGTTCGCATTGGTGTGCAGGCATTGTTCGCGGGCATGGTGATGAGCGTGGTATTTGTCCTGATCCTGAAACAACTTAACTATTCGTCGCCCCATGCGGGACTGGCTCTGGCTACCTCCCTGGGAGCCTTGGTCAATGCTGCGCTGCTTTACCGAGGCTTGCGCCAATCAGGTGTGTACCAGCCGATGCAGGGCTGGCTCAGATTTGGCAGCCAGATAATATCTGCATCTCTAGTCATGGGTGTGATTTTGTGGTTTGTGTCAGGGGATCTCGCTCAATGGATTGATTGGACTCTATTTGAGCGTGCCTGGAACCTGGCCTTGATGGTGGTTGGTGGTTTGTTTACCTACGCCGCCGTCCTCTACATCACAGGCTTGCGTCCTCGACACTTAACCGCGCCCCAGCACTAATAGACCGTTATAATGCTGTAATTATTTTGGATCGCCGGGATCACCTTTACCGATGGAATTGATCAGGGGCCTGCATAACCTGCGGGCTCGTCATCACGGTTGCGTAGCCACCATCGGCAATTATGATGGCGTCCATCGTGGGCATCAGGCAGTACTCAAGCAGTTGAGTGAGCAGGCACTGCGCCTGCAATTGCCATCAACGGTGATGGTGTTTGAGCCGACGCCGCGTGAGTTTTTTTCACCCGAGCAGGCACCAGCAAGGATCTCCAGCCTGAGGGAAAAATTGGAAGACCTGTCAGGTACGGGCATAGAGCGAATTCTTTGTGTTCGGTTTGACCGAGAATTTGCCGCACTGAGCCCGCAGGATTTCATTGCGCGTGTGCTGGTGAATGGGTTGGGCATTAGATATTTGGCCGTTGGCGATGATTTTCGCTTTGGGCGCCGCCGCGAGGGAGACTTTGGGTTACTTAAGCAAGCAGGCGATATGCAGGGATTCGAGGTGAGCAACATGCAGCCTTATTGCCTGCAAGGTACTCGCGTGAGTAGTACCCGCGTCAGGGAAGCACTCGCTGCCGGAGAGGTGCAGAAGGCGGCGCAACTGATGGGGCGGCCATACCGCATCAGTGGTCGTGTCGAAACCGGTCAGCAGCTAGGCCGCACCTTGGGCGTGCCAACCGCCAACTTACCATTGCGAAAAAGGCGCGCCATCCGCTACGGAGTCTACGCAGCTCGCGTGGATACGCTTCACGGCAAGGGCCTGCCTGCAGTGGTGAGCGTTGGGGTTCGGCCCACGGTAACGGTCAATGATTGCCTGCTGGAAGCGCATTTGCTGGATTTTGCGGATAACCTATACGGTCAGCGCATCAGCGTGCAGTTATTGCAGTTTTTGCGCCCAGAGAAACATTTCCCCAGCCTGGATGTGTTGCGGGAAGAGATGAATCAGGACATCGCCAGGGCTCGTGCCTGGCTGCAGGATAACTCGTGAGCCAGGACAACCAAAACGAATACAAGCACACGCTAAATCTGCCGCAGACGGATTTCCCGATGCGTGCCAACCTGCCCGAGCGTGAGCCGCAGTGGCTCAAGCAGTGGCAGGAAGGCCGTTTATATCAGCGACTGCGTGCGCATTGTGCCGGTCGTCCGCGCTTTGTGTTGTTGGATGGTCCCCCCTATGCCAATGGCGATATTCACATCGGTCATGCGGTCAACAAGGTCCTCAAGGACATCATCGTCAAGGCCAAGACCCTGGGTGGTTTTGATGCGCCCTATGTGCCGGGCTGGGACTGCCATGGCTTGCCGATTGAGCTCAAGGTTGAGCAGAAGGTCGGCAAGGTTGGACAAAAACTTGATGCCAAGGCGTTTCGCCAGGCCTGCCGTGACTATGCGGCCGAACAAGTTGATCGCCAACGCAACGACTTCGTCCGGCTAGGCGTGCTCGGAGATTGGGACAAGCCGTATCTCACAATGGATCCACAGTTCGAGGCCGACCAGCTTCGTGCCTTGGCCAGGATTATCGAGCGTGGACATCTGCATCGCGGATTCAAGCCGGTCCACTGGTGTATTGACTGCGGATCATCACTGGCAGAAGCCGAGGTTGAGTACCAGGACCGCAAGTCGCCAGCCATTGATGTGCGTTTCCCCGTGGTGGATAGCCATGACCTGCTTCGTCGTTGCGATTGGCTGGTCGATGATGATGAACAATTGCCCCTGTCCGTCGTCATCTGGACCACTACGCCATGGACCCTGCCGGCTAACCGAGCAGTCGCTGTTAACCCCAAACTGGACTATGTCGTAGTCCAGTGCGAGCTGGGCCGCGGCCCTGAGCGCCTGCTATTGGCCGAACGCCTGCTTGAGGTTGCCATGCAGCGTTATGGTGCCAGCCACCACCAGACCATTGCCCGCTGTACAGGAGAGGCCCTGGTTGGCCTGCAACTCCAGCACCCGTTTTATTCAAGGCTGGTGCCTGTTGTCGCGGGAGATCACGTCACATTGGACGCAGGCACGGGACTTGTCCATACGGCACCCGCCCATGGCCAGGAAGATTATGCCGTCGGTCAGGCCAACAATTTGCCCATGGATAACCCGGTCGGTGCCAATGGTTGTTACTTGCCAGATGTGGAATTGTTTGCTGGGCAGCACGTATTCAAGGCTAACTCCCTGGTCGTAGAGCGGTTGCGCGATGACGGCATGCTGGTTTGTCACCTGGAGTTGAGCCATAGCTACCCGCATTGCTGGCGCCATAAGAGCCCGCTGATATTCCGGGCGACACCTCAGTGGTTCATCGCCATGGACCAGGCAGGATTGCGCCAGTCGGCCCTCAGTTCAATTCCACAAGTGCAATGGACACCGGCCTGGGGCGAGCGACGCATTCGGGAGATGGTTGCCGAGCGTCCCGATTGGTGTATTTCGCGACAGCGCACCTGGGGTGTCCCCATTGCTTTGTTCATCAACAGGAACACGCAGGAATTGCACCCAGATACCACGCGGCTTTTGTCTGAAGTGGCGGCGCTCGTCGAAAAAGACGGCCTGGAGGCATGGTTCGGACTTGAACCCTCACAGTTGCTGGGCGAGCAAGCGGACCAATATGAGAAGGCAGCCGATATCCTCGATGTGTGGTTTGACTCTGGCGTCGTGCACGCCTGCGTGCCGGCCCATCGTGAGGAATTGCGTCAGCCCGGACAGGCCGCCGATGCAGTTGCTGACCTATATCTAGAAGGCTCAGATCAGCACCGAGGTTGGTTCCAATCCTCGCTGCTGACATCAGCAGCGATGCATGGTCGTGCACCCTATAAGGCGGTGCTGACACATGGCTTCACGGTGGATGAGCAGGGACGCAAGATGTCCAAGTCATTGGGCAATGTCGTCGCGCCACAGCAGGTTATGCAGCGCATGGGTGCAGACGTGCTCAGGCTCTGGGTTGCTGCGTCAGATTATCGTGGCGAGATAGCAGTGTCCGAGGACCTGCTCAAGCGCATTTCGGATGCCTATCGGCGTATTCGTAATACGGCACGCTACTTGTTGGGCAACCTCGATGGTTTCGATCCCAGGCAACATCAAGTCCCGTTTGATGAGTTGCTGGGGCTGGATCGCTGGGCGATGACACAGGCGGCGAGGCTGCAGATGGAACTGTGCCAAGCTTATGAGCGCTATGAATTCCATCTGGTCTACCAGCGCCTGCACAACTTCTGCGTGGTAGAGCTGGGGGGCTTCTATCTGGATGTCCTCAAGGATCGCCTCTACACGGCTCCCAAAGACAGCCTGCCGCGGCGCTCCGCCCAGACTGTTCTTTATCACCTTGCAGAAGGGCTGGTGCGCTGGATGGCGCCAATCATGAGTTTTACCGCCGATGAAATCTGGCGGGCGCTCCCTGCACGCGAGCATGATTCGGTGCTGTTCTCCACCTGGCACCAATTTCCCAAAGGTTCTGTACGCGATGACGTGGACTGGGCGGCCTTGATCGAGGTGCGCGAGGCAGTGAAGAAAGTGCTGGAAGCCTTGCGGGCATCGGGTACCATTGGCTCTTCACTGGATGCCCGGGTTGAGTTGTATTGTGATGCCAGGCTGTATTCAGGTCTTTCGGCCATCGGGGATGAGCTGCGCTTTGTGATGATTACTTCGGAAGCGCAGATGGCAGCAGCCGATAATAGGCCTACGGATGCCGCAGCAAGTGAACTGGACGGGCTGTGGATACGCGCCAGCGCCAGCACCCATCCAAAGTGTGGGCGGTGCTGGCATCATTGCGCTGATGTGGGCCAGCATGCATCGCATCCAAAGCTGTGTGGCCGATGCGTTGATAATGTAGAGAAGGGCGGCGAAGTCCGTCGTCATGCTTAGGCGGCTTTGAGATCGTATGGCAATTCGATATCACAATGTGCATTGGCTTTGGCTGTCCCTGATCGTGATCGTTTTGGATCAGGTCACCAAGCAGTTGGTTCACCTCAACCTGGATTTGCATGAAACCGTCAGGGTGTTACCCATTCTCAACCTGACCCAGATGCGCAATACAGGCGCAGCGTTCAGCATGTTCAGTAGTGCCTCTCCGCTTTTCTTCGTCACGCTTGGCGTGGCTGTGAGCGTGGGCATTCTCTGGTGGTTACGCAGGCATCCCAGGGGAGAAACCTTGGTCGCGGTAGCCTTGTCCCTAATCCAGGGCGGTGCCTTGGGCAATGTCATCGACAGGGTCTACCGAGGCTACGTTGTCGACTTCCTGGACTTCCATATCGGTGAATGTGGTTGGTGTCACTGGCCGGCATTCAACGTCGCAGATACCGCCATCGTCATTGGTGCGGGTCTTTTGATTTTGGATATGTACTACAAGACGGGCCCTGAAACCGCCGCCGGTTCACGCGGCTAGTCTTTGTCATGCAGATACTGCTCGCCAACCCACGTGGATTCTGTGCCGGAGTAGATCGGGCCATCGAGATCGTCGAAAGGGCGCTCGAGCGACTTGGCCCCCCCATTTATGTCCGCCATGAGGTAGTTCATAACCGCTTCGTGGTTGAGGGCCTACGAAAGAAGGGTGCGCATTTCGTGGAGGAACTGGACGAGGTGCCGGCGGGTGCCACGGTCATCTTCAGTGCACATGGCGTGTCCCAGTCTGTTTATGAGGGCGCGAAACTGCGAAACCTCACCGTCTTTGATGCGACCTGCCCATTGGTCACGAAGGTACATATTGAGGTCCGTCGCTATGCACGCGAGGGACGCGAGGTCGTCCTGATCGGGCATGCCGGGCACCCTGAGGTCGAAGGCACCATGGGACAGTTCGAGCGAGGACATGGCGGCGATATCTATCTTGTCGAAAATGTGGAGGATGTCCGACGCCTGCAACCCCATAACCATGAACGCATGGCCTATGTGACCCAGACCACGCTATCCGTGGATGACACCTCACGTGTGATAGATGCCTTGCGTGAGCGCTTCCCAAGCATTATGGGTCCACGCAAGGATGATATCTGTTACGCCACCCAAAACCGGCAGGATGCCGTCAAGGAGCTTGTGAACCGTTGCGATCTCTTGCTGGTGGTGGGGTCGAGTAATAGTTCCAACTCCAACCGCCTGCGGGAAATCGCGGATCAACGTGGCATAGATGCCTATTTGATCGATGGTGCTGAAGATATTCAGTCAGAATGGCTATCGGACAAGAAGGTCGTCGGTGTGACGGCAGGCGCTTCAGCGCCTGAGATACTGGTGCGTGAAGTGGTTGAGCGCCTGAAACAGCTGGGTGGCCAGCTTGTTGAAGAACTGAAGGGCCGACCCGAGAATATCGTCTTTTCATTGCCCCGGGCCTTGCAGCGCAGCTGAACGCCGCTCCCGGATTGATTCCCATGAGCCGAAATCAACCAGACGTGATCATCGTCGGCGCGGGCGTTGTCGGTCTGTTTTCGGCCTTGGAACTCTCTGATGCGGGCCTGCGAGTGAGAGTCATCGAACGTGGCGAGGTGGGGCAAGAGGCATCCTGGGCGGGCGGTGGCATTCTCTCGCCTTTACATCCCTGGCTTTATCCGGAGCCGGTTCTGGAGCTGTCTCGATGGGCCCAAACGGCGTACTCAATCATCAGCAAGCGACTTAAGCTCGAAACCGGAATTGACCCAGAGTGGGCTCGTACAGGCTTGCTGATTCTAGAACCCGAATCGATTAAAGCCGCATCGGCATGGCGTGAACAGTCTGCCGACCAGATAGAGATCTTGTCATCGGAAAACATTAGCCAGCAATATCCTGGGCTTTTCTCGACTGGCCCTGGCATCATCCTGCCCGAGGTGGCACAGATCCGTAGCCCGCGATTATTAAAATCACTTGCATGCTTACTCAAGGCCAAGCGTGTACAGATTGATACGCACACGCCCGTTGAAAAAATCCTGGTTGAAAACAACAAGGTCAGGGGCGTAATGACGCGGCAGGGCGCAATTGCAGCAGATTGTGTCGTTGTCGCTACCGGCGCCTGGGGTGACGAAATTTCTCCGCAACCATTGAGGGTCCCACCCGTCAAGGGACAAATGCTCTTATATGCACCATCGGCATTATCATTGACGGTGATTGCCCTCCAGCGCGACGTCTACCTGATCCCCCGGCGCGACGGTCGTATCCTCGTTGGCAGTAGCGTAGAGGACTGCGGCTACGACAAGACACCAACATCCGATGTCAGGAAGCGTCTGCGGGCGCAAGCGGAACGATTGCTGCCAGGCTTGTCACAAGTGCCACTCGAACATCATTGGGCAGGATTGCGACCTGGTCGATCGGATCTTGTGCCTTATGTATGCGAGTACCCTGGCATCGAAGGACTCTTTGCGAACATCGGTCATTCCCGGCATGGGCTGTTGACGGCACCTGCCTCAGCCAGGCTGTTGGCGGACATCATGACCGGACGAAGTCCGATGCTCGATCCGGTGCCCTACCAAATCAATTAGCCAGGGTCACTTTGGGTGACCGCAGGTCAGCGGAGCCCCGGAAGCTGTGGTTTTTGACACGCGAGAACGACCCAGGATGCTGATAATGATCGCTCGTGCCTGCGCCGGGTCTGCGCTTTCGTGGCAGAGCGTGATGGTGCCATTTCTGGCAGTGCCATTCTCGCTAAAACGCACATGATCGAGGCTACTGTATAGCCTTGGCGCGCTTGACTCGTTCTGATGGCTCAAAATCAGCTCATCCTCAGGATCTAGCCTAGGAGGCTGCTTGAAATCCTTGTCTTTGAATACTAGCCAGCCATGGGACCACGCGCGGTTACTCGGTTCACAGCGCTGACCGTCGAGGCTAGGGCAAACCACAATGGTTGCGGTTGCCATGATGGCCCGGGACCTCGCGAACTGGAGGTGCGCGAGCAGGAGATTGGTACTGGTGGTAATTTCATTGGCCAGAATGAGATTGCGGGCATAGGGAACCGCAGAATAGGCCAGGGTGGCCAGCACTAGGGCCACGATCATCAATTCAATGGACGAGTAACCACGACCCGGTCTCATAGGCGCCTTCCTTGGCAGCTATTGGGGTATTAAGGTGGGCTAAGGCTAGTGAATGAACGGGTATCTGGCAAGAGTGCAGGAACATCATTGAGGCATCGGCGCTGGGTGTTTATACTGCGCTCCCGCTACTTAGTCTTTGGTCATGTGCCGGCGTAGCTCAGTTGGTAGAGCAACGCATTCGTAATGCGTGGGTCGGGGGTTCGATTCCCTCTGCCGGCACCATTCAACCATTCCACAGCTATACCCTGATGCGGCCTCATGCGGCAATGGCTTAGGATTACCTAGTGCCTCTATCCAAGAGCCGGTTGCAGTGGGTATGATTGCCGGGTCTGGAATGGTTCCAGATAGCTCAGGATGAGCGCACAATCGGCCAAGGAAGGCTGTATTCCGCCGTTATGCGTTCGCCTGTGAAAACCATTATCACGGGAGAAACGACATGTCTTTGTTTAAAAGCCTTTTCCTAGTCATCACATTGTTGCTGTCGGGTGCTGCACTGGCAGCCACCAGTGTTGATATCAATGCCGCAGACACCAAGACGCTGGAGACCCTAGACGGGGTAGGGCCATCAAAGGCCAGGGCCATTGTTGAATACCGTCAGGCCAACGGTCCTTTCAAATCAGCGGATGACTTGGGAAAGGTGAAGGGAATCGGTCAGAAAACACTGGATGCGAATCGTGACCGTATCAGCGTGGGTGGGGTCAAGGGCGATACGGCACAAAAGAAAGCCACGGCCAAGAACTGACTTCAGAGGCTGAGCCATTGACCAGAGCCCCGGTCGGCTTATTACCGGCCGGGGTCTGTTTTTCTAGGCAGATTTCCTAGGCATAAATCTAGCTCAGAGCCGTGCCCATCAGGTATCCTATGCGGCTTGGGAGAGGTGGCTGAGCGGTTTAAGGCGGCGGTCTTGAAAACCGTTGACGGTTTATCCCGTCCGTGGGTTCGAATCCCACCCTCTCCGCCATCAAACCGAGCAGTCGTTACAAGCCCAGTGGAGAGCTGTCCGATGAACATCAAAACTTTGAATCAAACCGCAGTTGCCATGGTCGCAGATGGCCGGGGCATACTCGCCGCCGATGAAAGCACTGGCACTATCGGCAAGCGTTTCAAGACCATCAATGTCGAGAATGCCGAGCCAAACCGCCGTGCCTATCGCGAGATGCTGTTCACGACGCCGGAGATGGAGAAATACACCAGTGGTGTGATCCTTTATGAGGAAACCCTTTTTCAATCTACCCGCGACGGCAAGCCATTCGCCAAGCTGTTGGCAGAGAAGGGCGTCATCCCGGGCATCAAGGTCGACATGGGCGCCAAACCGCTGGCTGGCGCGCCCGGCGAACTGGTCACGGAAGGCCTGGACGGTCTGCGTGAACGACTGGTGAAGTACCGTGAGGCGGGTGCTCGGTTTGCCAAATGGCGTGCGGTCATCACCATCGGTGACGGTATCCCGAGTGACTACTGCATCAATGTCAATGCCCATGCGCTGGCTCGCTACGCCGCGCTGTGCCAGGAAAACGACATTGTGCCGATCGTCGAGCCAGAAGTGCTCATGGATGCAGATAACAGCATTCAGGTCTGTGAAGAAGTCACCAACAAGACGCTCGCTGAGGTCTTCAAGCAATTGGCTCAGCAGCGGGTTCAGCTCGAGGGCATTATCCTTAAGCCGAACATGGTGATTGCCGGAAAGAAATGCGCCCAGCAGGCTGACATCAAGACGGTAGCCGAGGCGACTGTACGAACCCTCAAGGCCCATGTTCCGGCGTCGGTACCGGGGATTGCTTTCTTGTCGGGTGGGCAGAGTGACGAGCTGGCAACCGCCCATCTCAATGCCATGAACACACTCGGTAGCCAGCCATGGAAATTGTCCTTCTCCTACGGACGTGCCCTGCAGGCCCCTGCACTGAAGGCATGGTCTGGCAATGAAGCCAACATTGCTGCAGGCCAGGCGGCCTTTTTGCACCGGGCCAAGTGCAATTCCGCAGCGACCCTGGGTCGTTACAGTGACGCAATGGAAAAAGCCGCGTAATCAGGACCTGAGATGAGCGAGTTGCAGGATTGCCTCTCGCTCAGTTCGCTTTTTCGCGACCTGGACCCCAGGTTGCTCTCCGACCTTGCTGCGAGGGCACGTAAGGTCGAACTGCCTGGCGGCAAGGTGCTGTTCAACTATGGCGATGTTGGTGATGCGTTGTATGTCGTCGCCACCGGACGCTTGCGCGCCAGTATCACAGATGAAGATGGAACCGAGGAAGTTCGGGGTTACGTAGGTCGTGGCGAGGTAGTGGGCGAGTTTGCCCTGATTACGGGCGAGCCACGTTCAGCCACTGTTCGTGCCATTCGAGACAGCGTCCTGGTATGCATCGGCAAGCAAGACATTGATGCCCTGCTTGAGCGTCACCCGCGTGCCATATTGGAACTGGCGCGACTCATTGTCATGCGCCAGCACATGCAGGGCCATAGCCGTAGTCGGGATGCCCTGCGAAGTACCCGAACGCTGGCTCTGGTACCTACCGACCCATCACTCTCCCCTTTGTCTGGCTTGGCCCAGGAACTTGCTAACAGCTTGGGTGGCAGCGACAGGGTTCGCTTGCTGGATGCCACTGTAGTCGAGAAAGAACTGGGTATAGGGTATGCGGGAACACTGTTCGGGCAAAGCGAACAGAACACGCGCTTGCTTAACTGGCTGAATGAATTAGAGGCTCAGTATCGCTACCTGATCTATCAGGCGGATGCGCAAATGAGCCCCTGGACACGCCGCTGTATTCGCCAGGCCGATCGGATCCTGCTGGTTTCTGGCGCAAAACAGTCGTTTGCCCAAAACGAGACCATTGAGTACATAAACTCCGACGTTGTCCATGCGCCTCTTGAGGTAGTTCACATCCATGACGGCACCATCCCGGAACCGTGCAAATCAATGGAGTGGCGCGATCTGAGTGGCGCCACAACCCATTACCATATTACGCAGCCCGCAGTGCATTCGGTGGCGCGCATGTCACGCCACCTGACGGGATCAGCAACCGGTGTCGTTTTTGGTGGTGGCGGTGCCAGAGGATTTGCCCACCTGGGGCTGCTACGTGCGTTGAGGGACCACGACTGTCAAATTGATTTGACGGGCGGAACCAGCATTGGCGCGCTCTTCAGCGCATTAGTGGCACAGGGCAAGTCAATGGAGGAAATCAGGGACATCCTGGTCGAGATGTTTATCACGAACAATTACCTGAATGACTACAGCTTCGCGAGACTGTCGCTGATCAAGGGAAAGAAGTTTCGCGATCGCCTCGACAGACTCTTTGGTGAGCAGCGCATTGAGGACCTTGCGATTCCCTATTTCTGCGTGAGTACCAACCTGACACGAGGCGCAGCGGTTGTGCATGACCGTGGACGAATCAAGGACTGGGTGGCGAGCAGCATGACAATTCCGGGTATCGGTCCGCCGGTGGTGTGGCAGGGTGATCTGCTCGTGGATGGTGGACTGCTCAACAACGTCCCGACCGACATCATGCAGGCGCTCGGACGGGGGAACGTCATTGCCTCGGACGTCAGCAATACCGTCGAGTTGCGGATAGAGGGCGTGGAAAGCAGTGAGCCACTGGATATCCTGAACTATCGTGAGCATGCAAAGGGTTTTAGCCTGACCAACATCATGTTCAGGGCAGCTACCCTTGTCGATGTGGATCAGGTCAGGGCCCGACGCGCCAGCGCGGACCTCTACCTGCGCATGCCAGTGCAGGGCGTTGGCACCTTTGACTGGGAGGAGGCGCAGTCTCTTGAACAGCAAGCCTATGAATACGCTTCAGCCGAACTGGAGCGTTTCCTGAAGAATGCCACGCAGACTGCGTAGACCTCTCAGGTCAATAGATGCTCCAGGGTCATTTCATAGATCTGGGTGAGCTGGTCAAGATCCTGCACACGGACATGCTCATTTGCCTGATGGATGCTGGCATTGATTGGTCCGAGCTCGACTACTTGTGCCCCGCCCGGCGCAATGAACCGGCCGTCGGATGTGCCACCGGCGGTAGATAGTTCGGCCTTGATGCCGGTTGCTTTCTGAATAGACGCAGTCACGGCTTCAACCAATTTCCCGCGCTTCGTCAGGAAAGGCATTCCGGAGAGCCGCCAGTCGAGTTGGTAATCCAGCTTGTGCTTATCCAGTACCGCTTTCACGCGGGCCTGGATGCTGCTGGCATCTAGCTCGGTTGAATAACGAAGATTAAACAGGATTTCGGCACTGCCGGGGATGACGTTGTCTGCACCCGTGCCAGCATTGATATTGGAAACCTGAAAGCTGGTGGGTGGGAAATCCTGATTGCCCTGATCCCACTCTATGGCGCAGAGCTCCGTCAGGGCCGGCGCCAACCGGTGAATTGGATTATCCGCCAGTTGGGGATAGGCAACATGGCCCTGCCTTCCGCGTACGAGCAGCCGCCCAGCGAGGGAGCCCCGTCGGCCATGCTTAATGGTGTCACCCAGGACTTTTTGGCTTGACGGTTCTCCCACGAGGCAATAATCAATCTTCTCGCTGCGGGCATTCAATGTCTCAACAACGCGGCGTGTTCCATCTGCTGCTATGCCTTCCTCGTCGCTGGTGATCAGGAAGGCGATGCTGCCGGAATGATTGGGGTGAGCCTGCACAAACCGACTGACTGCGATCACCATGGCGGCAAGGCTGCCTTTCATGTCGGCTGCCCCGCGGCCATAAAGGACGCCGTCACGAATCTCGGGCTGGAATGGGTCAGTGGTCCAGGCATCCAATGGGCCAGTCGGCACGACGTCCGTGTGGCCCGCAAACACGATCAAGGGTGCTTGGCTGCCTCGGCGTGCCCAAAGGTTACGCACCTGGCCGTAGCAGAGTTCCTCCAATGAGAATCCGCAGGCGCTCAGGTGATGGCCCATAAGGTCCTGACAGCCCGCGTCATCGGGCGTGATGGACCGACGCCGAATCAACTCAAGTGTTAACTGCAAGGTAGGAGAGAGTTCTTCCATCAGTCAGCCCCTTCAAAGGCCACGTCATATTGAGCACTATCAAAGCCGATGAGGATGGCAGCTCCCACTTCCAGAACCGGGCGCTTGATCAAGCTGGTATTGGCCAGCATGAGCTTACGTGCTTTACTGGCATTCAGGTCTGCCTTGTCCCGCTCGGCAAGTCGACGCCAGGTCGTGCCACGTCGATTGATCAGGCTTTCCCAGTCGTGTGAGGCCAACCAATGATCAAGTCGCTCGGGCGACAGTCCCTCTTTCTTGAAATCGTGAAAGTGGTGGACGATGCCATGGTCGGCAAGCCAGGACCGAGCTTTCTTGCAGCTATCGCAATTCGATAATCCGTAAAGCGTAGTGACTGACATCAGTCGGTGTTACGCAGCAACTC
>JBFKCG010000025.1:0-19737 GCA_041620675.1 Nevskiales bacterium
AGCTTTGGCATCCCGATTGCCGCCGGACATCCGTCGTCGCTGGTTATCCGGATGGTCGGCCCTGGAAGCCCATCCTTAATTTCTACGATGGACGGGTTCAGGTGTCGCCGTTAACCTGAAATCCGACTCGATCCAATTCCTCCAATCTAATAACCGAGATAACCCAATGCCTGCCTTTAAAGCCTCAGTGGTCATTCTCTGTCTGCTCGCGACCGCACTTGGCGGTTGTGGAGGCAGTTCAAGCAAAAGCGATGACGTTGCAGGCGGCAATGCTGGCAGTGGTGGGAAAGATTTCGTACTGAAGGCAGAAAGCGCGATGCCGCCCGGCCAATCCGGGTTTTTCTCGTCTGCGAGTCAGCTGCAGGGATTGATCAGCGGCAAACCTGGTGATTTCGGTCCGCATGT
The DNA here is from genome assembly GCA_041620675.1 of Nevskiales bacterium. Taxonomy (GTDB): domain Bacteria; phylum Pseudomonadota; class Gammaproteobacteria; order Nevskiales; family DATLYR01; genus DATLYR01. The sequence goes on from JBFKCG010000025.1 coordinate 406, forward strand.
GGACGACCAGCGTTTGCTCTACTGGAACTTCGATGGCAAGCCGGGTGCGCTCGGCAGCAAACCCGGGGTCGCTGTATCGCCCAAGGCAGGCGTACAAATTTATCGCGATGACTATGGCGTACCCATCATCTATGCGGACACGGTGCACGACCTCTGGTTTGGCGTTGGCTACGCGGTGGCACAGGATCGGCTATTCCTGATGGATGCCGTGCGACGCACGGGTGCGGGTACATTGTCCGAGCTGACCGGCTGTGGCGGGGTGCCAGCGGACCTGCAGCAACGAGTCACGACGTATACGGATGCTGAATATCAGGCCATGTTTGATGCCTTACCGCAGGTGGCCAAGGATACGGTGCTGGGTTATGTCGATGGCGCCAACGCCTGGCGTACCGAGGCGATTTCGGATCCCCGCAAGTTGCCGGCGGAGTATGCATTGCTGACGACTGTGCCTACCGTATTCACGGTCAAGGATGTGATGGCCGCGGGTGTGTACATCACGCGTTTTGTCGCCGCTGAAGGTGGCAATGAATTCCTGAATATCCGCATGCTGCAGGAACTGAAAGCGGAATACGGCTCTGTCGAGGAGGCGAAGAAGGCATTCCTGGACATGGCTTGGCTGGAAGACAGCAAGGCAGCGGTATCAGTGCCTCGTTCAATGGGCGTGTTCTCGAACCAGCCAGAACCTGCCGCAGGGCGGGATGCCGTTTTCAGCCAGATGGCCGATTGGGCCATCACACTTCCGGAAACGCTCTGGAAAGGCCCAGGCACAGGCCATAGCACCAAGCCATTCCCCTGCTCACAGCCTTCGCTGGCCATGCGCCAAGGTGGCGCGGGCGACATGGGCGCACGCGAGGTGCTATTGGCCCAGTCAACCCAGATAGGACAGAAAGGGGCGCACAAGGCCACGTCGGGCCACGGACAGGCTGGCGCGCTGACTGACAAACCACTATCAAAGTTGGCACAGTTGCGTGCGACACAACAGGCAGTCCGGAATGTCGTGCAGGCGCTGCAGGAATTGCGCGCCTATATGCATGGCGGTTCCATGGCCTATGCCATCGGGCCCAGCCACACGCGCGATGGTGGCACGCTGATGGTCAGTGGCCCACAGCTTGGTTACAGCTATCCGTTGCTGCTGGTCGAGTATGAGATCCACGGTGCTGGATACCACGCCCGTGGTACTTCGGTGCCCATCTTGCCAACAGTTGGCATTGGGTATACCGAACATGCAGCCTGGGGCCTGACCACGGGCTATAGCAAGACCATCGACAGCTTCATCGAGACCATCTGTTCCAGCAGTCAGGTGTCAGCAGGTACTTGCAAGGTGAACCAGTACTTTCACAAGGGACAGTGGAAGGACATGGACTGCCGAACGGAAACCCTGAATTACCGCGCTGCCAGCAATGGCGTGCCAGTTGGGCCGCCCAATCTCAGTTCGACTGCGCAGGTATGCCGCACGGTGCACGGTCCCATCGTCGCCCGCGATGACACCGCGGGCTTGGCGCGTTCGCTGCAGTACGCCATGTATGGTCGCGAGATTGACACCATTATCGGAATCCTCGAGTGGAACAAGGCGACCTCATTTGCGGAATTCAAGGCAGGGGTGGAGAAAGTCACCTGGAACGAGAACGTCACCGTCGCCACGCGTGATGGTCATATCGCGTACTTCCATCCCGGCCTTTTCCGTGCGCGTTCACCAAACACGGACATGCGCCTGCCCATCCCGGGCACGGGTGAGTACGACTTCGGTGACTATCTGCCGTTTTCACAATTGCCGCAGGCCATAGACCCGCCGCAAGGGTTCGTTGCGAACTGGAACAACAAGCCTGCCTATGGCTGGCTGGATGGCGAAGGCCTGGGTGCGACCTCTCGACCCGGTGGTGCCGGCCAGCGTGTGACTGCAATACAGGATTTGCTCGCGACGCGACAGGATTGGGCGTTCGAGGATCTGCGAGGCATTGACCAGCACCACGGCACGTTGGATCCCCGTGCGCGTGAATACTTGCCTGTGATCCAGGCATTCCGCACGGCCTCAGCCGCGCAGCTGACCGATGTGCAGAAAGCGGCACTTGATCTCATGCTGGGCTGGGATCGGATTCATTACGGACCCAATATTGATCTGGCTGACGAGAGCGCGAAAGACGGTCCGGCCGCAACAATATTCGGTGAATACGTGGTCGCGTTACGAGATGAGTTATTTGCCGGCCTCAAGGACAATATCATTGACCCGGGTACCAACCAGTCGGTCTACAGTCGTGTAGCCGGCGTCGGCAGCCATGTTTTCGACCAGTCCGTCATGGATAACTTGGTCCTGCGCGTCCTCAATCCAGACAGTTCTGGCTTGGCTACCCTGCGAGATTACGCCGGTGGCAGAAGTCGAGACGAAATCATGCAAGCGGCGCTTGAGGCTGCACTGAAACGCTTGGCTGATATTTACAACGGCGGTGCAAGCTTGATGCCGGCTGATCTGGCCAAGTGTAAGCGTGTGCATCCCCGCAGCCAGCTGTGTTCGCTAACCCGTGTAATCGGGCCTGGGTCAGATGTCCTAAAAGGCAATATTCCGGGCGCGGACGGCAGATTGCCGCTTACCAAGTGCGTCACCATGCCCTACCAAGACAGAGGTAGCTGGGTACACCGGGTTGGGTATGAAAAACCGTAAACGGTCATCCCGTGGCACTGCCGGCATGGTCTACTACCAGGCCGGCGCCACCTTGTTGCAGGGCTTGTGAGGCATCAAGGGGCAAGGGCGTTTTTGTCAGGGTCTTGCTGTCGACCAGCACGTAAATGGTATCCGCGATAGCGCAAACCTCTGGTTTGCCTACAAGGCGGAATTCAAAGGCAAGCGTGAATGACGTGCGGCCAATGTGCTTGCACCAGACTGAGATTTCTACCACCTCATCAAAACGAATGGGGGCCTTCCATTCAATCGTTTGCTTGACCAGCTGGTAGTCAAACTCGCCACTGATCAGGTCTTGCGGGCTCGGCAGGATAGCGCGCAAAAATTCCAAGCTGGCGAGATCGATGTAATCCCCATAGCGGGCATTGAAGACGACCTTTTGTGCATCGCATTCGCTATAGCGCACACGCAGTCGGTATCTGAAATGCGGGTCCATGCTCAGTCTCGGGTCGGGAATGGGCGCTCAATATATATCGGCACGCGCTCAGGCGTACTCACGCGGGGCGAAATTTGCCCAGTTGGCGCGATTTCTGGCGGCATTTTGCGCCACAACGGTTAACGACTTCATGCCTTGGCTGATTCCGGCGGGGTGCACTCGCAAGCTCGACGCGTTAACCTTACATGTTGAAATTGTTCAGAAAGTGGAGAAGTAATGAAGTTGATTGACGTGCTGCTTGAGAATGGAATGCGGGATTGGACCATTGCGGTAGGCATCACGACACTCGTTTTGGTTGCCGTAGCTGGCCTGAAATGGCTGATCCTGCACCGGCTTTCCTGGCTGGCAGACAAGACCGAGACCGACTTTGATGACTCACTGGTGGAGATGGTGCGTCACACGCGGCTGTGGCTGCTGGCTTTCCCCGCCATATACCTCGGCAGTAATTACCTGGAGCTGACGGCCAAGGCTGTCACGATATTGCAGGCGGCGGCCACCCTGGCACTACTCCTGCAAGTCGGGCTGTGGACGATTGGGCTGATGGATGCCTGGTTCAAACGCTCGCAGCAGAAAACCCTGGAAACCGACGCTGCTGCCGCTACCAGCCTTGCGGTCATGCGCTTCATCGGCAAGCTGATTGTGTGGACCGTCATTTTCCTGATGGTGCTGGACAACCTCGGCGTGGATATCACCGCGCTGGTTGCCGGGCTGGGCGTGGGTGGCATTGCGGTTGCTCTGGCTGTGCAGAACATCCTTGGTGACCTTTTCGCATCGCTATCCATTGTGATCGACAAGCCATTTGTGATCGGCGACTTCATCGTCGTTGATGATTTCGCGGGCTCGGTTGAGGCCATTGGCCTGAAGACAACGCGTATTCGCAGCATCGGTGGCGAACAGATAGTGTTTTCCAACAATGACCTGCTCAAGACCCGTGTGCGTAATTACAAGCGCATGCGTGAGCGCCGCATCCTGTTCGAATTCGGTGTTCTGTACCAGACCAGCCCGGAGCAGCTTGAGCAGATTCCAGAGATGGCCAAGAAGATCATCGACAAGATCGAATTGGCCCGCTTTGACCGCGCCCATTTTAAGGCGTTTGGGGACTCCGCATACAATTTTGAGGTGGTCTACTGGATGATGAAGCCGGATTACAATGCCTACATGGATACCCAGCAGGCCATTAATCTGGAATTGGTCAAGGCCTTTGCCGATGCGGGAATCGAATTCGCCTATCCGACTCGCACATTGATCGTTGAGGGGCCGGTTACGGTGGAAACCGCGACAGCGAGAAGGGAAGATGCCTGATACCGATGCAGCCAGCCTTGGCTGCACGGCGCCACTACTCACAAGTGGCGATGCACTGTTCCTTGACTTCGATGGCACGCTGACGGACATCGCGCCACATCCAGAGCTTGTTGAGGTTCGGCAGGACCTTCCCGGTCAACTCCGGGCGCTGCAGCAACACCTTGACGGGGCGGTCGCCATCATTACGGGGAGACAACTGCGCGTCGTCGACGAGCTGATTTCCCCCCTGCGACTGCCTGCGGCGGGCCTGCATGGCGCAGAAATTCGCCATATCGACGGGGTCATCCAGCAGACCAGGCCTGTGGCAGGCTTGGCTGGATTGATTCGTGGACTGCACGCGCATTTCTCGGCCAAGGCCGGCATTGTCATCGAAGACAAAGATACCGGTATCGCCGTGCATTACCGCCAAGCCCCTGAACTGGCTGATGAATGCCTGCAGATCCTCAAGCGCCTGCTGCCCAGTGGCCTGGAAATCATTACAGGCCATCAGGTCGTTGAAGCCCGGCCGGCTGGGGTGAACAAGGGGCATGCCTTGCGGGGTCTGGCGGCGCATACTCCATTTGCTGGCCGAACGCCGGTATTCGTGGGTGATGATGTCACGGATGAAGATGGGTTCTTGGCAGCTGCCGAGCTGGATGGACATGGCATCAAGGTGGGTTCTGGACAATCCCACGCGCGTTACCGCTGTCATGATGTCCAGGCCGTGCATGATTGGCTCCAGGCCAGCTTGGTCAGACTCGGGGAGGGAAAGAGACGTGGCTGATACGGCATCTCTGAATCTGGGCGTAGTGGGCAACTGCGTCATCTCGGCACTGATCGATACGAAGGCACGCGTAGTCTGGGGCTGTTTTCCGCGGCTGGATGGCGACCCGGTATTCCATGCCTTGGTGGATTCGGCAGGCGGCATCGCCAGAGGCGAGAACGCACGAGGTAGTTGGGAGATCCGGCTTGAAGGCATGACTCGCAGCGAGCAGTCCTATCGCCCCAATACCGCCATCCTGACCACACGGCTTCATGCAGGTGATGGCAGTGCCATCGAGATCACGGATTTCTGTCCACGCTTCAGGACGCGTGGCCGCATGTTTCGGCCACAAATGCTGGTGCGCCGGGTGAGGGCGCTGGCGGGCACGCCCCAGATCAGCGTGCAACTGCGCCCGAGTTTTGATTATGGTGCCTGCAACCCAGAGATCACGCATGGAAGCAACCATGTGCGATATGTCAGTGACCAGCAGACCTTGCGCCTGACCACCAATGCCCCGGTCAGCTATTTGCTTGAGGGAAAGCCTTTCCTGCTCGAAGGGCCGACCAGCTTCGTGCTGGGCCCGGACGAGACGCTGCGCAGCAGTGTCGAGCACACTGCGCGCGATTTCGAGGAAGAGACAGAAAGCTACTGGCGACTCTGGACGCGCAGCCTTGCGTTGCCGCTGGAGTGGCAGGAAGCGGTGATCCGCGCGGCGATTACCCTCAAGCTCTGCACGTTTGAGGAAACCGGCGCCATTATCGCAGCGATGACGACGAGCATACCCGAGGCACCTGGCACCCAGCGTAACTGGGATTATCGTTATTGCTGGTTGCGCGACGCATTTTTCGTGGTGCGGGCACTCAATTCATTGTCAGAGGTAGAGACAATGGAAAATTACTTGCGTTATATCGCCAATGTCGTCAGTGCCTCTGCAGACGGGCATCTGCAGCCGGTTTACGGAATCACACTCGAGCAGCGGCTTTTAGAGCGTGAGGTCGCGAGCTTGTCTGGCTATCGGGGCATGGGCCCGGTGCGGGTTGGCAACCAGGCTCACGAGCACTTGCAGCATGATGTATACGGCAATGTGGTGCTCGGCGCGGCACAGTCTTTTTTTGACGGCCGCCTGTTGAGGCCTGCAACACTCCAGGACTATGAGCGTCTGGAGCGCGTCGGTGAACAGGCCTACAAGGTCTATGCCATGCCAGACGCCAGCATGTGGGAACTGCGCACACGTGAGCGCGTCCACACCTCTTCAACCCTGATGTGCTGGGCGGCTTGTGATCGTTTATCGCGTATTGCAGAAAGGCTCGGGCGTACGGAACGCGCGGCAATCTGGCGTGCGCGTGCTACGGAAATCCGGACCGCGATTGACAAGAATGCCTGGAACGACGAACGCAACAGTTTTGCCGAGAGTTTTGGCGGACAGGAAGTGGAGGCTGGCCTGCTGCTGATGCCGGAAGTTGGCTTTGTGCCAGCCGATCACCCCCGTTTTGTCGGCACCATTGCCGAGATTGAACGTCGCCTGCGGCGTGGGCCCAACCTGTTCCGGTATGCGGTAGCGGATGACTTCGGCGTGCCGGAAACCGCATTCAACATCTGCACGTTCTGGTACCTGGATGCGCTGGCACGTCTTGGCAGGGTTGATGAGGCGAGAGAACTGTTTGAACACATGTTGTCGTGCCGGAACCATGTCGGCCTGTTATCGGAAGATGTGCATCCGGAGACAGGCGAGCTATGGGGTAATTACCCGCAAACCTACTCTCTGGTAGGCATCATTAACGCCGCCACGCGCTTGTCACGCGGCTGGGAGGAAGTGGTTTGAGCCGACTGGTTGCAGTTTCCAATCGCGTTGGCCCGGTCAAGGGCGCTGCTGTGGCTGGTGGCCTGGCGGTGGGCCTGGTCGATGCGCTACGCGAAAATGGGGGGCTTTGGTTTGGCTGGAGCGGCAAGGTGTGCGCGGTCGGCAAGACAAAGCTGCAAACGGAATCCGTCGAAGGCCTGACATTGGCCACGCTGGATCTGACGCAGGCCGACTACGAGGGTTACTACAACGGCTTCTCCAATGATTGCCTGTGGCCATTGCTGCATTTTCGCATTGACCTTACGCACTTCAATCGCGAACACCTGGATGCCTACCGGCGCGTGAATCTCCAGTTTGCCCAGAGGCTCAAGCCACTACTGAAGGCTGATGACCTGATTTGGGTGCATGACTATCACTTATTCCCGCTGGCTTCGGAGCTGCGTAAGCGCGGTGCGCGCCAGAAGATGGGGTTCTTCCTGCATACGCCATTCCCCCCTACAGAAATCCTGTGTACCTTGCCCCGGCATGAGTGGATCGTACGTTCGCTGTTCGACTACGACCTGGTGGGTTTCCAGACCCAGGAGGATCTTGCGCGATTCCTTGACCACATTACACGGGTGGAAAAGGGAGTAGTGGACGGCAGTCGGGTGCGTGCATTTGGACGCGAGATTCGGGCCATGGCCTTTCCCATCGGTATTGACGTTGAGCAGTTCCACCGCTTTGCCTTTACCCAACCCGGGGAACGCGAATTCCTGCGTATGCGCAATGCACTGGCTGGACGCCAGCAGATCATTGGAGTTGATCGCCTGGATTACAGCAAGGGATTGCTGCGTCGGATGGCAGCCTTTGACGAATACCTGGACACGCATACGGAAGTGCACGGCAAGGTCATTTACCTGCAGGTGGCGCCAGTCAGTCGTGGCTGGCTCAAGCCCTATCGGGAATTTCGCCTTGACCTCGAGCATGCGGCGGCGCATGTGAATGGTCGATACGGCCGCTTTGACTGGACCCCGGTCCACTATTTGAGCCGGGCCTTGCCGAGGCGCACCCTGGCGGGCCTTTATCGCGCCAGTCGTATCGCGTTGGTGACGCCGGTACGCGACGGCATGAACCTGGTGGCCAAGGAGTATGTGGCCGCGCAGGATCCCAAGGATCCGGGCGTGTTGATCCTGTCGCAATTCGCGGGAGCGGCCAGGCAAATGACGGATGCCCTGCTTGTCAATCCATTTGACACCACGGAGATGGCGCAGGCACTGGATAAGGCCCACCAGATGCCCCTGCGCGAGCGGCAGAAGCGCCATGCAGGATTGATGCGGACACTCGAGGACTACGATGTCAATCGCTGGCGGAGTGAGTTTGTCAGTGCGTTGACGGCAGTAGTACCTCGGAACCGGTCGAAATCACGAAGCAAGTAGGATCAGGCAATGATTCTGGTTGGTGACATCGGCGGGACGAATACACGGCTTGCCTTGGCTCACCGGCTGGAAGGCCAGTGGCTGCTGGAGAATATCAGCGTAGTACCTACAGCAGACGACATATACCCGTTAATCCAGCAATACCTGGAAGCCTGTGGTGATCCCGTAATTGAGGTGATTGCTTGCTGTGGCGCGGGCCCAATCGACTCGCGGGGCGGCATCCAGCTCACGAATACCGGCGCCCGGCTTGATCCCCTGTTGCTGGCAAAGGCAGCCAAGACGAGCCAATCCCTGCTGGTCAACGATTTTGCCGCGATTGCACAGGCTATCCCCTACCTGCCGGCTAACCAGCTGTTGCAGGTGGGTGGGAGAGCGCTTGACCCCAAGGCGCCGCGGGTGGTGATCGGTGCCGGTACGGGATTGGGTGTGGCAACACTGGTGCCGGCAGGAAACGCTTGGGTCGTTATTCCCGGCGAGGGTGGTCATTCCGACCTTGCGCCTGTGGACGAGTCGCAGGAGCAGGTCTGGGCCAGATTGCGTGGATCCTACGGACGGGTTTCCGCGGAAAGTGTATTGTCCGGTCCTGGATTGGAGCGCCTTTACACGGCAGCCGGTGCAGCCAAGAAACTGGCTGCGAGGGAGATTGCCGAGGCGGCATGGCATGGTGAGCCGATGGCGCTTCAGGCCGTACAGATGTTTACGAGTGCCCTCGGCGGATTTGCCGGGAACCTGGCCCTTATCCTGGGCGCAAAGGGTGGCGTCTATCTCGCGGGGGGGATCGTGCCTGGATGGGGTGAGCGATTCAACCGGGAGGTTTTTCGCCAGGCTTTCGAGAGCAAGCCGCCTTTCCAGGAATGGCTAGAAAAAATACCCAGCTTTGTTGTCACGCATCCGCAACCAGGCCTTTATGGCTTGGCAGTGATGACAGGCGAAAGGTTCTAGCAAGTACCTGATTCGTCAGTGCTGACGAATCAGGTACCCACATTGGGTGTTACATCACGGCCTTGATGCCCAGCGCCGCAAAGCCCTTGGTCTCGTAGTTCTTGCGGAACAGGTCGCGCAACTTCACTGCCTGCGCGTCATAGGCTTCCTTGTCTGCCCAGGTGTTGCGTGGGTCGAGCATGCTGCTGTCCACGCCATTCACTGCCTTGGGCATCTTGAGGTTGAATACCGGGTGAGGCACGGCACCACCGGCTTCAATGCTGCCATCCAACGCCGCGTTCAGCAGGGCACGCGTGAGCTTGATGGAGATGCGCTTGCCTGTTCCGTAGGCGCCACCGCTCCAGCCGGTGTTGAGCAGGATGCAGCGAGTCTTATGCTGCATCATCTTCTCGGCCAGGATTGCTGCGTAGACGCTGGGTTTCTGAGCCATGAAGGCGGCACCGTAGCAGGCAGAGAATGCGGCCTGGGGTTCAGTCACGCCAATTTCGGTGCCTGCCAGCTTGGAAGTGAAGCCCGAGACGAAGTGGTACATGACGTCATCCGGATCAAGGATCGATACGGGTGGCAGGACGCCGAAGGCATCCGCCGTCAGCAGCACGATGGTTTCCGGATGCGGTCCGCGTGCACCCTTGGCTACGTTTGGATTGCAGGCCAATGGATAGGCAAAGCGGGTGTTCTCGGTGATGGACTGGTCGGTGAGGTCCAGATCCTGCGGGTCGGTGTCTTCCAGTTTCTTGCCGGGCAGGGCGGGAACGTTCTCGATAATCGTTCCTGGCATTGACAGTGCCGCGGCGATGACTGGCTCGGCCTCCTTGTTCAGGTCCACCAGCTTGGCATAGCAGCCGTTCTCAAAATTGGAGACGCCGCCTGAAGTCCAGACATGCTCGTCATCCCCAATCAGCTCGCGATCCGGATCGGCCGACAAGGTGGTCTTGCCGGTGCCTGACAGGCCAAACAGGATGGCACCATCGCCACGCTTGCCAATGTTGGCAGAGCAGTGCATTGACAGTTGGCCTTGCTCGGGCAGCAGGTAATTCATGACCGTGAACATGGTCTTCTTGACGATGCCGCAGTAGTCGGCACGGCCAAGGACGAGGGCGACGCGATCACGGAAGCTGACAATGACGGCACGCTTGGAGAAGGTGCCGTCGCGTTCGGGGTCACAGTGGAAGCTGGGGACATTGATCATGGTCCAGCGCTTGTTGTCCTCATCAGCCACGCCCTGCACGTCGCTCGGGAACATGATCGAGGCGAAGAGAGCATGCGTCGCGTACTCACCGACGAAGCGGTAGGGCACTGCGTACTGGGGATCCCAGGAGCAGTAGACGTCCTGCACATAGAGGGTGCTGGCTTTCTGGTTAAGGTGTTCGATCACGCGCTTGAGCAGCGGCTGGAACTTGGCGGCGTCAAACTTCTTGAACTCGTTTTTCCACCACACCTTTTCGGTGATCTCCGGCCAGTCGACACAGAACGTATCCTGCACGGGGCGCCCGGTGCAGCTCGGGTCGGAGTAATAGACCAGTGGGCCCTTGACCCCGAGCTTGGTTGCATAGGCCTTCTGTTCGGTATCCGGACCATCTTTCCTGATGCGACCGCGATCGTTGCGAATCGCCTCATGGAACAACTCGTCGGGCTTCAAGTTGTGCTTGTAGGCAGGCGTCGTGAGCCCAAGTAACTGTTCGAGGTCTTTACGAAATTGCATGGGTGATTACCTGATTGTGCGGGTCCGTGAAACGCCAAATACGCCGGTAAGCGCGATTATCCTGCCTGCAGGCGAGATCGTGAGGCGCAAAGGCTACTGTCAGGACAGCAACTAGGCAAGCACCCCACGCAAAATCAGGGACTTGTCGTTGCTATTGACCAAGAAAAACGCCCAATCTGCGGACTTTCCGCGACAACCAGATCGCCCGCTTTGACTGGGCCCACACCCGGCGGTGTACCGGTATAAATAAGGTCTCCGGGCAGGAGCCGCCAGTTTTGGCTCAGGAGTTCGATCAGGCGCGTGACCGGAAACAGCATCTCGCCTGTGTTGCCCGACTGCCGCAGCTCATCATTGACGCTGAGTGTGAGGTCGATATTGGCCAGGTCAAGGTCGTTGCGGTAGGGCTGAAGCTCGCCAATGGGAGCGCTGTCATCGAAAGCCTTGCTGCGCTCCCAGGGCGAACCCGCCTGTTTCAGGCGTTCCTGCAGTTCGCGCAAGGTGAGGTCCAGGCCAAGGGTGATTGCCGAGATGTGGTTGGTGGCGGCCTCAGCGGGTATGCGGCTGCCCTCGCGCCCAATTTCGATAACCAGCTCCAGTTCGTGGTGCACGTCGCCCTGGCCTGCCGGGATGTGTACAAGCTGCCCCGAGGGAACCAGGCAGGTATAGGGCTTGATGAAAATGATGCAGCGCTCGGCGCTGGTGTTGCCCAACTCGCGGATGTGCTCTGCGTAGTTCCGGCCGATGCAGAAGATGCGAGGACTGAAGCGGTGTTCAGCTGGCGCGCGGGATCCGGGTGAAATTGGCTCGCAGACTGGCTTGGGCTTCTTCACTGAACCAGTTCTCGATCAGTTCATCAATGATGGAATCACGATCAGCCAGCGCCCGATGGACTTCTTCATGGAAGCTGTCGCGCATGGCGTTCATGGCACTGGCTGGCAATGCTAGCATGCGCAGGCACTGCTGCACGGCATGGCGTAGCACCGCATCGGCCGGGGCAACCTCATCCACCAGGCCAATCCGCAGGGCCTCCTCGGGGCTCAACATCTTGCCCTCGACGAGCAGGCGCTCAGCCAGCCGGTGTCCAATCAGGCGTGACAGCATGTAGCGGATTGGCGTAGGCACGATGATGCCCATCTTGACCTGGTGCAGGCCAACCTGGAATGGGCCTTGTGCCAGCACCCGGTAATCACAAAACAGGGCAAGAATCGTCCCGCCAGCGGGTGCATGGCCGGTGATGGCGGCGACAACAGGAATCGGCGAGCGGCCAATGGCTACGCAAAGGTTATGGAATTGCACGAAGAACTGCTGGGTTTGGCTGCGGTTAAGCGCCATGACCGCGGCGGCATCCACACCGACTGAAAAGACTCCCGGCGTTCCAGAGAGCACGATGGCCCGTGCCTCACTCTTGTGAGTTTCCTGCAAGGCCAGCAAAAGTTCATCGACCAGGGCGGGACTCAGGGCATTGAACGGTGGGTGGTTCATGCGTAGCTCCACCACATCACCGTGGGTGATCTTTTGTAGCGTGACCATGCAGATAAGCCCCTTCTCGCCAATCCCGAGCCGGACAGTGGCTCAATTATGCGAGTCGTTAAGCCTTCAGGGTGTTCGTTTTAGCACGATATTCACAAATATCAAGGAGAACGCAATCGGGGCATTGAGGCTGCCTGGCCTTGCACACATAACGTCCGTGCAGGATCAGCCAGTGGTGTGCGTCTCGCTTGAACTCTTCTGGTGTGAATTTGACCAGGCGGTCTTCCACTTGCCGAACCGTTTTGCCGGGCGCCAGACCGGTTCGATTGGCTACGCGGAAGATATGGGTATCAACGGCGATGGTGGGTTCACCAAATGCCGTATTCAGGATGACATTGGCTGTCTTGCGACCGACCCCGGGCAGTGCCTCCAGCGCTTCGCGGTCGCGGGGCACTTCTCCCCCATGGTCGCGCAATAGTAGCTCGCAGGTTTTGAGGATGTTCTTGGCCTTGCTGTTATACAGGCCGATGGTGGCAATAAAAGTCTTGAGCCTGTGCTCACCCAGTTCTAGCAGGGCAGCTGGTGTATTGGCCACCGGGAATAGCTTGGCTGTCGCCTTGTTCACGCCAACGTCCGTGCTTTGCGCTGACAGGATCACGGCGATCAATAGCTCAAAAGCTGAGGTGTAGTTCAGCTCGGTCGTGGGCCGGGGATTATTGGCCCGGAGCCGACGATAAATCTCGGTTCTTTTGGCCGGGTTCATAAAGCAGGCTTGCGTGCGCGCTGAAGCAGCTTTTCTGTGCGTCGCTGTTGTTCCAGCTGCAATCGGTGCTTGCGTGCGCGGGTGCGGGCGCGCCAACGTGCCGCTATTGTGGCCCGATTCTCCGGCAACGCCTCACGTGGCCTCAGGCTGATGCAGTCCGTTGGACAGACGGGCAGGCATTTTTTGCAACCGGTGCAATCGTCTGCAATGACAGTGTGCAAATGCTTGGCAGCGCCAAGGATGGCGTCGGTCGGGCAGACCTTGAGGCACAGGGCACAGCCAATGCAGTTCGGTTCGTCAATGAAGGCAACAGGCGGAAGCAAGGTCTTGTTCATCTTGGAGCCTTCGTTTGTGAGCACCGTGCACTCACGCGGAGGATGGCTGCCCAGGAATTACTTGACGCGCATGCCAGGCTGCGCGCCGCTGTCAGGAGACAGGATGAACAGTTCGCTGCCACCGGGCCCTGCGGCCAGCACCATGCCTTCGCTGAGTCCGAACTTCATCTTGCGGGGGGCGAGATTGGCCACCACCACCGTGAGACGGCCTTCCAGCTGCTCGGGTGCATATGCCGACTTGATGCCGGCAAACACATTCCGTTGGCCCAAGTCGCCCAAGTCCACGGTCAGTCGCAGCAGCTTGTCAGCACCTTCGACGTGTTCCGCCTTGATGATCTTGCCAATGCGCAGGTCGACCTTGCTGAAGTCCTCAATCGAGATAGGCGTGGGCTCCGTGTGGGCGGGCTTTGCGGCGGCTTGCTCGGTGCTCATGGATTTCAGGTCCTCCTTCGAAGCTTCGATCATGTTCTTGATGGCGGCAGGGTCAATCCGTGTCGCCAGCACGGCATAAGGCCTGATGCTCTGGCCCAACAGTGGCTTTGCGGCGTCACGCCATTGGAGGGCAGGAACCTCCAGGAAAGCCTCCGCGTTTGCCGCCAGCGACGGCATGATGGGCTTCAGGTAAATGGTGAACAGTCTGAATATGTTCAGGAAAAGTGTGCAGTATTGGTGCAGCTCCTGCTGCCGCGCTTGTTCCTTGGCCAGTTTCCAGGGCGCCACTCGCTGTATCCACTCATTGGCTGCGTCCGCTGCCCGCATAACCAGCCGCACGACGCCCGCGAAATCCCGGTTCTCATACGCGTCTGCGATGCTTGCGGCGAGTGCTGTCTCATAAGGCCTCAACTCTTCGAGCATCAAAGGAGGCAACTCAGTCGCCAGCCTGCCTTCGAAGTTTTTCTCGATAAAGCCGGCGCAGCGGCTGGCGATATTCACGTACTTGCCGACGATATCGCTGTTGCAGCGTGCCTCGAAATCAGCCAGGTTCAAGTCAATGTCACTGGGTGCCGCCGTCAGGTGCGCCGCGTAGTAATAACGCAGGGAATCAGGGCTGAGGTGCTTGAGGTAGGTCTCTGCGCGGATGAAGGTGCCGCGAGATTTCGACATCTTCTCGCCATTGACGGTGAGGTAGCCATTCACCGATATCCCGGTGGGGGACCTGAAGTTTGCGCTTTTCAGCATGGCCGGCCACATCAGGCCGTGGAAGTTCACGATGTCCTTGCCAATGAAGTGCCAGGCCTCGGTCTTGTTTGTGGCGGATGACTGCCAGAACTCCTGCCAGTCTCGTCCGGTTCGATCGCACAGGTTCTTGAGGCTGGCGAGGTAGCCGATAGGCGCGTCCAGCCAGACATAGAAGTACTTGCCGGGTGCATCCGGGATCTCGAAGCCGAAGTAGGGCGCATCGCGCGAGATGTCCCAATCGCGCAACCCGCCCTCCGTGCCGTTCCCCAGCCACTCTTTAAGTTTGTTGGCGACCGCGGGCTGCAACACGCCCTGGCCCAGCCAGTCGCGCAAGTATTCATTGAAAGTGCTGAGCTTGAAGAAATAATGTTCCGAGGGCTTGAGAACCGGAGCCGCGCCGGATACAACCGAATAGGGGTTCTTCAGGTCGGTCGGCGCGTAGGTGGAAGCGCAGCTCTCGCAGGCATCGCCGTACTGGTCCTTGGCACCGCACCTCGGACATTCCCCCTTGATGTAACGATCTGGCAGGAACATGGCCTTGACCGGGTCATAAAGCTGCTCAATCGTGCGCTTCTCGATATGACCGGCTGCCTGCAGCCGACGATAAAACTCCTCGGACAGTTCGCGGTTCTCGCTCGAATGGGTGGTGTGGTAATTGTCGAACGCAACGCCGAAGTCACTGAAGTCGCGCTGGTGTTCGTGAAGCACCGCATCAATCAGCTGCTCTGGCGTGATGCCCTCGGCCTCTGCCTTGAGCATGATGGGCGTGCCATGTGCGTCATCGGCGCAGACATAGGTCACTTCGTGGCCCTGCATGCGCTGGAACCGGACCCAGATGTCAGCCTGGATATAGCCCACCAGATGGCCGAGGTGAATCGGTCCGTTGGCATAAGGCAGCGCATTGGTGACGAAGATTTTTCTCATCGGAGCAGGTACGGCACACAAATCCGGAAAGCGGTGCGGAATTATGCCATAGGGCAGCCGTCACGCCGGTGCAGGGATGCTAGAATCGCCGGACTTTCAGGGGGATTTCATGAGTCAGAAGCCGGCAATCCCGGGCATCAAGCACATCATTGCGGTGGCCAGTGGCAAGGGCGGTGTCGGCAAGTCCACCGTTGCCGCCAATCTGGCGCTGGCATTGGCGCGCGAGGGCCAGCGCGTGGGCATGCTGGACGCTGACATCTACGGTCCGAGCCAGCCGCGCATGCTGGGCGCGCACCGGCAGCAGCTTGAATCCCCGGATGGCAAGCGTCCGATGCCAGTCATTGCACACGGCCTGCAAACCATGTCGATTGGTTACCTGGTCGAGGAAGACACCGCCATGATCTGGCGTGGTCCCATGGTGACCCAGGCATTGCACCAACTGCTCAATGACACCCTGTGGGACGCAGTTGACGTGCTGGTGGTCGACCTGCCACCGGGCACCGGCGATATTCACCTGAGCCTGGTGCAGAAGATCCCGCTGTCGGGCGCTGTCATCGTCACCACGCCGCAGGATATTGCATTATTAGACGCCCGTAAGGGCCTGCGCATGTTCCAGAAAGTTAATGTGCCGGTGCTCGGCGTAGTCGAAAACATGAGCACGCATGTTTGCTCAAACTGTGGGCACGAAGAGTCCATATTTGGCAGTGACGGTGGCGCAAATCTGGCGCGTGATGAGGGCATCGACCTGCTTGGCCAGATTCCACTGGATATCCGTGTGCGCGAACAGGCAGATTCGGGATGTCCGACCGTGGCGGCTGAGCCCGATGGCGATATCGCACAACGTTACCGGCGCATCGCAACACAGGTCATCAGAAAGCTGGCGGCAACCGGCACGGGACCCGCCTTTCCGAAGATCGTGATTGAAGACAACTGACTGGGGATAAAGAGGCAATGAGCATCAAATCCGACAAGTGGATACGACGCATGGCAGAGCAGGGCATGATCGAGCCCTATGAGCTGGGCCAGGTCCGCCAGAATGGCGGTGGCAAGATCATCAGCTACGGCGTATCAAGCTATGGCTATGACGTTCGCTGTGCTGATGAATTCAAGATCTTCACCAACATCAACTCCACCATCGTCGATCCCAAGGCCTTTGATGCCAAGAGCTTTGTTGATTTCAAGGGCGATTGCTGCGTCATCCCGCCCAACTCCTTCGCGCTCGCTCGGACGATTGAGTATTTCCGGATACCGCGCAACGTGCTGGTCGTGTGCCTTGGCAAGAGTACCTATGCCCGCTGCGGGATCATCGTCAACGTGACGCCGCTGGAGCCTGAGTGGGAAGGGCACGTGACACTCGAGTTCTCAAACACCACGCCCTTGCCCGCCAAGATTTACGCCAATGAGGGCGTGGCGCAGATGCTGTTCCTCGAATCCGACGAGGTCTGTGAAACCTCCTACAAGGATCGGGGCGGAAAGTACCAGGGACAGAAAGGCGTCACGCTGCCAAAGACCTAGCCTAAGCCTTTGTTCGGCAAGCACAGTCGTATCAACGACCGTGCGCCAAGAGAGGCATTCAGTCAGCCGGGCTGTCCGGCAAGGTCTCGATCTTCAGGCGCATGATCGCGCCCTTGCGACGTTGCTGCTCGACCCTAATGGGCAGGTAGTCAAGCGTGGGTGCCAGCCACATCCGCAACTGCCGCTTGGGATCATCAACGCGGTCAACACGGACCACCTCATAATTGCCAATCGGTGTCTGCAGTGATTCGCGCCCGATGATGCGAAATGTGTAGTTCTTGTCCTTGTCATCCTCGATCACGACCAGATCCATCGGGCCGGTGGGCAGTTTGTTGCCAGCATCCGACAGCAGCTTGCGTACCGCAATCTGCAGCGACAGTGGATCCACGCCTTCTACAGGCAGCTTGCGTGTTGCTTCCTGATTGGTACGTACCAGCCGGTTGACCCAGTCGAACGTCAACGTGTAGTTGTCGCCCTTGCCGCCATCTTCGCTGGTACGGTAGGTCACCGGTCTGAGCTTGCCGCCGGCAATGCAAAAGTGGCTTTGCTCGACCGTCTCCCCGACGAGAAGTGCGGCCAGTCCTTCCGGTTTTGCGATGCCTTGATAGAGGTAACAATTTTCTCCCTGCGGCGACAGCGTGAAGCGGGCATGACCCAACGGCGTGCTTTCACGCTCGACCTGATAAATGGCCGTGAAGTTGGATAGAACGGCCGACCATGCAAGATTCGGCAGCAAGACCATGAAGGCCACCAGGCCGCATCTGAATAGTGGTTGTCTAATCATTCTTTAATGTTCCGTTCGTAACTCATCAAGCTGCAGGGGCGCTGTCAGGACCTTGCCGTCCACGATGACCTGGTCATTTCTCATCTGCAATCGCCCGGCACAGGCCAAGGCGATGACCTCCGGATAGATCACCTGTTCCACCTCGCGCATGACCCGATCGGCCAGGCTGTCGTTCGTATCATCCGGGCGAATCCTTACCTGACCTTGCAGGATGACAGGACCACCGTCCACGGCCTCCGTTACAAAGTGCACACTGGCACCATGCCAGGCTTCACCATTCGCCAGGGCCTTGGCATGCGTCTGCAGGCCTGGGTACTTGGGCAACAGGGACGGGTGAATGTTCAGTAGCCTGCCACGATAGCGCTGAACAAAGTCTGAACCGAGTATACGCATGAAGCCAGCCAGGACAACGAAGTCTGGGGCGTGACGATCAATTTCCTGGCTCAGTGCAGCGTCAAAGCTATCGCGATCAGGGAAGTCACGATGCGAGAGCGTTATCGCGGGTATGGCAGCGTCGCGTGCAAATTGCAGGCCCGCAGCATCCGGCCTGTTGCTAATGACGGCACAAACACGACCCTGCAAGCGTCCCAGTCGCTGGGCTTCCAGTATGGCTTGAAGGTTGCGCCCGGTACCCGAGATCAGCACCACCAGTCGCATCATGCGCACATCGTTATTGCAGGATGACTTGGGGTTCGCCCGCCGGCTGGGTGATGACTTCGCCTATCAAGCTCGCGGTTTCACCGGCGGAACGCAGTTGCTGCAAGGTGGCATCGACGTGTGCAGCCGGCAATACCACGATCATGCCAATACCGCAGTTGAAGGTGCGGTGCATCTCGACATCGTTAATCCCGCCTTCAGCCTGCAACCAATCAAAGATGGCCGGTCGCTGCCAGGCGCTACGATCCAGTCGGACTGCGGTGCCGGCCGGCAACACCCGGGGGATGTTTTCCAGCAGCCCGCCACCGGTAATGTGCGCCAGCGCATGCACGGTGCGATTCTTGAGCAGCTCAAGCAGGGGCTTGACGTAGATGCGCGTGGGCTTGAGCAGGACCTTGCCCAAGGTCGAGTCCTCGAAAGGCTGGCTCAGGTCATGCTCGCCCACTTCGATGATCTTGCGGATGAGCGAGTAACCGTTGGAGTGCGGACCGGAGGAGGCCAGTCCAATCACGGCGTCACCGGTTTTGACCTGGCTGCCATCCAGGATGTCGTCCTTTTCCACGACACCCACGCAGAAACCAGCAAGATCGAAGTCACCGAGCGCATACATGCCGGGCATTTCAGCGGTCTCGCCGCCGATGAGCGCACAGCCAGCTTGTCGGCATCCTTCGGCGATGCCTTTGATGACGCC